>JBFRWJ010000590.1:0-8909 GCA_051439525.1 Spirulina sp. | reverse complement strand
GTCGCCATGGGGTAAACTAAGAGCAGAGTCGAGGAATTAACAATATGACTCGAGAACTCGAACAAGTCAAACAACGCCGATTCAAAAATAAATGGGCGACGGCTGAATTAAACCGAGTCAGGCAACAAGCCGAACGCGATCGGTTTGTTCAACATCTTTTTGATAAGTAAAGGTAGCCAAAGTTAACCAAATAGATTGGGATCGCTCTAACTCTCAACCATTCTCAAGAATACGAGGTATAATTATAATTCGTTGTTTATTGTTCATTGTTCATTGAAATGACTCGCGGCAAAATTCTCGCTATTATTACCGGCGCAATTTCTATTTTCCTAGCTCTTGTTTATTTGATTTTAGTGGAATTGCTTGACTTTCGAGGGGAAATGATTCCCGCTCCAATTAGTACGCTAATTTTATTAAAATATTTGATTTTGTAAAAAATGAAGAAGGAATGTTTCGATGTTGCGATCGCTCGAGAAATTTTGCCAACATTGAACTGGCAGCCCGAGGAAAAACAGTTCCAGCAATTTCAACAACTATACCAACAAATTCTGGTTAAAAACGAACGCGGCAATCTCACAAGAATTACTGAACCCCTCGAATTTCTCGAAAAACATATTTGGGATTCCCTCGCAGGAATTACTCCTTTAGAAATGTTGGCAAGAGAAGGAGAACCGCAAACCGCGATCGATATTGGTACGGGAGGCGGTTTTCCCGGACTTCCCATCGCGATCGCGCGTCCGAGCGATCGGATAACACTGTTAGATTCAGTTCGTAAAAAAATGATCCTTTTGGATGAAATCATAGATACATTAAATCTCCACAATGTCAAGACTTTAGTCGGACGAGCCGAGGAAATCGGACAAGATATCAACTATCGAGAATCTTATGATTTAGTCTATATTAGGGCTGTTGCTTTGCCTTCCGTTTGTGCCGAATATGCTCTCCCTCTACTGAAAATAGGAGGCGTAGCGATTTTGTATCGGGGTCAATGGAGCGAGGAAGAAAGAGAACATTTAACACCCGCGATCGCGAAATTAGGCGGGAATATTAAAGCGATCGCATCGTTTCAAACTCCCTTAACCAAAAGTGTTCGCCATTGTATTTATTTAGAAAAAAAAGAGCCAACTCCCACTCAATATCCGCGTCGGGTTGGCCTTCCGACCAAGAAACCGCTTTAATCTCAGCTCTTAATCAATCTCCAAGCGCAAAACGTGCAGCCTGCGGATTCACAAAAATTAGCAGATTTCATCGGGACTGAGATGAAATCTGTCGGTAGTTGTCATTTTTCAGACTCCTCATCAAAACGAGATCGCTATTTAAAAAAGCTACAAATATATTCTCCTACTCCTTCTGGATGAAAGGGGATAGATTTACCATTTTTTTCAATGCGCAGGCGATCGCGACAATTATAAATTTCTGTGGGTCTGACATGACCATCAATACTCACTTTGGCTCGATATTCCCAGTAATTTTTCGCACTGCGTTTAATCTGGAGAATGCAAATTTGACGATCGCTCTGCTGATGACAAAATGCAGCATGGGAGGGAGAAGCGATCGCGAAAGACACAACCAGCAACAATATGAACGCGACAGATTTCACCACTTACTCTTTCCTTTCATAACGTTCTCGTTGTACCACAAAAAAGTAGGACATCTCCTAACAGATGTCCTATTTCCCGAAATGTCTTATCTATCCAATCTCTCGATCTGTCACTCGATCTCGCACGAAAAATTAACGACGGGAATCGCGATCGAACCATTCCCGTTCCCGACGAGCCTTGAGAACATCGGGTTCTTCTTTAAATCGACGGGAGTCGCGCTCGAACCATTCCCGTTCCTGACGAGCCTTGAGAACATCGGGTTCTTCTTTAAATCGACGGGAGTCGCGATCGAACCATTCCCTCTCTCGACGGGCTTTAATCTGTTCTGTCTGAGTTTCTTTTACCGTCACTTCGTTGGATTCTACAGTCGCTGCTAATGCTGTCGGGGCGATCGCAGCGGTTAGCAAGGCAAGAGATAAACTTTTAATCAGTAAGCTTTTCACGATCGGTTCTCCTTCTATTGACTGGCTTTTTCTTCTTGATTACCAGCATTAAACTTAGTTATGAATTTTGAGTTAGTTCGACCTGAAAAGTTTCTAAAATAAGACTAATAAGAATTTAATCTAGTAAGATTAAATTTTGTTAACAATCATTTAACTTTCACTTAATCAAAATTAATTATAGTGTATTTTTGTCGAATATGACTAAAAAAGATTTCCTTGCACCAGAACAAAAAAAATATTTACAGCAAGCCTTAAGAACTAGCCAATATCCAGAAGTTAGAGAAAGAATTTTAATGTTTTTACTTCTTAATGACGGCAAAACTCAAGCTGAAATTGCGGAATTTTTAGGATGCTCTCGCAGAACGGTTGCTTACTGGTGTCGTCATGGAGATCCGAAAGATTTATCAAGTCTGCAAGATCGCAAACATCAAGGAAATAATAAGAAAGTAACAGATGAGTATTGCCAGAAACTTTTAGAGATTGTCAAGCAAAGTCCTGCCGAGTTGGGACTGGATTTTGAAAAATGGACGGCGAATCGACTGGCAAAATATATGTTCGATATTGTGGGAATTCAGTTGAGTGATTCCCAATTAAGAAGGTTATTAAAAACTAATAATGATTAGTTTTTGTGACAAAATCATCAAATTTATAGTGCCTGTATTCTTTATCATATTATACTTACAGGGAATTTTTCTCAATATCTTTTTTCTCAAAAATTACAACAATATTAGATGATTGACAACCATTTAATTTTTATATTTGCTTTTTCAGGGGATTGAGTTTAAAATAGTATATCTCTCGTCGCGCTAAAAAAATAGAGATCGGAATTTTAATCATTTTACCATCCGATATTTGACTTTTTCTTGGATATTTTATTAATTCTACAACGATGAGCATTTAACTCGATCGCGGCGATGAAGTCCCCAAGCGATCGCATCCTAAAATCTCTGCCCAATTGTTGATATTTGCTACAGCGTAACAAAAAATACAGCAGGATATTGATGGGTCTGAAACCGCCGACAATCTTAAACCAAACAAGAATCGGAAAACCAGTCGGAGAAAAAAGACTCAAATTGATCTTCGGGATTCTTTAAGACTCAAAAATCAATAAATGTAATCTGTGCAACTTAAATGCACGCCATCTCATGATAAAAGTTTTCTGGCCTCTTCTGAATCCCAATTCGCAATAATAGAGCCATTAATTGAGAATGGATGCGCGATCGCTAGGGTTTTCGGAGGAAGACCGACTCATCTAGAGAATTGCAAATTATGAATTATGAATTGCAAATTACGAATTGACGACGCGGCTTGCAGCCCGCAACAAATAACAAGATTAAGAAAATATTAAATGGATCGATCTGAACAGATTTTCCGCAAAAATAATGGAAACATCAAACCTGTAATTCTTTAATTGATCGGGGTTCTAGTGACTTGGCGCAATTACGAGCAAAACAAAAAGTGCAATTTAATTGCGCAAATTAAAGATAGTTTTATTGCTAAAAAACAAAACTTAAAAACACAAGCGATCGAGCCAATTCAAAACCCAAAAACTGAATTTTAGAGCAAGGATAACAGCAAATGACAGGCAAAAAACCCAAAGCTTATGCAATATCCGGGAGTTGTGACGGATGCGGAACGTGTCAACCGCAATGCCCGACAGGAGCCATTCAATTTGAAGAAGGACGATATTGGATCGAACCCGGTTTGTGCAATCGATGCGAGGGGTATAATGCCGAACCCTTGTGCGTGAGCAACTGTGCCCTCGAGAGTCCCGTTCCCTTAAAACTTAAAAAAGGGAGAAACAAAGCCACCAAAAATATTCCCACCCACACCGATCTCTTTATAAACAGCAATAACCACCCTTTTGCTTCGGCCATGGCAGTTTGGGAAGGATGTACGCTGCTTTCGAGTGCCTCGATTCTTTCGTGGGATGCCGATGAAGAAGGACATCCTTACTATCGCCGCCCGGTCAAACAAGGTCGAGGAGAATTGCTCTTTTGGCTGGCCGCCGATCCCCGCGCCAAATCTCCCGATCGCTTGCAAGGCGCTCCCGCCTATGCCACCATTGACGCGATCGACCCGCGCTCGGCGTGCTTGCATTTGATTTTTGCTGCCTGTGCGACAACCTTAGAAAAACCTTGGGAAGAGACATTTACGATTAACGATCGCCAAATCGAGCAGTATTTGGGATTAGACAAGCGCAAGGACATGAATAAAGGAGACAAGTTAACCCTGATCAAATCCTTAGTCCAGCAGCCCTGTCAACTGCTCGTTTCGATTCACTGGCCGCAGCAAGGCAAAGTAAAAGGGTTTTCCGTGGAACTCGATCGCCTTTGGCATCTGGTTAAAGTGAAGCATCATTTTCAAGAAGATGCCGAGGGCTGTCGGCATTTAGTGGGATTGACCGTTAAAATTCGAGCGGGAATGTGGGCCAAGCATTTTCTCAATAAGCAGGATTATCGCAAGCGCTCGGCGTTTTATCAATACGGTCACTTACCCGAGTTCGTGTTGAATACCGTCACGAGTATCTGGCAGCAGCATCCCGGTGCCATTCGCCTCATGCTCTGGCTATTATTTAAGTCGAAAATGGGTTTGCGACAATCGATCGCGGTTCCCACCTTAATGCGAGTTGCTTATGGAGAAGCAAGGATTGAGATTGCCAATAGCGATCGCGAACGGCGCAAGCGCTTATTACGGACTTTTGAGAGTGATTTAGAGGTGTTAAATCGTTACGGGATCGCCCCCGTATTCGATCCGGAAACCTATCCCGAAGAGATTCAGCCCCTGTGGGCAAAACTCGCAGACCTGCCGGAAGATGCAGAAGAAGCCTTAGAATTTTGGATTAATGATGGGTCTCGCGACCAACGCCTGACGGACTCCAGCCCCCGAGGGAAGTGGATGCGACTGAGCAAAGCCAAGATTTTACACTTTGAGTTTCCGCCGGAATGGGCGCAATCCTTGAGCAAATTGGAGAAGAAACGACAGTACAAAAGCAACCGCAAGGGACAAGCGCGGCCAAAGTCGGATTTATCCGCCGACGCGATCGCCGAAGCGAGAAAGCATTTGGGGATGAGTCAACGCGAGTTGGCACAGGAGACGGGAAAAAGTCAGAGCTGGATTCGGGATCTAGAGAAAGGGCGCTTTCGCGCCAAACCCGAAGATCGCGCCCGGTTGGAAAAAATTTTAGGATTGACGCGATCGCCCGAATAATCTCATATGAACTACCCCAACCTACTTCGTGGAGGTTGGGGTTTCTGACGCTTCATCTGCCCCAGTTGCCGCATCGATCCCGTATGAGTACGAGCCTTTGCGGTAGAGCTAAGACATCCACAGTCTACGAGGGCAGCACCGTCCCCCGGCTGCCGGTTCAAGGCAGCATTATACATCAGTGAAGTACCGACGATTGAATCTTTGATTCAACAGGTCGATTGGATATGCTGAACTAAATTCAGCATCCTTCGACCTCAATCGCGGCTTCCTACTTCTACCGCCGAAGCCTCCAGAAAATAAGTTTTCTCTTGGTCTTACTCAGCGTCCATAGGCAGAACCCCGTCTTCCACAGGGTTGTTAAGTTTTTAGACGCTTGGTTTTCGCGTTTAGAGTTGGTGTTCCAACAATATTAAAATTGTAGCACAAGTATATGCTCACGATTCATGAGGTGCTGTGGGCGGAACTATTTCCGCCCTTTAAAAGCGCCGTCTCTCGCTTCAATCGAAGATTTGAAGCGGAGGCTTCTCGCGAGTTCTGCTAAAACCGAGCCTATCCCCCCTAACCCCCCTTATTAAGGGGGGAAAAGAAGGGGGGATTCCGCAAGCATCGCAAACATGATATCGATTCGAGAGTTCTGCCCAATGTTTATGAACTTTTCCACAGTTAGGGCAGCGCTGTGATGGTTTCAGCTTTCGCGTTGGAAGAATGAGCATTAACCCACCTTTCGCCTCGATTTTATAGGTCAGCATTTGATTGAGCGTCCCGAATCCAACCGACAGAATTGATTTATTCAGTCCGGCCTTTTGACGCTTTCGCTTACTCCCTTTTTTGGCTTTTCGGGTCATGCCGCGAGCATTCAACTTTTCAGTCACTCCGATGTCATGATGACGGGATATCTCAGAAGTAATCTTATGTTGCCAATCTCGACGTTGATTGGCAACTTTTCTTTGCAGTTGAGAGACTCGTTTTCTCGCTTTCTTCCAACGACTGGAAGGTTTAATTTTCTTTTTCCGATTGGGCGCTCTTTTTCGCCTTAACTCTTGAGAAGCCTTCTTAATTTGGGCTTCTGCTTTTTGAGTAAATCGTGGGTTCTCAACCTTAGAAAATTCTTCCCCATTGTAGAGCGTCAATGCCGTTTCCGTTCCCAGATCGAAGGCGACAACTGATTCGTATTCGAGTTGGGAGTTCTTGCCAAATCTGGATTCTGAAGTCTCGACGTTAACGGTAAAAGAGGCAAACCATTGATTTTTACTCGGTCGGTAAACAAGGGTTAGAGTTGTTGGAACTCCCCACTGTCCTGCCTGACCTCGCATTTTAATTTCGATCCCTAAATCGTTGAGTACGACTGAGCCATACTTGCCATTGGTCTTGGCTTTCCATCCCGATTTAGCCGAATAAGTCCAGCCGGAATAATTGCGAATGGATTTGAATTTTGGCTTGCCTCTCAGTCCTTTGAAAAACGATTGATAGGCCAGATCGACGCGCTTGACCGTTGCTTGGAGAGATTGAGAATGGAGAGAGGCAAACTCTGTCCAAACTTGCTTGAATTCCGGCAAACAATTTTGCTGGTCAAAATAGGAAACGGATTTTTGATTGGCTCTCCATTCGTATTGACGATGGGCAATGCAGGCATTATACAAATAACAGTGAAGACGACGCGCTTCAAACAGCTTTCGCTCCTGTTCCTTGTTGGGGTATAACCGAAATGTAAAACGCCGAATTGCCATTGCTCGATTCTACAAATATTACTCAATTATAACAGAAAAATGCAAGACTATGACGCTACGCGGGTTATGATGTTGGTCGAGCATTCATGAGGGGCTGGGGGCGGAACGATTTCCGCCCTTTAAAAGCCCCGTCCCCAAGCTACAGAGCAGGGGGAATTCTGCTCAATCTTTTTGTTAAAGTTGCCCGCTCCTTTCTCCCTCAACGATGAAATTTGAAATCCCTCGTCCCCAAATTCCTGCTTGTGCTTGGCAGCGACCCATCGGCCTTGGTTGGGATCGTCCCTATACTGCCCGAAACAACGATGATGGAGCTGGGCACGGCATGCCCCTCGGGGGTTTGGGGGCCGGATGTATCGGGCGATCGCACGACGGGAATTTTAATCTCTGGCATCTCGACGGAGGAGAACATATTTTTCGCAGTCTGCCGGCCTGTCAATTTAGCATTTACGAAGCATTAGAAGGGGAAAAGCCTAAAGTTTACGCCTTGTCTACCCAACCCCCCCCAGACGGCAGTCTCTCCCGATGGGCGTGGTATCCCGAAGGAGGCGGCACTTATCATGCTCTCTATCCTCGCAGTTGGTTTAAGTACGAGGGGATTTTTAAGAGTGAAATCATTTGCGAGCAGTTTTCTCCGATATGGGCGGGATGTTACCAAGAATCCAGCTATCCCGTGGCGATTTTTGATTGGACGGTACACAACCCCAGCGATCGCCCCCTCACCCTGAGCATTATGTTGACTTGGCAAAATATGGTGGGTTGGTTTGCCAATGCCAATAAAACCTCGGACACCCAAGAGGGGCGCACTCTCCCCGAATATCGCCCTAAATGGCGAGAGAGTACGGGAAATTTTAATCAGTGGATTCAAGACCATCATCGTATCGGTTGTTTGTTTAATCGCGTGCGCCTCTACGATGAATTGCAGGCAGGGGAAGGACAAATGGCCATCGCCAGTATCATTAACCCCGCGATCGAAGCCTTTTATACCGCCCGTTGGAATCCGGAAGGCGATGGGGGAGAGATTTGGGACTATTTTGCCATGAATGGCAGTTTGCCAGATCTGCAAAATGAGACCCCTGCCTCCCCGGGAGAACAAATTGCCGCAGCCATGGCTTCTCGCTTTACGATCCGTCCCGGAAGAACTCGCAAAATCCCCTTTATTCTGGCTTGGGATTTCCCCGTCACCGAATTTGCAGAGGGGGTAACTTATTTTCGCCGTCACAGCGATTTTTTTGCCAGGACGGGGAACAATGCTTGGACGATAGTGCGGACGGCTCTCAAACATGGGGATGTTTGGCGGGATAAAATTGAAGCATGGCAAAAACCCATCCTCGATCGCGATCTGCCCGACGGATTCAAAATGGCACTCTTTAACGCGCTCTATTTACTCGCAGATGGGGGGACTTTATGGACGGCAGCCACGGAAACAGATCCCGTGGGACAATTTGCTCTGTGGGAGAGTTTGGATGCTCGTTATTACGAAAGTTTGCCCCAACGTTCATACGGCTCTTTTGCAACTTTAATGCTCTTTCCTCGTTTGGAAAAAGCAGTTTTAGAAGCCTTTGCCAGAGCCATTCCCATTGAAGATGGAGCCGGGGAAAATATTCGTAAAATTGCCGGAGAAACGCCTCGGGATTTGGGTGCATCTCGCGAACATCCTTGGGTGAAAACGAATGCTCATCCCGATTTTAACCCCGATCTAGCCGCTCTTTTTATTTTGCAAGTTTATCGAGATTACTTGTTGATGGGAGGGACGGATACGGAATTTCTTTGGGAATGTTGGTCGGCGATCGCTTTTACGCTGGCTTATGAGAAAAAGAGAGTCCCCGTCACCCGTCGGAGAGAAGAAAATGAGCCGAGAAATGAAGAAGGGGGAAAGAGAAATCCTGAATTGTGGGGGATGGGATTGAAAGCGGCGATCGCGATCGGCA
>JBFRWJ010000589.1:0-8173 GCA_051439525.1 Spirulina sp. | reverse complement strand
AGCCAAAGCGATCGCTTCTGCTCCATCAGACGCTTCCACAATTTCATATCCTCCTTGTTGAAGCTGTCTTTTCAGGATCATTCGAGTGGTCGCATGATCGTCAGCAATCAAAATTTTGGTCATCAGTCTCGATTCAGATCTGCAAATGTCATTTTCAGGAGTCTTCCAATTCTTTTTTCTCCATCACAAAATAATCAGAAGGCTAAGAATATAGATTCATTATTGCATTAATTGCGATTTATTGAAACCTATTACAAAATATTATATGAACTTCAGGAATCCAGATCGAGCCATTTGGCCTTAACTATTCTTTAGGTATTTTTTCTTACCAATTCTGCTCTCGTTTAAGGGGTAACACCCTCCTCATGCTGTGAAAATGCTCGAACTTGGATTAAACCCGCTTCAATTTGAGACAATAAACTCGGGATCGAAGCCGATTCGAGTTGGTTGTTTCGTGCCAAACCTTCTAATTGTTTGGCAACCTCTAACACTGACGATGCCCCCACGCTAGCAGCACCTCCTTTAATGCGATGAGCATGGCTTTCTAAGGCGATCGTATTCCGATCGGCAAAAGCCTGTCGTGCCTTTTCGAGATCGCTTTGGGCATCCTCCAGAAAAGAACGAATCAATTCCAGTTGAAAAGTGCGATCGCCCTCTGTAATTTGTTCGAGATACTCGCGATCGATCGGTATTGGGTTCTTGGCAATTGCTGAGTTGTTCTCGATTGGTGGTTTTTGTTCCGTTAATTGTTCATTGTTCATTGATAATTGTTCATTGAAAAGCCATTTTTCTAACATTGCGGCTAGCGCTTCGGTGGTAACGGGTTTGGAAAGATAATCATCCATACCAGCCTCGAGACATTTCTCGCGATCGCCCTTCATGGCATAAGCCGTTAACCCGATCGTAATGGTATGGCGATCTTGTCCTTCTCGTTCTCGCAGGGCGCGAGTGGCGCGATACCCATCCATAACGGGCATCTGACAATCCATAAACACCAAATCGCACTCCTGATGCCTTAAATACTCTAACGCTTCTTTACCATTATCGGTACAGTCGGCGCGATAACCGAGCAAGCGCAATTGATTTAAAAGCACTTTTTGATTGACGGGGGTATCTTCTACCAGCAAAATTTTAGCAGGGTTCAAGGGCAGGAGTTTCGGGGTTTCTCGTTGGGGGAGAATCAGCGATCGCGCCTCAAAATCTTGGCTGCCGCTAAAGGTAGCCAGCAAACAGGCACGCAAGCGAGAAGAACCCACCGGTTTAGTCAAAAAGCCGTTAAACCCGATCGCCGCGCATCGGTTCATCAGATCGCCACGTTCCACAGAAGTCATTAAAATCAATTTGATGCGATCGAAATCGGCTTCGCTGCGGATCAATTGTCCGAGGGCTTCCCCCGTCATGTGAGGCATTTGCCAATCAATGAGAACTGCATCGGGCAAACAATCGTTCTTGGCAGCCCACCGTAATTGTTGTAAAGCTGCAACCCCATTATCTGCTTCCTCCACCTTCATGCCCCAAGCGATCGCTTCCAAATGGACGAACTTGCGATTGGTAGGATTATCATCGACAATCAAAATTGTTTTTCCGTGCAGGCTGGAATTGGCGCGATCGGAAATGGGTTCATTGTCGAGGGTTTCACCGCTACTTGCCGGAAGAAACACCGTAAACCAAAAGATCGATCCTTCTCCCGCAACGCTTTCAACTCCGATCTCTCCCCCCATCAGTTCTACCAATTGCTTGCATATCGCCAAACCCAACCCCGTACCGCCATATTTGCGGGTGGTTGAGGCATCCACTTGAGAGAAAGAGCGAAATAATTTAACCCGATCTTCCGGCGCGATCCCGATTCCCGTATCCTTAACGGCAAAGCGTAATTTGTTATTGGTTATTGGTTGTTGGTTATTGGTTGTTGGTTGTTGGTTGGTGGTTGGTGGTTGGTGGTCGATCGCTGATAACTGTTCGCTGTTCCCCAACTGGTGACTGGTGACTGGTGACGGG
Organism: Spirulina sp.; assembly: GCA_051439525.1. Classification (GTDB taxonomy): domain Bacteria; phylum Cyanobacteriota; class Cyanobacteriia; order Cyanobacteriales; family Spirulinaceae; genus CCY15215. The sequence goes on along the minus strand of JBFRWJ010000589.1, from coordinate 6,175 downwards.
TGACTGAAATGACGGGTGACGGGTGACTGAAATGACGGGTGACTGAAATGACGGGTGACTGATACAGATACTTCTCCCGTATTGGTAAACTTAATAGCATTGCTCATGAGATTGATTAAAATTTGGCGCAGGCGGGTTGAGTCTCCTTCGAGAAACTGAGAAACATTGGATTCAATGGTGTAAACCAACTCCAGCCCCTTTGTATTGGTTTGAGGGGCAAATAAATCCAACAAATCTTCGAGGAGTTTCTTGAGATCGAACTCGCGCATATCCAAACGCATTTCTCCGGCTTCTAATTTGGAGAAATCGAGAATATCGTTAATCAAAGTCAGAAGAGATTCGCCGCTACTTTTCAAGGTTTGTACGTAATCTAATTGTTCCTCGGTTAGCTTCGTCGTGGAGAGCAATTCTGTCATTCCCAAGACCCCATTCATGGGAGTGCGAATTTCATGACTCATATTGGCAAGGAATTGCGATTTGAGGCGAGCATTTTCTAAAGCTGCTTCTCGTGCCTCCACCAATTCGTTAATCACAATTGAAGCAATAATAATGCCTCCGATTTCATTCTCGCTGGCATACCAAGGTTGAATGGCGCGACGAATATAAACGTTGCGATCGCCTTCTCTTTCCCATAATTCTTCGGCATTCGCGTAGGCTTCCCCTTGCAAGCCGCGTCGATATAATTTTTGCCACTCTGGTTTTAAATCGGGAATCACTTCATAATGGGTTTTCCCGATGAGATTTTCGTCTGGTATTTCGTAATCGGACAACCACTTATTACTGTAAGCCAGATAGCACATTTTGCGATCGAACATGGCCATCGCAACTGGGGCATTAATCACGATTTGTCGCAGTTGTTGGCGTTCTTTTTCTAAGGCTCTTTCATAGCGTTTTCGTTCGGTAATATCCCGTTGGACGGTAGCTAAATAGAGGGGATCTCGAGTTTGGCGATCGCGAATGAGAAACAAATTCATCTCCACATCGATCGCTTCCCCGGTTTGAAAATGTTTTAATTTCGCTTCCCCTTGCCATTGTCCGGTTGTCAAAGTCTCGTACAGGGTTGTATTTTGAAAAACATTCCAATCCGACGGAAATAAGTAATCGGGAATCGTTTGAGCGCGAGCTTCCTCAATATTGTCCAAACCCACTAAGTTACATCCCCCTTGATTCAAATACAGTGTTTGACCTTCGATACTAGCAACACCAATAAAATCTTGGCTGTTTTCCACCAGTAACGCCAGTTTGTACTGTTCCGATTCCGCTTGCACGCGGATGAAAGTATTGGCCAAAATTTCCCCGACGACTTTTAATAAATCGATGGTTTCCTCGCTCCATGTTTTCGCTATTTTGATGCCATCAAAAGATAAAAAACCCAACAAGCGATCGCGAGATGCGAGGGGAAAGGTAAGTAAAGATTGAATGGAAAAAGATTGTAACATTTCTTTTTCGGCATTAGCCTCAGTTGGTACATCGGCGACGCAAGGAATGTGAACGATTTCTAAACGATCCAATTGCTCCTTAAACCAAGGTACGATCGCTAAAGGCAGATTCTGAGCTTGTTCGATGGCGGCTTCGACACCCGAGGCGCACCATTCGTGAGTTTTACTCGCGCTAGTATTGTCTTCCGAGACTAGAAAAACATTGCCGCGATCGCTGCCCGTAAATTCGCTAATCTCTTGTAAGGCGCGATCGATTGCCTCATCGAGTTCGCTGGCATTAATATTAATAAAACGACTGGAGATTTGGGTAATGAGTTGTTCGAGATCGGCACGATATTGTAATGCCTCTGCAGTACGCTGGCGTTGCTGCATTTCTGCTTGCAATTGTTGGGTACGTTCCTCAACTAAATCTTCTAATTGTTCTTGATAGTGCTGCAATTGTTCTCGGGCATTTTTCTGTTCGGAAATATCCGCGATCGCGCCTACATAGCCGATTAATTCGCCATTTTCTTGCCAAATTCCTCCTGCTTGTGCAAATACCCATAATGTCTCTCCCGTTGGTTTCACCATGCGATATTCTGAGGCTAAAAATGTTCCTTTTTGACTGGCTTCTTCCCATTCTTGAAAGACGCGCCGGAGATCTTCGGGATGAATGACTCGCAGCCAACCTTCTCCTTTTGCGTCTTCTAAATTTAAACCTGTCATTTCGCACCAACGCCGATTGACATAGGTACATTTTCCTTCGGCATCCGCTTCAAAAATACCCAGAGGCGAAGCTTCCGATAGCGCTTTAAAGCGATTTTTACTCTCTCGTAAAGACTGTTCGACTGCTTTCTGTTCGGCGATTGTCACTTCAAGGGCTCGGGTGCGTTCTTTGACTCGTTCTTCTAACACTTGATTGATATTTTGTAAAGTGCTAAATTGTTCTTGCAGACTGTATGCCATAGTCTGGAAATTAGTCACCAAGGTATTGATTTCTCTCACAGTACTCCGTTTCCAAATGAACGGTTCTCGATTCATTAATTTTGCGGGCAAATTTGTAGTTTTCTCGGCAAGTTGGGAAATGGGAAAAATTAAGCGCTGACTGAGGAATCGCGCCAAAAATGCTGCCAAAAAGGCAAGAACCGTACCTACTGCTAAATCTAAAGTATACAATTCGTGTAAATTTTGAATATAAGTCGCGGGCAAAGCCTCGATCGCGATCGTCCAAGGAAAATCAAAACCAAAAGGCACTTCTTTGCGGAAAAAAGATTTTCGCCATCGCAATATCGTTGATAAATTTGGGTCGCTGGGAAGCCAGTGGACGATCGACCCCGTCCGAAGATTTTTGGAGTACAATCCTGATGTCAGCCGATCGGCAGATTGCGTTTCGGGACTGCCGATGATTTTCTGACCTTGGCGATCGAAAAGTGCGAGGCGAAAATCAAAATTACGAGAGTTAATTTCTTCGATATATTCTTCCCACTCATCGAATTCTTTTAAATCAATTTTTCCAAGGAGATATCCTAATATTTTTTGATCTTTCGTGATATCAATTTTGAGATAAAAAGCTGACGTATCTGGATCGAAGGTTGCAAAACTCTCGGCGTTTAGAAAATCAAAGGTCAAAGGAAACGCATTTTGAAAAATCCTCTCAAAATTTTCGGACTTTTCTAAATTATTTTGAGATGAAGCAATAATATTTCCTCGTTCATCAACGGCAATAATGTAAACAAAAGATGAAAAAATACTATTGATTTCTCTCAGGAATGTGTTGAAGTCAGAGGTGGGATCTTCTCTAAATTTAATAAATTCATCAATTGAACCATTAAGTCCAGCAGCATGAACTTTGATTTCTTCAGCTAAATCATCAGAAAAATGAACTAAGATTGGTCTGAACAAATCGTCGATTTTACTCTCAATATTCTTAAATTCTTGATTGCTATTAATCGCAAATATAAATAAAGCAGGAACAAATATAAAGCCAAAAAACAAATTAAATAATGTTTGTTGAAAAGAGAGAGTAAGATATTTTTTCTCTTTTTTTAACCAATTTTGTAAGGGAAGATAAGACCAAATTAGAGTGGATACAAAAGCATTAAAAGTGCCATTAATCGGTTGTTTGAGAATAATCAACCACACTGTAATAGAAGGTAATTTTAAAAATTGAGAATAAAATAACCATCCTAAAGGACAGCCAATACATAACCAAAATAAAATATCGATCGCGACAATATTGCGGTTGCGTCGCTGCCAAGATAAACCCACGATCGCCGTTTCTAAAATAAAGATAATCCAAGCATAGGGATGTCCCCACAAGGCGATCGTATAACTATTAATGAGGCACGATACTAAAATCCCCCATCCCGCTCCATAGAGGAACACGGTCAGCCAAACAAAAATACTGCCAAAGAGAAAATCAACCCCAAACAGCAGGGGAAAACGACAATAATTACCGAACCATCCCAAAAAAATGAGAAGGCATAAGACAAGGACATCTTTTTTTGTCAAAGGAGAAAATATTTTTTTCATTTGATAAATGTTAAATTAGCATTCTAACTCAATTTTTACGCGATGCAAAACCTGGTCGAGCTCTCTCATCACGGCGGCAAGAGTCTCTCGATCTTGTTGCGATGCTCCGGCAATCAAGCGGACTGCCAAATCGGAAATTAAACCCACAGCAACACTTTCCGCCGCACCTTTAAAAGAATTCGCTCTCTGAATTAGATCCGCATAATTTTCTGCCTCAAATGCTGCTTTTGTGGCTTGCCATTCCCTCTCGATATCAGTCAAAAACGAATTTAATAATTCTACTTCAAACTCGAGATCGCCACCAGAAATCGTTTGCAAAAGTTCGCGATCGATGAGTGGGTTGTGGGTTGTGGGTTGTGGGTTGTGGGTTTCTGGGCCGATAACTGGTGACTGGTGACTGGTGACTGAAAAGACTGGTGACCCTTCGGGGAAGTGCGTCTTACTTGGTTGGATATGGCGAGGAGACCTCGCCATCCCCCAAGCGCTCTTAAAGCCGGACTCAGGTTCCGGCTTAAGCACTGCCTGGTGACTGGTGACTGGTGACTGGTGACTGATTAATGTTGCCTCTAAAAATTGTTGAACTTCTTCGATGAATCCTTCGATTTCTGCGAGAAGGCGATGGGGGTTTTCTAAGCGATCGTCTCGTGCCTGTTGTTCTAAAACTGCTGCAGTACTGGATAACTCTGTAATGGCTAAATTTGCTGCTGCGCCTTTAATCCGATGTGCTTTTTGTTCGAGAGCGGGCAAATCGTCCGCCGCCAATGCTTGTTTGATATGAGATAAATCCTGCCATGCACCATCCAGAAACGATTGCAATAATTCAATCTGAAACTCGCGATCGCCATCGGTAATCGCATCAAATTGTTCGCGATCGATAAGAGATGAAGCATCGGGAGTCAGAACTTGGGAGTTAGAATTGGCATGAGAAATTGTTAATTGTTCATTGTTCATTGATAATTGTTCATTGAAAAGCCATTTTTCCAAAATTGTCGATAAATCATTCTTGGAAACGGGTTTAGAAAGATAATCATCCATACCGGCATCGAGACATTTTTCGCGATCGCCTTTCATCGCATAGGCCGTCAAACCGACGATAATAGTATGGCATTCGTTCCCTTCGCGCTGTCGCAGAACTTGGGTAGCTTGATAGCCGTCCATCACGGGCATTTGACAGTCCATAAAAATCAAATCGTAATGGCCTGCTTCCCATCGTTGCAATGCCTCTCGACCATCATTGGCACAGTCCGCCTCGTAGCCTAACAAGCGCAATTGATTTAACACTACTTTTTGATTGACAGGGGTATCTTCCACCACGAGAATTTTGCCCGCGATCGCGGTATCGAAACTGGGAATCTCGCCCCCTCGGGGAGAAAGGAGGAGATCCGGAGGCGCGATCGCGGATCCGGAAGCACCTTCCACGACTTCCAGCAAACAATTGAACAAACGCGAAGCAACAATCGGTTTGAGCAAATAGCCATCAAAACCAATCTCCCGCACCCGAGACACTAAATCGAGATGGTCGAGAGAAGTCATCAGAATCAGTCGCGATCGCGCAATCTCAGCTTCGTTGCGAATTTGTTGTCCTAACATTTCCCCCGTCATCTCCGGCATTTGCATGTCTAACAGTGCCAGATCGTAGGGTTTGCCTAAAACCACCGCCAAACGCAAAATTGCCAGTGCCATGGTTCCATTTTGGGCTTCATCGACCTCCATCCCCCACGCCTGCGCCTGCAAGCGCACGACTTTGCGATTGGTGGCGTTATCATCGACCACGAGGAGTTTTTTTCCAGCCAGCACGGCGAGGGATGCTTGTACGTCTTTACGAGGGGGAATACTTTGTTCTTCTTCCGGGGTTAAAGCCTCAAAAACGGCAGTAAACCAGAACGTAGAACCGCGATCGGGAACGCTTTCCACGCCAATTTCCCCTCCCATCAACTGCACCAATTCTTTACAGATTGCCAATCCCAACCCCGTTCCCCCATACTTGCGAGTATTAGAGGCATCCACCTGGGAAAACGAGTGAAACAGTTTCTTCTGTCCCTCAGCAGAAATCCCAATTCCCGTATCCTTCACTGCAAAGCGTAATTTGATATTGGTTATTGGTTGTTGGTTATTGGTTATTGGTTGTTGGTTATTGGTTATTGGTTGTTGGTTATTGGTTATTGGTTGTTGGTTATTGTTTATTGGTTGTTGGTTATTGTTTATTCCCTCAATGTTCACTGATA
>JBFRWJ010000588.1:0-17457 GCA_051439525.1 Spirulina sp. | reverse complement strand
ATACGATCCAATCTTAATAATTGACTCATATTCATATCCTCTGCCCACCCGACTATAATCAAAGCAACCAAACATGAAAACTGATATTCTTTTCTATGAATTGATTAAACAGTTACCAAATTTCTTTTTTGAGATTATCGGTCAAACTAACGTCAATGCTAACATTTATCGTTTCAGCGCTCCCGAAGTTAAACAGCAATCTTTTCGTTTGGATGGTTTGCTCGTTCCTCCAAAAGAAATTATCGATAAACCCTTATATTTTATTGAATTTCAGACCTATAAAGATGAGGAATTTTACGATCGCTTCTTTGGAGAAATTTTCGTTTATTTTCGTCAGTATAAACCCCCGCAAACCGATTGGCGTGCTGTTGTCATCTACGATCGCCGCAGTCGAGAAGTGTTACCTCATCCACGGTATCGCGTTTTAACAGAAAATCATCTCTTGCGGGTCTATCTGGACGAACTCGAGGAAGGAGAAAACGATTCTCTCGCAATTGAAATTGCACGATTATTTATTAAAAGCCCTCAACAAGCCCTCTCACGGGGACGAGTTTTGATTGAGAGAGTGCGATCGGAAGAATCCAATGACAAGTTCAATCGAACTGTGTTATCCTTGATTCAGGGAATTATTTTCTATAAATTTCCCTCACTGACATTGGCGGAGCTAGAAACGATGTTAGATTTAGGCAATTTCAGACAAACTCGACTCTATCAAAGTATTGTCGAAAAAACTCGTCAAGAAATGTTAGATTCGGGTGAATTCAGACAAACTCCACTCTATCAAAGTATAGTAGAACAAACTAAACTAGAAGCCGTTCCTAAATTGCTAAAAATAGGATTGAGCATACAGCAAGTTTCTGAATGTCTAAATTTAGATTTAGACATTGTTAAGAAGATTGCTCAAGAGCAAGAATGATAACATACGCTCTTTACTTACCAACTCGCTGAAGTTGACGGAGCTAGAAAAAATGCTAGATTTAGGCGAATTCAGAAAAACTCCACTCTATCAAAGTATTTTGGAACAGACCCGACAAGAAATGCAGCCAGAAATTATTGAGCTATTGTTGGACTTGGGATTGAGCGTACAAGCAATTGCAGATCGCTTAAGTGTAGATGTAGAAATAGTTCGGCAGATAGCAAGAGCAAAGCAACAGTTATAAGTTGAAAATGTTCCGATTTTTGAGTGCATCCCAAAGCAGACAGATTTTGATTGAGAAAGTGCGATCGGAATTATCCGATGACAAGTTTAAAAGAGAGAGAGAGCTTTTGTTGAGGCGATCGCCTGCGATCGGGATTTTATTCGTGCAACTCTGTAAATTAGCGATCGCGCCTCGCAATCATGCTAAAATATAACGAATATTCTTTCCGCGAGAATCTTCAGTATGCTCGAATCGACTCAAAAAGTGCTGCAAGAGGCATTAGCATTATCTCCAACTGAAAGAGCAGCCTTAATTGATGCTTTAGTGTCCAGTTTAGATCGACCCGATTCCCGTTTGGATCGACTCTGGTTAAGCGAATCTCAAGATCGTCTGCAAGCATATCGCAGGGGTGAATTAGAGGCAATTCCAGCAGAGCAAGTATTTGAGGAGTTAAGAGATCTTTGAACATTACATTTTTAAGTCCCGCACGTCGCGAACTCCGCGAAGCAGTACAGTATTATGAAAAACAGCGCACTGGATTGGGAAAAGATTTTCGTGATGAAGTACAATCAACAATTGAACGAATCGTTGCATTTCCTTTGGGTTGGTCTTTATTAGATGAGGAAGTTCGTCGCTGTCAAACCAAAAAATTTCCTTATGGTATTATTTACACGATAGAAAATGATACAATTATTATTATCGCTGTCGCTCATCTTCACCGAGAACCGGAATATTGGAGAGATCGTATTTAATTGGAATAAGATAGCTAAAATCTATGAATTCATTGGTTCTAGAGTTACAAAGAGATGCCCTTGATATATCTATAACAGTGTTGGCTTTACTGCGAAAAGCTCTAGTAGTTGCCAGAAAACTCAATATACAAGAGTTTCAACATTGGATACAGAACGAGTTAGATGGTTATCCTGAAGGATCGGAGTTACCTCAATATCGATTTATGTACGGGGAACTAAAAGCTCGTAATACTGTTCGCGGTTGGATACCAATTATTATGCCTCCTGAAATTCACGAACTTATATCTAAAAGACCTGTACATCAGCCAATTAGTCAGATAGAGTCGCTAATTGCAAACACAAAAAATGCTCGTTCAGCCTTGACTACAATGCCTTCGGCTTTAGATAACTTTTTAAGGAGCTATGATTATATTCCCTATGAGATGGCCATACACATCGATCCGTCACAAGCACATGGAATTTTGGAAAGTGTAAAGAATGTGGTTTTGAATTGGTCTCTAAAGCTTGAGGAAGACGGAATTCTCGGTAAGGGAATGACCTTTTCAAAAGAAGAGACGCAAATTGCTGCTCAACATGACTACAGTAGTTTTACTCAAATCATCAACATAGGACAATCTCAAATGCAGAACTCATCATCAGAAAGTCAATCTAGCTTGGAAGCGTTTAACAATGACTTGCATAGTGCGAATGTTGCTAATTTTGCCAATCAAGTTACAGATAACGCACGTCAACAAGCTAACCAATATAATTTACTTTGGAGCAACAGAAAACTCTTGCTGAAGCTGCAACAGAAATTCAACAACTTCTCGAACAATTGTCTGCAACCTATTCAACGGAAACTGTATCAGGCCGAATGCAGTTAGCAACGGAGGTAGTTACCCGGATCGAAAGTGATTCAAGTTTGATGCAGCGCGTGCTTAGTGCTTTGCAAGCAGGTAGTGTGTCTGCTTTGGAGCAATTGCTTAATCATCCAGCTGCAAGTTTTGTCATTGCAGCTTTGGAGAATTGGCAAAAAACAAAGGGCATATAGCTAGATATCCGATCTTGTAGCGATCAGCGATCGCGTAGGATGCGTTGGCGACAGCATAACGCATCACAAAATTAAACGATCTATTGAATTTTGGCGATCGCGTTCCCATTGTGCCAGTGTAGCCGTTCTGTAGCGCGATCGCTGCTAAAATATAAATAAATTTGAGGTTAGTATGATGACTCCTCTTCCTTTAAAATTAGAACGCTTACCCGGCAATTTTCCGAAAGAAAGTATGGTGAGTATCGATTTAGTGGAAGGAATTCCGATTTTTCGAGCTTCGGAACAAGTTCAGTCTCGCATTGAATCATTACTGACAAAATATAAGGAATCTAATTTAAGCGATCGCGAGACAGAAGAACTAGACTCTTATGAAGAATTAGACGATTATTTGAGTTGGATTAATCGTACAATTCGCAATCTTTATTTAACGCAAAGTTAGCAGGAGCTATTCTCTTGTCGGGTTATCGTACAATTACTGAAGAAATAAAAGATCGCGTTCGTCAGCGTGCAAAAGAATTATGCGAATATTGTCACGCGAGCGAACAATGGCAATATGTTCGTTTTACTGTAGACCACGTTATTCCCTTGAGTCGCAGTGGTTCAAATCGGTTGGATAATTTAGCTTTGGCTTGCTTTCACTGCAATCGGAAGAAGTATAATAACATTACGGGAATCGATATACAATCCGGTCGAGAAGTTGCTTTGTTTAATCCTCGCTTAGATATTTGGTCAGAACATTTTATTTGGTCTAGCGATCGCTTAAGAATTATAGGACTCACCCCTACAGGACGCGCAACAGTTGTTGAGTTAGATTTTAACCGATCGCGCATTTTGAATATCCGCGCAGCAGATTTAGAAATTGGTCGTCATCCTCCTCCAGACGATCCCATTCAAGAATAAACTAAAATGAGAGCGATCGCTTGCGTTGAGGCGATCGCTCTCTGATTGCTAGGGGATCGATCTTGTCAACCGAAAACCCCATTCTCTCGTGTTGCCGATCCCCGTGCGCTGATTCACGATTGTTTTTTGCGGTTGCGAAGCCACCGTCGTTCCTTATGTCTTGCCAATTCTTTCCGCTTGCGTTTTTGTGCAGGGGTTTCAAAGTGACGATGTTTTTTCATATCGCTAAAAATGCCAGCTCGAGAAACTTTTCGTTTAAATCGACGCAATGCTGACTCTAATTGCTCGTTTTCGCCAAGAACAACTTGGGCCATTCAATATCCTCCCGCTTTCATTGTTTGTAAATAATTATCGATCGCAATGCTGTTCAACCTATAGACAGACAACAGTCATCAGACAGAAAAGGATAGCTTTTTATCTATCCTCTCAACCTATCCTTCGCGTTAATTCGTTAATTGTGTCCTCAAATCTTAATCGCGATCGCGTTGCGATGAGAACTTGCGATCGCGATCGTCCCCACTTTGGTTGACAGAACTCTCTTCCCCACCATACTCCCCAAAAATATTCTGCAAATATTTTTGGGGAAAATTACCGATATACACTGTCATAGCTTACCTCTCGAATTAATTGGATAGGATGTAGAGATTGGAATTCGGAAGAAAGCCTTTGGCTAATACTCAATCGGAAAATCCCTAAGACTAGCAATAACTCAGCCACCGATACTCATTCTCGTTCACTATCATACCACTATTACTCGCGAAGCTTGGAACTTTGACCGCGCGAGTCGCGATCGCTTGGAGCGTAACCTCACCCATTCTGAATTTTAAATTGATACAATTAACCCGCCCTTTAGCTAAATATCGAGTAATCTCTCAAAAATTTAGCGTGGAGTTGGGCGGGTTTCAATCGAACGACTGTAATGGAAAATATGGTTTAGCGTTCTCTAACTAGGGTTAACTTAAATCCACCAATCCTTCTTTCGCGTAAATCTTGCCTTTAAACCTTGCATCAAAACGCCGTTTCAGGTGTGATGATCGTGGTTATCATTCTCACTGTCGTCTCTTTGAAATTACTTAAAATCAATAGCTTGAAATTCATGCTTCTTGAAATTAATGATTCACTTCTAAATCTCTTCTAAATGGAAAACACTTGCTCGTCTTTCTATTCACTTAGTTTTCATTCACTTAGTTTTCTTACATTTAGAAAGCGAATACTTTTCAAAGTTCTCTAACAGAGAATCCACTGACTTTTTAAGTGATGCAAAAGGTACGGGTCCGATCTTCAAAGGTATTGGTTAGATCGATTGGATTGACAACCAGGAGATACAGAGTTTATCAATCTTTTGTTCAAGGGGTTCAGCCTTGCTGCATCTGTTTTTAATTTATCACTCTGTTTTCCAGATGACCAGAGATATTTATGAAACTTCATAGTTCTTGATAAATTGCAACTCAATTGTCAAGTTTAGCGATCGCCGCTCGCCGAAACGAGTGCGTCTTGGGGTTGATAGCGAATCCCGGCATTTTTCCAACGGGTTAAGGCTTTGCCCAAGCGATCGCGATCGGCTATCAAACTGATGCGAATGTAGCCTTCTCCGGCTTCCCCAAAGGCATTGCCGGGGGTGACGACAACACCAGTGGTTTGCAGCACCTCTAAGGCAAAATCCGTAGATTTCATGCCCACGGGACAAGGAATCCATAAATACATCGTCGCTTTGGATTTCGGCACGTTCCAGCCCAATTCGGCCAAACCAGCAATGAGGAAATCCCGGCGGCTGCGATAGCGTTCTTGCACGTCTTGTACATAGGTATCGGGCAATTGCAATGCCGTTTCTGCGGCTTTTTGAATGGCGGCAAAAATACCGTAATCCAAGTTGGTCTTCAGGGTTCGCAAGCCTTGGATAATGCGGGAATTGCCCACGACAAACCCCACGCGCCAACCCGCCATATTATAGGTTTTGGAAAGGGTGTGGAATTCAACGCCAATCTCTTTCGCGCCTTTGATTTCTAATAAACTGGTGGGTTGATAGCCATCAAAGGCGAGTTCGGCATAACAGAGATCGTGAACCAATAAAATCTCGTAATGACGGGCAAAGGCAACGATTTCCTCAAAAAATTCTCGCGGTGCCGTGGCGGTGGTGGGATTATTGGGATAGTTGAAATAAAAAAGTTTGGCTTGTCGTGCCACCTCTTCCGGGATAGTGGAGAGATCGATCGACCAATCGTTTTCGGCCGAAAGCTGGAGTTGGTACAACGTTGCCCCAGCGATGAGGGGACCGCGAAAATGAGCGGGGTAAGAGGGACTGGGAACGATGACAATATCCCCCGGATCCACGTAAGCAAGGGCGAGATGGGTTAATCCTTCCTTTGACCCCAAGAGGGGCAGGGCTTCTCCCTCCGAGTCTAAATTGACGCCATAACGCCGCTCGTACCATGTCGCGATCGCCTTACGAAAACTGGCAGTTCCTTCAAAGGGGGGATAGCCGTGATTGCGGGGATCGTCCAATGCCGCGATCGCCGCATCGATAACGGGACGGGGGGCAAAACCGTCGGGGTTGCCCATGCCGAGATCGATTAAATCCAACCCTTGCTCTCGGGCGCGGGCTTTGAGTTCGTCGAGGCGGGCAAAAACGTAAGGCGGTAGAGCTTTCAGGCGTTGAGCGGGGGCAATCCAATTGGGATTCATGGCACGGACTTGGGCAATGGGTAAATCGAAGTCGGCGATCGCGACGAAGAGGGTCGCAATAACTGCTAAGTCCTCGATAATCGCATATTTTTTTCCCTCTCGCAAACTGAATTGTTGAGCGGCTTCCCCGAACCTTAATTACAGCAAGCTGGCAGCATCTCGATCTAAAAATAAAATAGCATTGGCCCGATCGCGGAGCAAAGAGGCCGGACAGTCGGCAGAAATCTTCCCGGCGAGCAGTCTTTTGACAATGGTGGCTTTGTGTTTCCCCGAAACGAGGCATAAGAGGGTTTGGGCGGCAAAAATCGCGGGGAGGGTGAGGGTAAAGGCGTAAGCGGGAACGGCCTCCAAATGAGAGAAATCGCCGCGATCGCATTGCTGCTGGCGATTTTGCCGATCTAATTTGACCAATTTCACCCAGTAGGGGTCGCGAGGATCGGCAACCCCGGGATCGTTAAAGGCGAGGTGTCCGTTTTCTCCCACCCCCAAACAGCACAAATCGATCGCCGCTTCTTGCAGGAGTCGAGTATAGCGATCGCATTCGGCTAGGGGTTGCGGACTATCTCCTTCTAGGTAATGAAAGTCAGCAACAGGGACTTTGGCAGCCAAGCGATCGCGGAGATAGCGGCGAAAACTGCCGGGATGGTCTCCATCGATGCCCAAATATTCATCCAAATGAAAACTCGTGACCTTCTGCCACTCTATCTCGGGCAAAGCCGTTAAAATCTCCAAAAAGTGGATTTGCGACCCTCCCGTCGCCCAGATCGTCCGAGCCCGATCTTGCAGGGCAATGCGCGATCGCAGATATTCCCCCGCCCATTGTGCTGCTTCCGTCGCCATCTCCACAGCGTTATCATAAACCCGTACCACCAAGCGATCGAATTTGTTGTTGGTTATTTGTTGTTGGTTATTTGTTGTTGGTTGTTGGTTATTTGTTGTTGGTTGGTTATTGTTCATTGTTCACTGTTCACTGTTCATTGTTCATTGCTCATTGTTCACTGAAAAAGTCATTGCACATTTGGCGATCGCGCGGGGTAAGATTGGCATTGGTTTCGAGATAGTACCGCACCCAAGTGCAACCTCGCTGCAACAGGACATCTAAATCCCCCACCTCGTTGAGTTGCCAGAGGACGATGCGACCATCTAAACCTGCCGTGGCGAGAATAGACCCACCGGGATGAAAATCTAAACTGCGAATGCGAGCGCCGTGTCCTTGCAGGGTTACAATTAAAGAGCCATCGGACTGCCACAATTTCGCCGAGCGATCGTAGCTCCCCGAAGCAATAATTTGACCGTCCGGGCTAAAACGAATGGCGAAAATGGCATCGGCATGACCGGAGGATTGCAACTGAGTCATTTTGCCTAAATCCTTGGTATGCGGGGCATAAGCCTCTTCACCTAAGGTTTGCAAGAATTCTCCCTCCCGCGTCCAGAACTTAATCGTATTATCCCGACCGGCGGTGGCGACGATTTGACTGTCCGGATTGAAAGTGCCATCCAAGACTTCCCCACTATGTCCTTGCAGGGTTTGTTTAAAAATGAGGCGATCGCGATCGAACTCCCAAAGAATGCTCGAGGTATCCCAACTGGTGGAAATTAACAATAAACCATCTCCACTGAAACGAATTGAGGCGATTGGGGCGCTATGGGCGTTCAGAGTTTGAATGAGAGTGCCGTCGATTTTCCATAATTTGACTTCATCTCCACTGGTGGCAAAAAAGCGACCGTCGGGACTAAAGGCAATATTCTGAGTGGGTTCTTCATGAACTTTCAGGCTGCGGGTGGGACGATCGTTAAACGAACCCTCTTGATTTCTGAACCAAAAATGAACGTAGCCCTGCCGATCGCCTGCCGCGAGGATCTGACTGTCGGCGCTAAAACGAACGCTGGCAATTTGGCGATCGTTAGCTTGCAGGGTCTCGATCGGGGTTCCGTTGGGATGCCAGAGTTTAATCCGTCCGTCGTCCCCCCCGGACGCTAACAAGGTCCCATCAGGGGAAAACATCAGGGACGCAATTAGGCCTTGATGCGCTGGGATAACCTGTAAAAACTCTCGTTTGACCTTCCACAATTTTACCGAGCGATCGTTGCTGCCCGAGGCTAAGGTTTGACCGTCCGGACTGAAAGTAACCGTATTGACGAGGGAATTGTGCCCCACGAATTCCGTTTGCAAGCGACCTTGCAAATCCCAGAGTTTGAGGCGATTATCCGCACTCGCTACCGCCAAGGTTTTACCATCCGGACTAAATGTTAAACCAAAACTCTGTCGTTCGAGAGGAATCGTTTTTAAGAGAGTACCGTCTCGCCGCCAGATTTTCAGGGTTCGATCGCCGCCAGTGGTGGCAAAGTGTCGATTGTCGGGGCTAAAGGCCAGATCGTGAATGCGTAGGGGGTGAGCGC
This sequence comes from Spirulina sp., assembly GCA_051439525.1. GTDB lineage: Bacteria > Cyanobacteriota > Cyanobacteriia > Cyanobacteriales > Spirulinaceae > CCY15215. Next base: position 8,554 of record JBFRWJ010000588.1, on the reverse strand, counting down.
GAAAGCGTTTGACTAAAGTCCCATTGGAACGCCAAATGGCAATGTCTCCCTCGACATCGCCGGAAACGAGTAACTGACCATCGGGACTGAACCTGACGATCCAAGTGAAGGTTTCGTGTCCTTGCCATTGTCGGATCGATTCTCCCCCTGCCGTCCGGATGGCAATCTTTCCTTCGCTATCTCCCGTAGCAAACGTTTGCCCGTCCGGGGCAAATTCAAGGGTATTAGCAAACCCGCGAGGCAATTTTAAGGTTTTTATCGGGGAAAAGGAGCGATCTTCTCGTTTCCAGAGAACGATCGCGCGATCGGTGCCGGTAGTGGCTAAAAGGGGCGCGGTGGGAGAAAAATCCAGATCGCGAATTCTGCCTTGGTGCGCCTCGAGAGTATCGATGAGATAGCCTTGACGATCCCAAATCTTCACCGTGCGATCGCCACTCCCGGAGGCTAAATACTTGCCGTCCGGACTAAACTCAACTTTTTTGATATCTCCTTTGTGTCCATCCAAGTGATTGAATTCTCTTACCCAAAATGTTCCCTGTTGCAATGTTGTTAAAATTGCCGTACGAAGGTGAGTATCCGTAGCAGGAGAGAGGTGATAATCGGGATGTTTGGCAATATTTTGGTATTTCGTGGCGCTGCGCAGACTTTCTAAGAGAGCATCAAAGGGGCGATCGGAGGTAAACAGGGCTTCGGAAGAACTGGTCAGGGCGCGAATTTCGTTCACGGCTGCCTTGAGGGCTTCTTGTCTTTGCTTGTCTACCGTGCGATCGAGGGAAAAACTGAAAATCCCAAAAACAATCGCGGCGGCGGCCGCACCTAAAGTTGCCAGACTTAAAATACGATTCAAGCGAGCTTCGCTCAGTCGGTTTTGCTCTTCTGATTTCTTTAAGCGAGAAAGCAGTTTTTCTCCCTGTTGCTTGCGGATAAAACGCACGAGATAATCGTGAACGAGTTGATAGCGAATTCCTGACATTTCTGGCAATGCGAACACCAACCCGGACTCGGTAAAAATCTGCAAAACTAAATCGAGTTTCTCGATTTGTTGCTCTGCTTCGTGCAGTAAAGATTGGAGTCCTTGTTCGATTTCTTTGCGGGTTTTCAGGGGACGAGAATTATTTTCATCCGTGAGAAGATAGAGGACGAGTTGAGCGATTTGTTGATGTTCGCGACCGCAATCCTCGATGGTTGTTTCTAAATAACGCTGCACCAAATTTTCTTTCGGCCCTCGTTCGCGATATTGTGCCAAGGTGGTAATTTTTTCTGCTTGCAGTTGCGCGCCAACAACTTGCAATTCAATCGGACGGACTTCTCCTTGTTCTCCCGCCAAATCTTCGGTCAATTCTTCGATCAGTTCGGGTTCGAGAAAAAGATAAGTTTCTTGCGTTAATTTTGCGATCGTCGATCGCGCTTCCTTGGGGGTAAAATTACCTAGATAATAGAGAATGTTTTTATCTAAAATATTATTATTAATCGTATTCAGAGATTTATAGCGGGTGAATTCCAGTAAATTAAAAAGATATTTTTCTTGTAGAGAAAAAATTATTTTCGTATAAGGAACATCCAAACAATTAGCAATAAAACTGTAAAAAGATTGCCGCTCTTTCTGCTTTTGATGAACGCAAAAGAATTCTTCAAATTGGTCAAAAGCCAGAATCGTTAAGAAGTTGTTTTCAGCATTTTGATTGAGCTGATTGATGATTTTTGCAACTTTTATTTGTGAATTTTTGGGTATATGTTGTTTGCCGATATTGTCAGTATTGAGAGATTGGGTTTCTGCTTGTTGAGCGTTTGTAATTTCTCGACTGAGAGATTCTGCTAAATCGGTTATCCAATTGGTGTAAACGCGATGCAATACAATCGAAATATCTCGAGTGCCAATAGATTTTTGCTTGAGTTCGGGAATTAATCCAGCTTGAATAATCGAACTTTTGCCAACGCCGGATTGTCCGTAAATAATAGTCAGTTTATAATCGGGACGGCTCATTCGTTCTACCAGGTTGGCAATATCCCTATCTCGGCCCGAGGCAACGATTTCGCGAGCCATTTTCCCGCTACAAATGGTATTCGCAAAGTTATTGCAAAGTTCTTGGCTGGGTTGCAAACTGCCCGCACCAATAAAAGCGCGCAGTCCGTATTGTTGTTGAACCGAATGTTTTTCCGCTTTACACTGATAGGCTTTTAAATATTCTTTGCGATCGCAATAGACATTGTGAAGTTCTTGTAAAATCGCAATATAAATTTGGGGTTCGTAGAGGGAATCTGTTTTCGTTTTAGCGAGTTCTAAATGGTCGACAGCTTCGCGGATTAAACCCAATTCTTTTTTGGCTCTTGCGAGAATTAAAAAATAAGCTGCTTGATTATAAGAACGAACCCATTCTAAGTTAGGAATTTTGAGTTTTGGAATGAGAGAATCCGGGGGAGTTTGGGCAGAAATTGAGATGGCTCGGCCGGCAGATTCGATCGCGCCAGTGAAATTCTGTTGTCCTAATGCCGAGGCAGCAAGCAACCCGTGAGCGCGGGCCAAGCGAAAAGAATTGGGGTAATTTTGATGGAGTGAGATGGCTTTTTGAGCTATCTTTTCTAATGTTTCCCATTCTTGCAGGCGTTCTAAGATATCCCCTAACGCATTAATAAATTTAGCAGCGAGATCGAGCCGATTGGCTTTTTCAAAAATATCAATAGTTTTGTTAAAGTAATCTTTGGCAATCTCAAACGCGGGTTCGCAATAAACGGGCGTTTGAATGCCGTAACTGCGCCACCACACCCCCAAACAGTAGGCCAAACAGCCGTAACGTTCTTTAATATTCGATCGCTGTAACTGAGAAAATATATTTTTGACGATCGCGCTGTGTTGACGTTTGGGAAAGCGTCCGTTTTGCGTTAAGTTCAACCATTCATTCTCTGGGTTTTGATCGGCAGAAATTTCCTCGGTGGAGGGAACTGTAGACTCGGACGATTGCTCGCGATCGCAGAGTTCGTGACAACTTTCTAATAAGGCAAAACTGCGTTCGTATTGTAACAAAGAATCGGCGAGAGAAGCCGGACTTCCCAAGGTCAAAATAAATTCTAAACTTCCTTCTAAATAAGGATCTAATTGAATGCCGCGATCGCGCAGTTCCTGTTGAGTTGCTAAAAGTTCTTGTCGGCGGGAAATCGATAAGCCCAGATCGCTATTCACATAATCTAAAGCGCGCACGGCTCCTCGCTGCAAAAACCGCTCAAAAATATCATCGGATAAACTTTCAATAAAATCGATTAACTCTTCATCGCTTAACTCAAATTCAACGGTTGGCATCCAGCTTTCAAAATCGGGAGCCACCCGCTTAATCCGAGCGATAACATTGTCATTGGCCCACCAAATTACGGGAATGGGAAAATTTTTCCGAAAGTCTTCTCGGATTCGATTGGCTCCAGCAAGGATAGAATCCAAATTAGTGAGATTTTCAAAACCCGAAACCATCAAAACTTGGGGTTGTTCCCGAGCGAATTGTTCTTGGAGGCGGGTATAAAGCCCCGTTATTGGGGGTTGGAGGACCACGGAACAGATGCTTAATTCACAAAGGGATTGCAAGCGTTTTTCTAAACGTTGGCGCAGATCTGCCGAATTGCAACGAACGACAAAGATGTTAAATTCGTTGGCATTGGCTTGGGCTTCGATGGCCCAAATCAGTTCTTCTAAGGCATTTTGGTTGGTCTCATTCATCGCTCTTTGTTCCCTCACTCGATATCTACGGTTATAATCCAGCTTTCTAAATCGGGAGCCACCCGCTTAATCCGAGCGATAACATTATCATTGGCCCACCAAATTACGGGAATGGGAAAATTTATCCGAAAATGAAAATCTAGATTGGCTTCGGCTAGGATGGAATCCAAATTGGTGAGATTTTCAAAACCCGAAACCATTAAAACTTGGGGTCGTTCCCGAGCGAATTGTTCTTGGAGACGAGTATAAAGCCCCGTTGTGGGGGGTTGGAGCTCCACCGAACAAATTTCTAATTTACAAAGGGATTGCAAGCGTTTTTCTAAACGTTGGTGCAGATCTGCCGAATTGCAACGAACGACCATGATGTTAAATTCGTTGGCATCGGCTTGGGCTTCGATAACCCAAACCAATTCTTCTAGGGCATTTTGGGTTGTCTCGTTCATCGCTCTTTGTTCCCTCACTCGAGATATTTGGATTCCACTAACAGGGGATTGACTTCAAACCAAGATTCTTGCTCGTCGCGGTATTCATAAACAAACATGCTGCGGACTAAAACATCATAATTCGCATCGCCACTGACGCGTTTTCTTTCGCGAACTTGGCGCAAGAGCGCCCATTCCTCATCGTCGATCGCCTTGCTCATGCGATCGCATTGCTTTTTGATCGCGGATTCGAGAACATCTTGAGTGAGAGGGAGTTTCCGTTGTTTTTTAATCCAGTCATTGAGCAATCGCAGGAGTCCGCGCACGTGACCGCCACTGACTTGACAAAGGCGATCGAGGCTGGCGGGAGTCTCGAAAATTTCCGAGATGCGATCGAGGCGGGCTTCGGGGGATTCCCGGGGAAAAGCCCGGGCTAAAACCATCTGCCTTAACAGTGCCATCCCTTCCGTACATTCGCTGCCATCGCTAAAACGCACGGGAACCATGGGTAAAACATGGGGTTCCGTAGCAAAACGGCTGGTCAGGCGGTTGAGGTCGTTGGAGAACATCAATGCCAGGGGCATGGTATAGATGACGTGGCAGTTGAGTTGATTGAGTTGTTCGCCGCGATCGACGAAGAGATACTCGTGTTGGGGACGACCCCAAGCAGTGGGGCGATTTTCCACGCGATCGAGGTTATCGACAATGACCACCAGTCCGGCTTTATCCAGTTCTTTGAGTTGGGCTTTGGCGGGTTCGAGGAGTTCTTGATTGATCGTTTCCAGCAAGGATCCCGTGCGGGGCCCGAGGTATTCGCGCAATTTACTGCGGAGTTCGGGGCTATTCTTGGCTTTGGCGGTAATTTTCCCGATCCCCGGGGCGACAAAGGATAACCCTTGATTGCTGGCTTGGACTTGGCCGAATCCTACCCCGACTTCCGCCGAAAATTCCCCTTTCGTATTGCCTCGGATAGTGCCGATCCCGGGTAGGGAGGCTTCTCCAGAGAGTTCAATTTCGGTTTGTAATAATTGTGCCGCTCCTTGCAGCAAACTGCGCAAGCCTCGGGGTTCTTCGAGGGGAACGGACAACCCTTCCAAGCTCTCGCTGACGCGGCGAGCGATCGCCAGTAAAATATCCCCAACATCCACATCTCCCATTTCCAAATCTTCGGAAGATTCAAAGTAAACGACGTGAAAGCCATTTTGTTTGAGTTCGGCTTCCAATCGGCGCAGTTCCGTAGATTTCCCGCAGCCGATATGTCCGGTAAATAACTGACAGGTGGGTTCGTCTGGGGAAAAAAAAGCAATATTGTCGCGAATTTCTTCGATAATCTGACCCCCTCGGATTGAGGAAAAATCAATGTAGTAGAGGCGATCTTGTTCGTCTTCTACGGTCAGGGTTTTACTGGGATTGGTAGCTTGAAAAAATTTGCGTAAATCTAGCGCCATAATACTTGCTTGGAGTCTCGCTCTTTTTTGATTGTAGAGTCCAAACGGGCATTTGTCCCCCGTTAATACCGATCGCCCGATTGCGAATTGCGATTATTCCGGCTGCATTTCTAAGCTGCGCTTGAGACTTAAAGATTGGTGTTGATAGCGTTGTGCCTCTTCGTAATTGCCGATCGCCGTCAGGACTTTACTCAAGTTTCCCAAGACGATGGCCTCGCCGAAGCGATCGCCGCACTCTTGTTTGAGGATTAACGCCTGTTGGAAAGCGGCCAAGGCCTTCTCATAGTTTTTCAAACAATAGTAGGTATTGCCCAGTCCCCCCCAAGCCGCAGAAAGTCCCGAGGGGTCGTTTGGGTCTTGCGTCGTGCTCAAATATTGTTGGTAGTAATGCAAAGCACGATCGTAGTCTTCTAAGCAGTAAAAAGAATTCCCCAAACCGCTCAAGGCCAAGAGCGTCTTTTCGGAATCCGGGGGGGAAGGGGTCAAAGATAAATAGAGCTGATAGCATTCTGCCGCTTTGGCATAAAATCTTGCCGCTTCGTAGGCTCGACCCGAGTTGAGCAGGGATTGGGACGCTCCCGGATCGTCGCCAATGGTTTGAGCGATCGCGAAAGCATCTTGATGATATTCGATCGCTTTGAGAGGCTGGCCGAGGGAGGCGTAGGCTTTGCCGAGATTGTCGAGGGAGTTGGCTTCTCCGAGGCGATCGCCGATGGAACGAGCTAGGGTTAAATGGCGATCGAAATGATCGATCGCCAGTTTGACGGCGAGGTGATATTCTCCTTGAACGTGATGTTCGATCTGAGCGGGTTCTCGGACTCGCGTCCCACTGACGATATTCAACCATTCGCCACTTTCCCGCTCGAGGGCTAAAGATTGTTGATAGCGTTCGATCGCTTTTTGGTACTGACCGAGGGATTGCAGGGCAATCCCCAGATTGCTCAATGCGTCGGCTTCTCCGACCGTATCGCCAATTTCTTGATAAATTCCCAAGGCTTGTTGCCAAGAGTGCAAGGCTGCTTTAAACTGACTGGTTTGATAGCGTTCGATCCCTTGTTGCAGGAGGCGATCGGCTTCTTGTTTGGCTTGTAGGGGAATGACGGGTTCTTCGGTAGGGGGAACTCTCGCGAGGTCGGCATTAATCCGAGCGGCTAGTTTTTGTAACTGTTGCGCCTCGTTAAAGTCTCCAACGGCAATGAGTTCGGCGGCGATTTGCGAGAGGGTGTCCACCAAACCTGCATCGACAAGATAGCTGCGAGCGGTGAGAATTTCGTGCTTCTCACTGCTCGAACACTTTAGTAATTGATAGACCAAGTCGCGATAATCTTGGTAGCGTTCCTTACTCATTACTTTCGTATTTAGCGATCGGCGAACAGTCTCGACTACTCTAAAGAAATAAATTCCTTATTCTAGATAATTATTACCCATGATGACCGCCAAACCTCAAACTCGCGGCATTATTGCCGCCGGACATCCCCAAACGGCAGAAGCGGGGCGCGAAATGTTCCTCGCGGGAGGGAATGCGTTTGATGCGGCAATTGCCGCTATTTTAGCGTCTTTTGTGGTAGAACCGACCTTGACTTCGGCGGGAGGTGGGGGATTTCTCTTAGCACATACTCAAACGGGTGACAATATTTTATTTGATTTTTTTACCCAAACCCCGCGACGAAAAAGACCTTTAGAAGAGGTTGATTTTTATGAGGTTGATGTTAATTTTGGCGATGCGGTGCAAGCCTTTCATATCGGTCTGGGGTCGATCGCGGTGCCGGGGTGCGTTGCCGGGATTTTTGCAGTACACCAACAATTGGGACGATTGCCCTTGCATATTGTTGCCGAACCCGCGATCGCTTATGCCAAAAATGGCATTGAAATCAGTCCCTTTCAAGGCTTTTGCATTAGCGAACTCCTGATTCCCATTTTACTCGCCCTGCCGGAATCTCGCAAAATTTATGCGCCGCAAGGTCGCCTGCTGCGAGCGGGAGAGGTGTTATCTTCCCCGGATCTGGCCGATACTCTGACCGCTTTGGTGGAGGAAGGAGACGATTTATTTTATCGGGGGGAAATTGCCCGCAAATTGGTGCGAGATTCTCGGGAGCAAGGAGGCTATTTAACTTTAGAAGATTTACAGGACTATCGCGTCATTTGTCGAGAGCCTTTAGCGATCGATTATCGCGGGCATAAAATGTTGACCAATCCGCCCCCGAGTTCCGGGGGCGCGCTGATTGCTTTTGCGTTAGAGTTGTTAGAAACGGTGAATTTTCAAGAGATTGAATTTGGCAGCGATCGCCATTTACAAATTCTCTCTCGGGTGATGTGTTTGACGAATGAAGCGAGAAAAGATGGGTACGATGCCAGAATTTATCAAGACAATATTGCTGATGAGTTTCTCTCGAAAAGTCATGTGAGTCAATATCGGCATAAATTTCAAGGGATTTTAAATAAATGGGGCAGTACGACTCATGTTAGCGTTATGGATGAAGAAGGAAATGCTGCCACGGCAACCACGTCGAATGGAGAGGGATCCTCTTATGTCATTCCGGGGACGGGGGTAATGATGAATAATATGTTAGGCGAGGCGGATTTGAATCCTTTGGGGTTTCATCAATGGCCTTGCGATCGGCGTATTTCTTCGATGATGTCTCCGACTCTCGTTCTCCAGAATAATAAGCCGGAAATTGTTTTGGGTTCCGGGGGATCGAATCGCATTCGCACGGCCATCTTACAAGTTATTTCTAATTTGATTGATTTTAATTTTCCCATTGAAAGGGCAATTCATAATCCCCGCATTCATTGGGAAAATGGTCAATTTAGTAGCGAACCGCCTTGTCGAGAAGATATGTTAAAAAATCTCGATCTCCCGACAGGAACGAATATTCAATGCTGGCGGGAGAAAAATATGTTTTTTGGGGGGGTTCATGGAGTGAGAAAAACAGCAGAAGGCACGATGGAAGGGGCTGGAGATCCCCGTCGGGGTGGGGCGG
>JBFRWJ010000587.1:0-8514 GCA_051439525.1 Spirulina sp. | reverse complement strand
ATATAGTGGGGATGACGAGCCACCACGAAGCAGCTCCCATATTGGGTTGAGATGGTGTATTGGTTCTGTTATTCTGAGCGACCAATACCCATCTGACTCATAATGACAAAATAGTCATTTTTATGTTTGTGAGCTTTATAGTATTCTTGATACTTTGTGAAAAGCTGTTGTGGAATGTAGTTGATAGATATAGTGAAATCTTCAGCCGGTTCGATTAAAGCGTTATTGTCTTTGTCATAAGGATCGAGTAATGGTCCAGCTTCAGAAATCGGAACCCTTCCAGTTGAGCGTCTCATTGCTTTTTCCTGTTAACTATTTTTATTAAAATCAATTTATGAAGCTCTGGGTTAGTTTGTTAACAGATTCAAATAAAAGTTTAAGTAAGAAAATAAACTCATTAGCTTTACTTTCTCTAGTATTAAGTAATTTTACTTATATTATGCCGTATCTTGACTCTCCTCGCTCTAAAGAGACGGGGAAACCACCTATCTCCCGTTCTTTTTCGTTTCAGAGCAACCGCTTGCGAATGGCTGAGGAGATCTGCTCGACTGCTGCGACCACGAGAAAAATAACTAAAATTACTGTCAGCGCTTCATCATAGCGCAAGAGCTGCATAGAAGTAGAAAGCTCTACCCCAATCCCTCCCGCTCCTACCAATCCCAAGACCACCGCAGACCGTACCGAGGATTCTAGGGAAAAGAGGGTGGAAGCCACAAAAGAAGGCAAAGTCGTCGGAAAGATAGCCCCCATGATAATACTGGCTTTTGACGCGCCAATGGCTTGAAGGGCTTCAACGGGGCCGGGGTCGATCTCTTCAATCCGTTCGGCAAAGAATTTCCCGCAAAAGCCCATGACGTCTACAGCAATAGCCATAATCCCGGCGGCGGATCCCAGACCGACAACCACGATAAAAATTAAACCCCAGATCAAATCGGGAATCACCCGCAACAGGGTCACAAAACCCCGCGCGATCGCAAAAATCACTGGATGGGGCGTTGTATTTTTAGCAGCTAAAATCGAGAGGGGCAGACTCAGTAACGCACCGAATACTGTACCCACCAAGGCCATTTCAAAGGTTTCGAGGGTGGATCGGATTACGCTCCCCAAGCGACGGGGATTGGGGGGAAAAGCTTGGTCGAGAAAATCCCAGAGCCGAAAAAAGCCCCGCCAAATCCGCATGGGAGTGAGATCGCTCGTCCAGAGTCCGTGGAGAAAGAAGGCCAAACAGACCAACAATGCCACAAAGACCAAAGGAGAGGGTTTACGCCAACGAGGAGGAGTCTTCCAAGGAGATAAATCTCCCTCGGGTGGGGGATGGGGATGATTCATAGAGCCAATGGAGGTCGCGAGGGTTTAACTGGTGAGGGGGAGCATCGATTTGAACTTCTCCGTCTCGCAGCCCGATGATGCGATCGGCATAATCTCGCGCTAAATCGAGCTGATGTAACGTACAGACAACAGTGAGCTGGCGTTCTCGCACGATATCCCAGAGTAAATCCATTGCCTCTCGCCCGGCTTGCGGATCGAGGCTGGCAACGGGTTCATCGACTAAGATTAAACTCGGATCTTGCATGAGCATTCGGGCGATCGCGACCCGTTGTTGCTGTCCCCCGGAGAGGGTATCGACTCGCTGACCCGCGAGATGAGCCAATTTCACGCGATCCAAGCATTGCATGACCCGTTCCCGTTCCCGTTGGGGCGCTGTTGCCGGAAACCAGTAGCGAGGGCCCGTGCTGCGTCCCAAGGCTCCTTGCAGGACATTGTGAAAGGCACTCAAGCTGCCCACTAAGTTAAACTGTTGAAACACGAGGCCCATTTGACGGCGCAACAGCCGTAACTGATTCTTAGTCGCGGTTTCAATGGTTGCATTGCCCACGTGGATGCTGCCCCCCGAAACTTTTTCCAGACCGACGATACAGCGCAGCAATGTGGATTTTCCCGAGCCGTTTGAACCCAACAAGACAATCCCCTCCCCGGGGCGAGCCCGAAAATTCACGTTTTTCAGGGCGATCGTGCCATTCCGATAGGTTTTAGACAGTTGACGAACGGTGAGAGAAAGCATGGGAATATGGGGGGTTAAGAGGAGCGATCGCCGACTGATTCAGTCGCCGACAAATTCAGTGAAGTCATCGATGCCAAGGGATCGATAGGCTTCGCGGATGGAATCGTAGTCCGAGTCTTGAACCTCAACGATTTCAGAACCGATATATTTTTTGTTGGCTTCGACGGAGACGATCGCTTCGATGAGGACATCTTGATTGGCGATCGTACCCTGTTTAATCTCTTCCACATAATCCTCGGCGAGAGTATTGCTGGCGACAAATACATCGCTGGGCAAGAGCGGGCCGATTTCAATGAGGGGAAAGTCTGCGGGTTTGAGTCCTTCTGCTTCGAGAAAGCGCTCGTAATCTAAAACGGCACCGCCCCAAGCAATACTTTCACCATTTTTAAAGGCCTGTAAATCCGTATCCCCCAACATTAATATTTCCACATCTTTTTCCGGATCGAGACCCGCATCCACCAAAATTTTCGTCGGTCCGAGTTGACCGCTCGTAGAGCCGAGATCGGACATAATAATTTTGTTGCCTTTGAGACTGGCAACATCTTTAATGCCACTATCCGGCTGCACGGCGATGGCGGAGCGATAGTTGGGGCGAGTAATGGCAACAAAAGGGACGGCTTGGGTTTTCGCCCGAATGACAACGTACTCGGCCGGCCCGGTGAGAACCACATCCACTTGGTCGGATTGTAGGGCGACGGCGGCGGCAGTGCGATCGGCTACGGGAAAAAATTTGACTTTTTTGCCGGTTGCCTCCTCGAGGGCTTGGCGAAATGCCCCGTAATCTCGCTGTAATTCTTCGAGTCCCTGAACATCTGTTACTGCAAATTTCAGCTCTTCCGGGCGGCGATCGGTGGCAGGCTGACCCCCACAAGCCGCAAATGCCAGTCCCAAGGAGAACATTAGTGCAGTCTTAAAAAGAGAACGACGTTTCATAGTCACAGGAAAGGTCTATGCACCTAGATAGATACATATAAGACTATCGGGAAAGTGACCGGAAAAAGATTAACATCTGTTTAAGTTTCCGACTGTCTCCGAAGCGATCGTTGTCAAGGCGGTGAGATTCTCGTAAAATCGAGACGATTCGTTTTGGTTTGGGGCGCAATTGCACGGGATTTTGAGAGGTCAACCATGTCAGAAACTGCAACAGCACATCAAGAATGGGATCGGCTTTGGCAAACCGAGTCCGGTCGCTCGGATTGGCTCGTCCCCGATCCGGAAGTTGTTCGGTTTACGGAAACGTTAAATAAGGTCGGAGATTTGAAGGCATTAGACCTCGGTTGCGGGATCGGTCGTCATGGCGTTCATTTGGCACAATCGGGTTTTGAGACTTATGCTTTGGATGGCAGTGCGGCGGGTTTGGCCTACGCTCGGAAAGTCGCTAGCGATCGCCATCTCACGATCCAATTTACGGAAGGGTCGATGGAACGCTTACCCTACGAAACGGCGTTTTTTGACTACGTGCTAGCATTTAACGTGATTTATCACGGCGATGAGACGGTGGTGGCTCGGTGTCTTCAAGAGATTCACCGGGTTTTGAAACCCGGAGGTTTCTTTCAGGGCACGATGCTTTCTAAGCGCAATGGCCAGTACGGTCGGGGGAGGGAAATCGCACCGAATACTTTTGTTATTTTCAATGAGGGAAATTCTCCGAGTCCGAAGGATGAAGATAAGGATGGAGATAAGGATCACCCTCATTTCTATTGTAACGCTCGAGAGTTGTGTCAGTTACTACAGGGATTTGAGTTATGCAGTCTCAGCGATCGGATGCAAAAAAAGCCGGATTCTTGGCACTGGTATTTAGTGGCGGAAAGGCTCTAATCAGAGCGACATCAAAACGGGTCAATCTGGGTGCGGAATGATTAATCTACTACGGAGAGGGTGGGATTCGAACCCACGGAACCTCGCGGCTCACTCGATTTCAAGTCGAGCGCATTCGACCACTCTGCCACCTCTCCAAAGTTTTTCCCATTATAGCAAATGAAATGCGATCGCACTCCCGAGTCGGGTCTAGAACGCATTGACCGACCCTCGAGTTTCTGGCTCTACTTGCGGTCGAGCGATCGGGAACACAGATGAGGGGAAAATCGTCCCCTTTAAAGGCTTGCTCTACCATCACCACAATTGATGAATGTCAAAGGCTTTCGTTTTTGACTCGTTATTTTCGATCTCATAGCATCACGATCCAGCCCATGAGCAATTCAACTTTAGTTCTCAAAAGAATCGGTGTTTCCCTCGCAATACTCGCCCTGCTAGGTGGGGGGGATGTCCTCGCTTTTTCTTCTGTCGTTGGCGAATCCGGAGAAGTTCCCCCATTTGCGATCGCCCAACTCGACTCCGAAGAAATTGACTCCGAGGAACCTCCCGAAGAAAACCCCTCGGAAACAGAAGCAGAAACCGTCAGTACCGATAATTTCCCCCGGTTTACCTGTGAAATAAATGAGGGGACTCCCACGGTCATGTACTCGCCAAAAGAACAAGAAAACTCTTATCCTTGGGCCATTCCGCAAGCCTTGGGAGGGGGTTGGACGCCACAAAAGCGTTGTGATGTCATCGCCCAGCGTCTCGAACAATATCGCCCGGATGGTTTGGTAGAATTGCGAAATTCTACAGAAAATAACTACGATATCGTTTGCGTCACCACGGAACAAGATCCATCTTGTCGTATTGTCCTAACGGTTCCTCCCGGTCAAAGCCCCGAGATCGTGCGCGATCGCGTTTTTGAAAATCTCACCCTTGCCGATAGCGGAGAATCCACCCAAGGTGTCAGTACCTTTGTTGAAGGGAGTTCGCCGAATGATATTCTCGGACAATTGGGTAATATTTTGAGTCCGAGCAGTTCCTCTGCCAGTGGGAATATTCGCTTGAGTTCTCCCGGGGGGATTAATTTGAAACCCTTCCTCGCTCCCTCGGATGGCGGTACCGGCTCGGGATTGCATCGTTTATCGGGGGGAAGTCGTCCCGGACGGCAACTCAATCCCGATCGCTTTCGTTAAACGAGCATCTCCTTAAAAAGTCCCTCCCCTCTTGAACGCTCCCCAACCCAATCAAAGATTATGGTTGGGGATTCGCTGCACTACGGGAGACTCCGCAGCGTTCCCAGAACAATTGGCGTTCTCAATGTGCCGGTGGAGCTTTCGCCACCGAACACTCTAGAAAAGTTTCGATCGCCCATTATCAGGCAATACCAATATCGCGCACCAATGTTATAACTGGCATTTAAATCGGCATTATATTGTTTTCCCGTGGTAAAGCGACAGAGAGAATAATTGATTTTACTCCTCTTAACTTTACCACTGCCATCAAAAGCATAAGCACTGGTATATTTGGGATTAATGAAAACCACTTTTCCACCTAACTCCTGCCATCTTTCATGGGTTAATTCCACAATTTTTCGATGACACCAAAGATGGAATTTTTGTTTTTGTAAAGACCCTCTTCTTCCTGCTTTCGCTTTCCATCCCGCCAAGTTCTCGAACACGATAACTTTGACGTTATGTGCTTGGGCAAACTCAACAATTCCTCGCATTACCTTACGAGAAATTTCGAGATTAATATGGGAAGATTTGCGATAGAGTCCTTGACAAAATCCCAAGTGAAGTTTTTGTCCAGTAATGCGGGCAGATTGTTTAGCTTTTCGGGCAATCTTCATTCTGCGTCGATTGCGACGGTCTATGTCTCTAGCTGGATTGATAAATTTCCGCGCCTTTACAGTACCGTCGCGACCGACAATCGCTGCCGTTGCTGCATTGTTAATTCCTAAGTCGACACTACAAACATATTCTGATTCCTCCCTTTCGATTTTCTTGACTTTTACGGGCACGGAAAGCTGACAGGTCTTTTTATTGACCACCAATGCCGGAGATTGAATTTCATTTCCTTCCACCAGATGGCGATTTTTGCCCTGTTTTTTAAGAGGAATAGTTTCCGTCCAAACCCAATCGCATCCATTCCACACTTTAATTTGAACGTGGCGATAATTTTCCCCATAACGAATTTGCTGACCTTTGTACAAAGCTGGATAGCTGTGGCACATCGCCGTCAATTTTGGCGGTCGGCAATAACGATGTTTTCTTGTCCCCGATTGCCATTCTCGATATCTTGTTTGGAAGCTCGAAACAATGCCAATAGCATCGGCTATAGCTGCCCGTCTTAAGTAACTGGGGAATTTGCGAAACGAGGGATATTTCTGCACCGCCGAGTGGAAATAGCGATGCTTGGGGTCTGGATTTTTGGCGGTTTGATGAATCGCTTTCTCAATAGCATTCACCCGCTCTTTTGTTGCCAGTCCAGATAACTTTACCCATTGAGCATTAACGATTAAAACCAGAGGCTTGAGATACCGACGATATTCTAAGATCGTTTTTATCATCAGACGCTTTTGTTCTGGGGATGTCGATAAATCCCAAACATCTGTCCTGATGATTTCTTCTAATTTAGTTCTAGCTTTGGTTTTTTGTCGGCTCATCTGCTTAAGCCTCTTGTTCTCATGAGTTTTATTCTACTAAACTGAAATTCGGTTGTCAATACAGTTATTAAAAATCTCATGCCGAGTTTCCAGAGGCTAAAAACCCGCTCTAACAGTGCATTTCGCCTAATTTATCATCTTGTTTTGGTCACCAAGTTCCGACGTAAATCTCTCAATGCTGAAATTTTAGAGCGAATGCGAGAGATTATCAAAGAACTTTTGATCAAATGGGAATGTGAATGTCTAGAATTTGGCGGCGAATCCGACCACGTCCATGTTCTACTCGAAACTCATCCTAGTGTTGAATTATCAAAGTTAGTTAACAATTTAAAAACTGTCACTTCTCGGCGACTTCGCTCGGAATATGCCCAACATTTATCTCAGTTTTACTGGGGGACTAAGCCTCAATTCTGGTCGGGGAGTTATGCTATTATCACTGTTGGCGCACAAGCTCCTTTAGCGAAACTTATCGAATACGTACAAAATCAAGAAACTCCTCTATCATAGGACGCTTCGTGATTGTCTTACTTGGGTGGATAAGCTGAGGAAACCTCAGCATCCCCCAAGCGCTCCTCTGTTAGTCTCGCTAACCCTACCCAAATCTAAAGATTTTGGGTGGGGATTGCACTCGACATTTTGTTCAAACCTTGGTTGAAGAGGGGATTTCTCGTTTACCAGTCAACCCACCAAGAGCGCAAAAAGTTTTTTGGGCAAAAGTGCATAATCTCAGAGCGATCTCTCCCAGAAACAAAGAGGGTCAAAAGTTTTTTGGGCAAAAGTGCATAATTCCAGAGCGATCGCTCCCAGAAAAATGAGATGAACGCATCCGATCGCAATCAATCTTATACACCTCCTCCCCTGTAAAAACGACTCATTGTCAAGATCGTTTGAGATCGCTGCGGGTGCGATCCCGAACGATCTTGCAACTCGCGGCAGATCTGGCAAGCTGATAGCTAGAGTAGGAGCGAAAGCAGAGCAAACCACTCATCAATCCTGCATTGCATTGCAATCTACAGGATGGATTGAGTGAAAATTTAAACGGCCTTTTGGCATTCGGGGGATGGCGTTATCGCAGGAAATGGGTCGTTTTCCTTAATTCCTCGTTCCCGCTCGAGTCCCAATATCAGCTCTCCATTATGAATTTCTTGTGGCATTTTTGGCAGCGTTTTTGGCAACGATTTGTCGGTCATCGACAATCTCACCAGTATCCTCGACTCTTTATTCTCGAACCGATCTTAACTCCCAGTCATTTATTCAGCCTCGATTGGGGCGCAGATGACGATCTCGTCCTCGATCATGATTGGGCAGGAGCAATCGAGGCGATCTCGGAAGATCTCGATTATCTCGACAGTGACGATCTCGAGGACTTCGAGCTCGATGAATATCTAACATTCGGGACGGAAATGGGCGAAATCTTGGGGGATTCCTATCCCGAGTTTGCGGCAGGAGTCTTCACGGTCGGCAACACGGGGGAAATCGAGATCGATCTTCTCTTTGATGGGGGCACCTACCGGGGAGAAATTGTTATTTTTAGTTTGGCAGGAATGGATGAGTTTGAATTAGGTTCGGAGGAATTCATTCAAGAAGCAGCTCGTCGCGGTGCCAGTCATTCGCCTTGGGGCTACACGGTCAGCGATCGCTTGTCAAAACCCCTCATCGACGCTCCGAGAGAGATGGGAGTGCAACCCTTGCTCATGCGCAAAGGCGATCGCTTTGGGATTATGTTGATTCCCCAAGATACCCTGACCGCAATTCTCGAGGATTCCTCCCTTGAAAGTGCGCCGCGTCCTTTATTTTCCTTGGCAACAGAGAATCCTTACGATGGATTGCACTTCGGCCAAATTACCGATCTGACGGGAGAGGGCAATACTTTTGTTATCGAAGATTTGCGACTCGATCGCGAATTGGAAGGGGATTTAATCTTTAAAGTTTGTGGGGCAACCGGGAAAGCACCGACAATGAACGAGTTAATTGCATAAGCCTACAC
>JBFRWJ010000586.1:0-3012 GCA_051439525.1 Spirulina sp. | reverse complement strand
CAGGGATTTTCAATCCCTGGCGGATCGACAGCGAGAAAGAGAATTCAACTAATACTTTTTCTTCAAAAAATCCCGTATCTTTGAGGAGAGACAAGCAATATTTTGTTTCTTGACACTCTTTATAAACGATTGAAACTTTGGCACTGAAATATGCTTGAGAAATTGCACTATTCGCTTCAGCTAAGTTTGCGCCAATTGCCGTCCCAGATCGCAACAGTTGTTTACTCAATACAAATTCTTTTTTATGCTAGAGCAAATATTTGTAAGCGTTAACAATTCTGATGGCAAACTGATAGGCTTTATCGTAAGCAATACTCTTCTTACTCATCTAATTCTAGGGGTAGCCGATCAATGATAACTGAAAAAACTGGTGACTGGTGACTGGTGACTGAACAATGCCGGGTAATGAATTGAGGAAAATCCTATGATTTCGTGAAAAAACACCCAAAAAATTTATTTTACAATGGTCTGAGAACGTTGTATTCTACAGTCTACAAGTCTCTGCGCGAGAGAAGAGAAACCCCCCAAACCCCACCCACATGGGAGGTGTCCCCTCGGGGCACCGAGATTGTATTCTATGTCTCCTAATGTCCATTCTTCGTTTTTTCTCCAACTGACGCGATCGCCAAACTTTTCAAATATAACACGATCGTACTTTCCGGGTTGTCCGCCCTCCTCCAGCCAAATTTCTTTCTGAACGGAGAAGCCAAAATGACCATTGCTATACTTTAACCAAAGGTCATTTATCGTGCGAAGATCTGCACAGGGAAAATTTTGGATATCTTCTTCATCTAAATATAGATTCTTTGCTTTTTCTACAACTTGAAGCATTACTCGATAAGTTTCATAATCCGCCTTTTCCCATTCCTCATTTTTCAGATATGCTTCTAACTGTTGATAGCGCTTATCTGCCACATTTTCTCGGAGCTTGTCTATTTCCTCCGCTAACTTCGGATCCACTTTTCGTGGCGTTTCCTGCAAGCATTTATAAGCCAGTGCGATCGCTTCTTTCGATCCCTCCTCTAACAACCCGCGCACGATTCGCACCGGATTCACCAAAACCGTATAAAGTAACACCGTCTCCCGCCATCCTTCGGTTTTATACCAAGATTGCAATAACAACTCCTCTTGTTTTCGTTCCTTAATCTCAAATGCCGCCAAATAGTTACGGAAACTGACATGAGAAAAAATATAATGTTCGTCCTTTTTAACCAACAACTCGCTTACCCGCTCGATCTGCTGCAAAAATGCAGCCACATCCACCGAATCATCAATCGGATCGAGATAAAACTTTAAGCGCTTTAAGAGCCATTCTTTCTCAATTTCCGTGCGATCTTCCCGCACCATCTCCAACGCCAAACCCCGTAAAACTTGCTGATTTTCATCCGCCGATAAAATCATCTCAATATTTCTCGCCAGAGGTCTGTCTCCCAACTGCAAGCGGATAATTTCCCGATACAGTTCTGCCCGTCGTCGCGGCAACTTTTCCCCCGGATAACAGCGATGCAAACTGACAATCATATTCAACATCAAAGGATTTTTCGCTAAATCCTTCAACTCCGATCGCTCCCCCTCATTAATTTGCGCCAACAGATTTAACGCATTATCGTTAGCTGCTTGTTTCACCTCCGGCGTATTTCGTCCCCCTCGCGCATATCGTTCCTGACAGAGATACCAACGGCGAATAAAGCGCTCTTGTTGGTCATCATTAAAACTCTTAACAAACACCTCTGTCCCAAAGCGATTCTCAGAAATAAAATTCTGATATCCTGCCGGACGAGAAGTCAAAATAAACACCGTTTGCGGATATTCCCGCATCTGTTCCCCGAGCCAAAGACTCACCGGTTTTTGCCACTGCTTCTTAACCTCATCAAACCCATCAAACATCACCAACATTTTCCCCTCCCGCAGCAACTTCTTAACCCAATTAGGGGGCAAATTTAGCGCCTTTCCTTGGGGCAAACTGGGGATGTGATACTGCTTGATTAATTGGGGTAAATCCAGTTTCTCCTCGAGAATTCTCTTTTGCTGACTGCGTAAAGAAAACAATACTGGCAGCAATTTAGGAACGTTGCGAGGTTGTTTTTTATGACTGTAAATATATGTAACGTAGCGCAACAAAGTTGTCTTTCCGTAACCCCCCCATGCTAGAATGGCCATACGACGATAACTTGGGACTCCCCGTACTTTTTTCAATAAATCCCAAATTCGCAACCCTTCAGCCCTTTGATTTCGTTCGAGAACCTCCTTATCCCACTTCAGATTGACAGGCATCGGCAAACAATCTCCCTCCAAATTCCGCAAAAAGCGATTGCTCAACTGCAAAGGCACGAAGACCTCATCCAGTAGGGGGATAAAGACACTCAAAGCGGGTTTATGCCCTTCCGTGGTGTAATCCCGACAGGCACTCTTTTGACAGCGCAAATATTTCTCCTCGCTCCCTGCCAATTGCCAGCCCAACCATGCCATGACGCGGTCTACATCTTCCTTGCCCTTTTTTTGAAAGATTTCTTGCAATCTCTTCAGAACGCTTTCCGTATAAGCCGCCCAAATCACCGTGACAATCAGCACCGGAAAAGCCACGATCGCATTGACCCAATCTTGTTTCAAAACAAAAGAACCCAAAAACCAAATTCCTCCCCCCATGGGCATCCATTGAATAAAAGTTCTGGCGGGTTTTTGCACCAAAGACCAGACAAAACGAGCCGTCTCTCGAACTTCCCCTTGAGTGGTTTCTCGTTCCTCATCAAAAGAGGGAGATTTTTCTGCTTTTTTTTGGGGTTTTGAATCCTTATCCGGCATAGCGATTCGCAATAATTCAAGGGCTGATTAGAGTTTAACTCTTTTTCTGAGAGAGGCAAGAAAATTCTTAACCAACTACAAGTTTCAGGATTTAAGTCCGATTGCGAATTCGTCACCGGACTTAAGTTCTAACCGCAATTGGCTCCAACAGAATGGTTTGCTTTCTCCTCAATCGAGAAGGAAAAACCTCGCATTATATGGGAGCGATCG
>JBFRWJ010000585.1:0-2914 GCA_051439525.1 Spirulina sp. | reverse complement strand
GGCACTGGCAATGCAAGGGGCAATTTCTGCCTTTCCCAAGGAACAACTCGTACAATTTATGGGCGATCGACCCTTACAAATTCGCATCGGGATCGGGACGGGATCTGTGGTTGCAGGGGTTATCGGTCAGAAAAAATTCATTTACGACCTCTGGGGGGATACGGTGAATGTAGCGTCTCGCATGGAGTCCCAAGGAGAAGCGGGAAAAATTCAAGTGACGGAACGGGTTTATCAGGGTCTTGGAGAGTGCTATAATTTCGAGGAACGGGGTCGGATTTCGGTGAAGGGAAGGGGGGAAATGACCACGTACTGGCTGTTGAGTAAAAAGAACCCCTCGAACTCTCCTACTGGGGAAATTTAGCGCTTGCAGGGCAGAATTTGCTTGGGGTTCGATCGGGGATGCGATCGCGTGAAATGGTTGCAGGAAGGAGGAAGAAGATGCGATCGCGGGCACATACAGACACAGCTTGCACCCCAACCATGCCAATGATACCAAAAGATCGCCAATTTTGCAAATTGAATTTTTGAGCGTCTTTAAATCTCGTTCAAACTAACTTCATCTTTCTCTCTATTAAACCGATTGGCAATGCGATCGCTACCGAACTTAGAATAGTTTTGGTGTTATCTTTGGATTAATTGAATAAATCTCCCTGAAGGATTGAAAAATAAACCATGTATAAAACATTTGAACTGTCCGAGATCGGCAAAAAAATTCCTGAATTCTCTAATAGTATGGGAGAAGAACCGATCGCGATCGTCGAAAATGGCAAGCCTGTCATGGTTGCTCTCAGCTATGAATTATATGCGTCTTTGCTTGAAACTTTGGAAATATTGTCCGATGCGGAATTTAGCACTCAATTGAAAGCAGGAATCCAAGAGGATCGCGAAGGGAAGCGCGTCAGTTGGGAGGAAGCAAAAAAACAATTAGGTTGGGAATAAAAGAGAATCAATAGCGAGCAAATATGGAAATCAACAAAAGACAAGCGATCCGAGTTTCGGACAGATTTATCAACCCAACCATGCCAATGGTACCAAAAGATCGCCAATTTTGCAAGTTGAAAATTTGAGTGGCTTGAAATTTCATTCAAACTAACCGAATGCGGGTCATTATTCAGGATCAAGTGAAGCGATGATTTATGGCTCTTTCATTCGTTGAATGACACGACGATTTGTTGCTTAATTTTTTATTGGCAAATCAGCTTTTACGTCGATCTCTACCCGCAACTAATTTAAGGATTCCTTCATCGTCAAATTCTGCGACTAGGTTGAGGATTCGATCGCAAAATTCTTGATATTTCGGTTCTCCTTTGGCCAGTCGTCGCGCTTCTTCTTGGATCTCTTTAATATCACCTATTTTAGCGGCTTTTTCGAGACATTCTAATTCTGATTCGGTGGGAAAAACGATCTCTTTCATTTCTGGCTCGGGTATTTTTTCTTCTTCCTCATAGATCCAATCTATTTTCAGATACTTTTGCAAGCAAATGAATAATTTCTCCATATCTACGGGTTTCTCGAGAAAATTATTACAGCCTGCTGCGATCGCTAAACTTTGGTCTGCCAGAGATACACTAGCACTCGATGCCAAAATGGGTAAATCTCCCCCCTTGCATTGGCGTATTGCTTTCACCATTTCATAGCCATCCATTTTGGGCATCACAATATCGGTAATGATTAAATCCGGTTGAAATTCTGCGAGTTGTTTGAGTCCTTCTCGTCCGTTTCCGGCTTCAGCCATGAGAAAGCCCAAAGGTTTTAAAACTTCAACAACAACAGTCCGATTGACTTCTGTATCATCGACAATTAATATTTTCTTAGGCTGTCCGGTATACCCTAAAATTTGGCCGCGCTCCGACAGCGTAGCGGCATGAATCCATTCCTTGGCAAGCCGTAAATCAATGTCAAACCAGAATTTACTTCCTTCCCCTAGAGAACTGGTTACGTCAATTTCACTGCCCATCATATTGATAATTTTACTGCATATTGTTAGCCCCAGTCCCGTCCCTTCTATTTGTTTGGATTGCGATCCCACTTGCTCGAAAGGAAGAAATATTTTGTCTATTTGTTTTGGGGTCATTCCGACACCCGTATCTTGAATTTCAAAGCGAATTTTGGTTGTTGGTTGTTGGACGTTCGGCGAGCGCTCAGTCGAGCCGTTGTTGGTTGTTGGTTGACTCTTCCCCTCTTTCCCTCCTCCCCTCTTCTTCTGTTCCCTGTTCCCTGTTCTCTCTTCCCTGATAACTGGTAACTGATGACTGGTAACTGATAACGTGACTCCGCCGCGATCGGTAAATTTAATGGCATTTCCTAATACATTGAGGAGGACTTGACGCAGGCGTTTTTCATCTGCAAAAACGCCAATAGGAAGATCGGGTTCTGGCTGAAAAGTGAAGTTAATATCTTTGGTTTCTGCTCGGATTCTTGCAATTTCCGCAACTCCCACGAGAAAGGACGGAAAATGAAAATCTTTAGGGAATAGTTCCATTTTCCTCGCTTCAATTTTAGATAGATCGAGAATATCGTTAATCAGAGTTAATAAATGAGAACCAGCTTGTTCGATCGTCTCGATACCCTTGCGATGTTGATTGAGATCTTCAGCACGGTGCATAATTTGAGCGTAACCGAGAATGCCATTGAGAGGAGTTCGCAATTCGTGGCTCATATTGGCTAAAAATTCGCTTTTCGCTTGATTGGCCGATTGAGCGGCAGACGTTTGGATTTCTAGAGAACGATAAGATTCAGCGAGAGAGTTTGCCATTTGATTAAATCCCGTCGCTAATTGTTCTAACTCATCTTTTGTTTGAATATTGACTTGACAATTGAGATCGCCCATGGCAATTTTACTGACACTAATTTTTAATTTTTTTATGGCTCGAATAACCGGGGATAAAATCAAAAAAAATTGCAAGAAAAATAC
>JBFRWJ010000584.1:0-4657 GCA_051439525.1 Spirulina sp. | reverse complement strand
ATTTTAGAGGGAGAATTTGCTCTTGCTTATAGTCCTTTACTGGAGTTAGACTATGGCAAAGGACGCGTGATTTTATGTACTTTGGATTTAGAAGATTTTGCCGGGCAAGATCCCGCAGCAGCACGCATCGCAGAACAAATTGTGCATTATGCCGCAACTGCACCCCTGACGCCAAAAAGCGATCGCGTCGTCCTCATTGGCAATTCTCGCGATGCAACCCAATTGGATGAATTAGGCTTAATTTATCAGCAGGTCAAAAACTTAGACATCGATGCAGATTTAACGATTATTGGCCCTCAAACTCAGTTAGCAGAAGAAGAACTAAAAACTTATTTACAACAAGGCGGAAAATTATTTTTTCTTCCCCGTCAAAGTCCGGGACTCGGCGTAGAACTTAAGTCCGCAGACGACTTTGGTGACATTTTAAATATTCCGCAATGGCAGGAACTTTCAGGAGTGAGTCTTTCCGATCTGCGAAGTCGGAGCAATTATTCCACTTGGATCGTCGCATCTGGAGGAGAAATCGGCGCAAAGGGGGGATTGAGTCGGGTCAAAATTGGCGAAGGAAGGGCAATTTTTTACCAATTCGATCGCGATCGGCTCAATGCAGACATACAAACCTATCAACGTTATACGCGATGGCGTTATACGCGAGGAATGGTCCAAATTCTGGCGAATTTAGGGGCGAGTTTTGCCGGCGATCGGGCAATTTTCGAGGCCATTTCTCAACAAACCCCCTTGGTTTCTCTGTATCATCCCGACTATCGCCAAGATTTTGAACTCGGAGACGATCCCTATCGCTATTATCGCTGGTAAAGGGGCGATCGCATGACTTGGGGAAATAGAAGAAATGCGATCGCTTTTTATCACGCAACTTTTTCAGCATGAAATCTCTGTTCAAATCGTTCGTATTCATCTTCAAGAAGCCAGAGTTTTGCTTCTTTGTAGGTTGCACTTGAAAAGATCGCTTTATACTTTTCAGCCGGATCGTAAATTTTCGTTTCTCTATTGTTGCTTAATAATATTAAAACATAGGGAGGAGAAGCTGTTGGATCGATCCAGAGTTCTGTAAATTCCCAGTTATCGGCTAGGTTTGGTTCGAGGGATGACATGGTATTTCTCTCCAGCGAACGGTCAATTCCACTCATTTTATATGGCGATCGCGTTTCTCTTGTTATTTTATCAAAAAAAGCGCGATCGCTTCTCTTTCTCCTACTTTTAAAAAAAGGCGATCGCATGACTTGGAAAAATACCAGAAAGGCGATCGCAGTGAGAATCTTTGCTAGAAAAGAGTTTGAGCAGTAAATTGAAGAAAAGTAGCATAGCGAAATCCTCAGTCTGGCAAATGACAGAAGCGATAAATGGCTTCTATCTACTTCTCTGGAGGGACTGAGGATGTTTATGCAGCAAGATGAAAATTGGTTACAAAACTACATATTGGCAGGAATGTCCCGATCGTCTAAATCTTCAATAAACCTTCTGGATTGACCGAGAAAAGCGATCGCCTCTGCAACCCTTCCTCGTGTAAAATCCCATTGGCGGCCAATAAACCGCTACTAATTGCCCGTTCCATTAAACCGCAAGGAAACGGCATTTTCACCCAATCCCCGGCAAACATGAGATTGGGAATTTCTGTCTCGGTTGTCGGGCGATCGCGATAGCTATTGGGAGGATAACCCGAGAAGTTTTTCTGATTGACCAACTCTTTATGTAAAATCGTCGCTCCTTGCAACTCGGGCACGATTTCAAAAAGTTCTTTTTCAAAGGTGGCCAATAAAGCCTCTTGGGTGGGAAATTCTTTCTCTTTGTAACAGTAAGCGTGCAACTCGACCACACTATATCCCGTCCGTTTCGACCACTCGATAAACTGAGTTTGAATGCGATGATAGAGGGTGATACTATCGGTTAAATCGTAGCCGGAGAGAGAGGTAAAATTGCTCTGATCCCAAGCAAAATCCCGATCTAACCAAAACCGTCCCACGGCAAAGGGATCGGAAACGGCAAGTTTTTTCACCTTTGTACGAATATCTGCATTCACATCCCCTCGCATCAGATCGAATAGGTGTTTCGTCCCCGGAACATCTGCGGCAATAACATAATAATCTGCCGCGATCGCCTCCTTCTCCCCTGCCGCGATCGCCTCTGCTGCCACCAATTGCACCCGATCGCCTTGACGTTGGATAATTTGAAATGCCGCTAAATCCCGCTTTGCCGGTCCTGTGAGGACTTTTCCCCGGGGATCGTACCGGGCACCGTGACAGGGGCAGACAAAGCCGCCATCGGCTTGTTGGCGAACGCTACAGCCTTGATGGCTGCAGGTGAGGGAGAGGGCTTCCCCGTCCTTGCCTGCCAAATAGACGCGATCGCCGGCACCGTAATACTCTCCATCTTCTAATAATCCATTGCGTTCCACCCAAAAGGGAACATCGGTTTGTAAATTTCCCTGTTGATAGACCAGAGAATTAATTTTTCCGTCTTGACATTCAATCTCTCTCACCGTTGCTTCCGTGACGATTTTACCGCCATTGTTGCGAATAAAGTGAGCAATGGGATCCACCAAACTCGTTCCCATATCATCCCGGGTTCCATTAAAGGCTAAACCTTCCGGGTTGCCAAAGAAATAAAAATGAAAAAACTGTAATAATTCCCCAACGCTGAGGCGATCGGGCGCGTTTAAACTGGATTTAGCAAAAGGGAGGAAATAAAGATCGTATAATCCTCGGGGAAAATCTTTTTCTACCCAGTCGGCAACGCTCAGATTATCATAATTTTTAAAGGTTTGGGGAATGCGAAAGCCCGTGATAGCATGGAAAACTTGTAAATGTTTGCGATTGACTAGATTAATTCCCCATTGCAAGCGATTGGGAGACGCGATCGCCAGATCGACAATATTCCAAGGAAACGCTGAATGACTGGGACGAAAAACCTCCGGCTGATAGTCTCCATCGCGAAAGAGAACGGAATAAAATTCCAAGGATTGGAAATTCTCGGCAATTGCTAATTCTTCGGCAATACTTTTGAGATTATAATATTGGGGGAAAAAGCCGTGAAATCCGTGTTCCATCATAAATTCATCTTCCCCGACGCGAATTTTCCAACTGGCAATTTTTCCTCCCAGTTGGGGCGACTTTTCTACTAATGTCACCGCAAATCCGCGTTTGGTTAATTCGTAAGCACAAGCTAAACCCGCTAATCCTCCTCCTACAATACAAACCGTCTTGGGACGATCCAGATTCAGGGGCAGATCGAGGCGATCGGGTTGGTAAATCGACGGTTCGGGCTTGCTAAAACGAGAATAACCCAATCCCGCACCGACAGCTCCTACTCCCATGATTTTTAGAGCAGTACGACGAGAAATTAATGAAGAGAAATTAGAGGATGAACTCATAGTCAGCGAACAGTAAACAGTGAACAGTGAACAGCGAACAGTTATCAGTTATCAGTTGTTTTTAACATGATTCTATCCTATAAATTATAACGATCGATTACTTCTCTCACTCGATTAAAAGCATTTTTTTGAGTAGAAAAGCAATCGGGAAAGTGCTTGATACATTGACACGCAATCTCTTCTATGTTCTTGTTTTTATCGATGGCGCTGAGAATGAAATGGACGATTTTTCCATCTTCATTTAATTGAGGAATATAATCTAGCGATCGCCGCTCTAATGCTTCTCTCTCGATGAGTTGTGCATTAAAGGTCGATTGTTGAAAATCTGCCTTAATTTTCCCGTTTGTGGAAACTTGACAGTTCCATTGCCAGATATATTGTTCGCCCATTAAATTTGCTTTGAGATGGCAATCTATTGTATCGCCAGCAGCGATTGCAATGGGTTCGAGCCAAGGTAAAAAGGCTTTACCATAGATGAGATCGGGTTTCCCCGGCGCATTGGACAACGCAATCCCTTCCATTAATATTGAATCAAACCACAAGCACAATCCGTGAGCCAATCCTTCCGTTTTTGCATTCCATACCCATTTTGCTTGGAAATTGGACGTGGAAATTTCGGGATACTCTAAGACGGTTAATAATTGGGGTTCGACTAAACATTGGTCTAAGGTAATTGTACATTTTTGCCAAGAATGGAGCAGAAAACGGCGAGCGCTTTCTAAATTAATATTATAGGGGAAATCTTGCCATGGTGAAGAATAAGAACGATACAATTCGGGAGCGCAAACGAGAGTTCCCCATACACGATCGCGCAAAGGAATCATCGTTCCCCCAGTCTTTAAAAAACGCGATCGCGCATCGATAATCGCAGGAATGTGCTGCTGAAAAAAAGGTAAGATCCCGTGTAGATCGGAAATGATGACATCAACCGATTGAGGTAGATCGACATCCATCGATAGGGATCGAATAAACTCAATTTTGTCCCCACAGCCATTATCTTTTGCCGCCAATTTTGCCACCTCGATCGCGGGATTGGACTCGATCGCGTAAACCCTTTGGGCCCCCAATTGACAGGCTAAAATCGCAAAAATTCCTGTTCCCGTGCCGATATCCACAACAAGCGAACCCGGTTTAATACAACGTTCCAATGCTTTCACATAGGCATTCATGCGATCGCGATCGGCAATCATATTACCATAACCAAACAAACTATACATTATTAGTGGGTAATGGGTAATGGGTAATGGGTAATGGGTAATGGGTAATGGG
>JBFRWJ010000583.1:0-3892 GCA_051439525.1 Spirulina sp. | reverse complement strand
ATAGCTTTCAAACTTATTCTTTTTTTCTGGTTCGGTGCGCTGCTTTTGACCGGCTCGTTTCGAGCTGTTCTCTCAACCGCGCATTTACCAAGATATCTACTTTCTCTTGACTTGTCAACCCCTTTTTACAAATTTTTTGGGATTTTTTTCCGGATTTTCTCGAAGCCCTTTCTACACAAGCCTTTTCAGCCCTAGGAAAATTGTAAAAAAAAAGACATTGGAGAGCAAAGACTCCAATGTCTTTTTTGTGGGATGTTTGACCCACGTGCGATCGCTATGGAGCCAAGGCGTTTCCGCGCAGGAGGCTTCCTAGGGTCTTAGCGGTAATCTTCATTTGGATGAGAGGATTGGCAGGGACTACGGTCTTATACAGGTAGCTGTCGAAGGTCAGACGCTGTACGTCTCGATCGGCACACATTTCTACAAAGGCTTCGCGAGTTGCGTCGGTTTGATAGAAGACGCGCTGCAACAGATCGAGGACGAGGTAAGTCATGCCATATTTTTTGTCCCACTGTTTGAGATATTGTTTCAGATCGTTTTCTGTGGGGATTCGCTGACCGTTATTGCTGGTTTCGACAATGGTTTCAGCGCACATCCGAGCTGATTTGGCAGCAAAGTAGATGCCTTCCCCTGATGATTTGGTGACGGTTCCGGCTGCATCGCCAACGAGAGCAACTCGGCCGACAACCCTTCTCGGTCTGGGATGTTCGGGGATGGGATGTGCCTCTACTTTGATGATTTTACCCCCTTCTAGTTTTCGAGCCGCTCGGGTGCGAATTCCTTTTTGCAGGTCTTTAATGATGGCTTTGTTGACTTTCATTGTTCCCGTTCCCACGGCAACGTGGTCGTATTTGGGAAACACCCATGCGTAAAAGTCGGGAGAGACATCGCTGCCAACGTACATTTCCGCGAGGTCTTCGTAGTAATTCATTTGACCTTCAGGAAGCCGAATCCGTTCTTGGAAAGCGATCGCATAGTTATAGTCTCCGGCATCAATGGCTTTGGCAATACGGGAATTGGCTCCGTCCGCACCCACGACTACATCGACTTTTAAGGTTTTCATTACGCCACTCGTACTGCCATCGGAATGGTCGGCATAATGCAACGTATAGGGTTCGCTGTCGGTTTGGGGAATATCGAGTTTGTATACCGTTCCGTTAATTAAATTAGCGCCTAATTCAGCAGCGCGATTGCGCATGAAGCCATCAAGGATTTCCCGACGACACATGCCGATATATTCATCTTCTCTGTCAAGATTGATGTCCACCTCAATATTGGAGGGGGAGATCATTTTCATTTTTCTCACCCGACGGTCTACGATTTCAGGAGGAAGGTCGAATTCTCCTACCATACAAAGGGGAATGGCTCCACCGCAGGGCTTAGCATTATCTAATTTGCGCTCGAATAAGTAGGTTTCAATGCCAGCTTTGGCTAACGTTTCGGCGGCTGATGACCCGGCAGGTCCTCCTCCGACTACAGCAACCCTTAGTCCCACGACTTTTCTCCTTATTTCTCAATTGATTGGTTTGCATCCTATCACGAAGAATTACAGAGAGTTTGCACTCTCGACCGCTTGACGAAATTTTGCAATAGACCTTAACAGCTTTTGTAATATCTCTTAATGTTTTGAGTTCGGTTTTGTGCTTCTCCCCTCGTCCGAGCGGTCGCTTCCCCCCAGACTGCCCCGATCGCTCGGCGATCGCGATCCGAAACGTTAAGAAACGTCCCGACCCGCTCCCAGAGAAGAACAATTGCGTTACCATGCAAAGGTAAATGTCCCCATAATCCTTGGAGATAAAAAAGACGAAATTCATTAAATTCTGAATGACACAACAAAACCCCAACATCAACCCATCGCCGCTTTTCGTTGTATCTACCCCTCCAGAAGATTCAAGTCTCGCCCTTGCTCGTATCATTGCCGAAGCCGCCGACGATCGCAAAGCCGGAGACATTCTCTTGCTCGGAGTCACGGAAATTTCCTATCTGACCGATTATTTTATCATCGCGACTGGCTTCTCTCGCACTCAAGTCCGCGCGATTTGTACCTCGATTGAAAATGCAGTAGAGGAACAATACCAACGCTTTCCCGATCGCATTGAAGGAAAAACTGAGGGAAGTTGGATCGTTCTCGACTATGGCGACGCGATCGCTCATATCTTGCTGCCGGAAGAACGGGAATACTATAACTTGGAAGCGTTTTGGGGTCATGCCGAACGCATTGACTATCAGTTCGATCGCGCGGTAGGAGAATAGACGAATAATGCCCGAGTCCTCTATTTCTTTTTGTCCCGTCCCGGAAGAACAACAACCCCTCAACGAGTACGAACAGTTAAAAGAGTCTTGGTTATTTAATTGGGCAGTACAAACCCCATTGAAATACATCCGCAAGCTAGCATGGGTGTGGGGATTGGGATGGCTGGTGGCGGGACCCATTGCTTCGTCCAGTTTTCCCCCCGGTAAATATCCGCTTAACTTTACCCTCGCTGCGGCTGGCGGTTCCCTAATCTTTGTCGTCCTTTTGCTGTTTCGTCTCTATTCGGGTTGGTCTTATATCTGCGATCGCCTCTACCGAGAAACGGTCACCTATGAGGAGTCGGGTTGGTACGACGGGCAAATTTGGGAAAAACCCGCAGCCGTTCTCCAACGCGATCGGCTCGTTGTTACTTACCAAGTGAAGCCAGTCCTCCATCGCTTAAAAAAGACTTTAGCAGTTTTAGCAGCTTTTGTTGCCCTTGGTAGTGTAACGTGGATAATCGTCTAAAAAAATATTATGACTCGAGGAATGCGAAATCACGCGCCCGAACTAGAAGTTCAACTGTTGAGAGAAGGAATTGTCGAATCCATCCATCGCGTTACGGCAGTTGTCAGCGACGATCGCGGACGAATCCTATCTCTGGCAGGGAGCATGGAAACCAGTACGTTTATTCGTTCCGCTCTCAAACCCTTTCAAGCGATCGCCGTGACTTCAAGCGGGGCGATGGAGCGTTACAATCTCAATGATAAGGATCTGGCGATTATCTGTGGCTCTCATCGAGGGACTGTCGAACATGCCCGACAGGTTTTTAATATTCTTTGGCGTTGCGATATCGAAGCCGATGCCCTAAAATGTCCGATTCCGAAAGGTCAAAAGAGTCGTCTTCAGCACAATTGTTCTGGCAAACATGCAGGAATGTTAGCTGTTTCTCAGCAACGTCATTTTCCTTTAGATAATTATCTCCATCGTTCTCACCCCATCCAAAAACTCATTATTGGTAAAGTGGGAGAAATGTTAGGGATGCCCGGTGATGAATTTATTCGCGCCCGAGATGACTGTGGTGCTCCAACTTACTCGATGCAAATGGGACAAATGGCTTCTCTCTACGCCAAATTGGCTTCTGGGGCTAATCTGGACTTAGAGCGGATTGTGCGCGCGATGACCTATCATCCTCGTATGGTAGCCGGAGAAGGGGCTTTTGATACGGAATTAATGCGATTGACAGAAGGCGAATTAGTTAGCAAGTCCGGTGCAGAAGGGATACAATGCGTGGGACGAGTAGGTGAAGGGATGGGACTAGCTTTAAAAGCTCGAGATGGTGCAAAACGGGCAAAATATGCAGCCGCCATTCATCTTTTATTACAATTAGGCTGGTTGACTCCTTCCGTAGCTGAGACTTTGGGAGAACAATTTCTCAAAATTGATGATTATAAGCGTTTAGAAGTTGTTGGAGAATTATCAATGCTTTGAGCCATGAGCAATTATCAATGTTCGAGTGCCAATTTTAGGTTTTTTAACTGTTGTTTCATGCCCTTGGCAGCTAAGGCATAGCCTCCATCTGCACCGTCTATAAAACCAACGTGATAATCTTCTCCTGAAGATACCAAACAAGTCATTAAAGCGCGCTCGGAAATGTGT
>JBFRWJ010000582.1:0-3529 GCA_051439525.1 Spirulina sp. | reverse complement strand
TTCAACAGTTGATGATAGTCCTTCTACTTCTTGACTCCATTGAGAGGCAAGATCGGCAAATTTTTTGCGTATTTCTTCGGGATTTTCTGCGGTTGGTTGCGCGATCGCTAGATCTAGAGTTGGTTTGGTCATGTTTTTTGGTAAATTGGCGATTGCAACATCTTAATTGTATCTCTTTTTGAGAGAGCGCGATCGCACAATTCAATATATCCCGTTAAAATGCGCTTAATGAGTTGGGGATATTCAACTAATTTATCCATTTTATTCCTCTAAATCGAGATTCTTCCAAATTTCTTGAAAGACTTCTTTTGCAACTTTGCTAAATTTAGGCCAATCATGAATTAACCACTCCTTGCCCTCTTCACTCGGTTCTACATAATGCTCCTTTTTTGTAGTACAAGCAACACCTTGAGCAATAATTAACTCTGGATCTTCAAGTCCTCCGCAAATCATAGCATCAATAGGATGATAAATTAATTCTCGAACTAGATGAGGTCTTCTTTTACAAGCAGGTGCAATAATTGCAAAAGACTCTTCTACAAAACACCAACAATCTGTCGGCCAAAAAGTTTTAGTAATATGATGAAGAAGTTCTTCATCAGAAAATGCTTCAGGTGCTTTTGCTTCTTGCTCGTAAAATCTTGATAATTCAACTAACTGTTGAGAGTGCGACCAATCTACCATAATTTTTCCGATTCTATTTTACAAATGCGATCGCACCGCCAAAAATCAAAGGTGATGAGTAATCTTACCCATTACCCATCACCCATTACCCATGACCCAAACTTAACGCTTGGCTAATTTCTTCATTTTCATTTTCCGCAAGCGAATTGAATC
Source organism: Spirulina sp. (assembly GCA_051439525.1). GTDB lineage: Bacteria > Cyanobacteriota > Cyanobacteriia > Cyanobacteriales > Spirulinaceae > CCY15215. The sequence continues at coordinate 2,692 of JBFRWJ010000582.1, read as the reverse complement.
TGGAGTCACTTCCACCAACTCATCCGAGGCAATATATTCTAATGCCCGTTCCAAACTCATATCGACAGGTGCTTGTAATTGTACCAATTCATCCCCCGTTGCCGAACGATGGTTCGTTAACTGCTTGGTTTTACAAACATTCAAATCTAAATCTTGGGGTCGGTTGTGTTCTCCCACGATCATTCCCTTGTAAACTTTCGTCCCGGGCGTGATGAAGAAAGAACCGCGATCTTCGGCATTTTTCAAGGCATAGAAGGTCGCTACTCCCTCCTCAAAGGCAATAATGACCCCGTTGTAACGGGTTTCCAATTCCCCAATCATGGGACGATATTCGAGGAAACTGTGGTTCATAATCCCTTCCCCGCGACTGATGCGGAGAAATTCCCCCCGAAAGCCGATTAAACCGCGAGCGGGGATGATAAACTCCAACTGGGTGCGTCCGTTGGCTCCCACCTGCATATCCTGCATTTCTCCCTTGCGCTGTCCCAATCGTTCGATACTGGTTCCCACAGCTTCTTCCGGGACATCTAACACCAAGTATTCAAAGGGTTCGCAGGGTTGTCCGTTCACTTCCCGATAAATCACTTGCGGTTGGGACACTTGGAACTCGTATCCCTCCCGACGCATGGTTTCAATGAGGATTCCCAAGTGCAGTTCCCCCCGTCCGGAAACGAGGAATTTGTCGGGAGAATCCGTCTCGTTGACCCGCAACGCGACATTGGTTTCTAACTCCCGGTAAAGGCGATCGCGCAGTTGCCGAGAGGTCACGTAACTCCCTTCCAATCCGGCAAAAGGCGAGTCGTTGACCGAAAAGGTCATTTGTAAGGTGGGTTCGTCTACCTTAATTAAAGGCAAAGCCAAGGGTTCGTCGGGACAAGTAATGGTTTCGCCGATATTGGCATCGGCAAACCCCGCCACCGCTACAATATTCCCGGCACTGGCTTCGGGTAACTCCACCCGCGCCAAGCCCTCAAAGCCCATTAATTTTGCGACTTTTGCCTTGGCGATCGACCCGTCATCTTTTGTAAGAGCAGCTTGCTGTCCCGCTTTAATCGTACCGTTGTGAATGCGACCGATAACAATGCGCCCCAAATATTCCGAGTAATCGAGCGTCGTCACTTGTAACTGTAGGGGCTTTTCCGGGTCGCCTGCCGGGGGGGGAACGTGGTGTAAAATTGCTTCAAATAGAGGCTGCATATCTTCCCCTTCCGCTTCTATGGATTCTTTGGCAAAGCCTTGCAAACCCGAGGCGTAAAGGGTAGTAAAATCACACTGATCGTCATCCGCCCCTAACTCCACAAACAGATCGAAAACCTTATCGATCGCCACATCGGGATCCACATTGGGGCGATCGATCTTATTCACGACGACAATGGGGCGCAATCCTTTTTCTAATGCCTTTTTCAGCACGAACCGGGTTTGCGGCATGGGACCCTCATTGGCATCGACAATGAGAATGCAACCATCTACCATCCCCAAAACTCGCTCGACTTCCCCCCCAAAGTCCGCGTGACCCGGAGTATCGACAATATTAATCAGGGTATCTTGGTAGCGAACGGCAGTATTTTTCGATAGAATTGTTATTCCCCGTTCTCGTTCTAACGTGTTAGAATCCATCACGCAGTCCGGAATCTCTTCCCCCTCGCGAAAGATTCCAGATTGTTTGAGTAGGGCATCGACAAGGGTAGTTTTACCGTGATCGACGTGGGCAATAATGGCGACATTGCGAATGGGAAGAGACATGATGGTGTTTTTTCGTCAGGTGTCAGGAAAATTGATAATTCGAGCTATATAATCGATTATAATTCCTTTCGTAACAAAAGTTCATATAATGGGGAATGGGTAATCGGGAATGGGGAATGGGGAATGGGGAATCAGGAATGGGGCGTTACGGGGTGACGATCGCGTAAAACCCACAATCCGGAACAGCAATCTCAAATTTAGACTCTAAAATAGGACAGAAAGAGAACCTTAATCAACCGATGAGTAGAAAAAGTCAGCGTCATATCTCCGCCGGATGCTCGATCGCGATCGCTGCCCTCGGCTTCGCGGCGATCGGGATTTCTGCCCCCCTCTTGCCCGTTTCTCCTGCCAGGGCGCAAATCTTTAATGAAGATACCAGCATTCGCGTTTACGAACAAGCCAGTCCGGCAGTGGTCTCCCTAGAAGGGGGAGATGCCACGGGAAGCGGCAGTATCGTGCGATCGGATGGTTTGATCCTGACTAACGCTCATGTGGTGGAAGGCCTATCGGTGGTTAACGTTATTTTGGCAGACGGGCGGGAATTTCAAGGGGAGGTCATCGGGTTTGCTGAAGATGGGTTAGATTTAGCCGTGGTGCAAATTCGCGGCGCGATCGATTTACCCACCCTGACTTTTGCCCCTCCGGGATCGGTCCGGGTGGGACAGCAGGCTTTTGCGATCGGCAGTCCCTTCGGCTTTCAGGGCACTTATACCACGGGGATCGTCAGTCGCATCGATCGCGAGAAAAGCTTAATTCAAACCGATGCGGCGATCAACCCCGGCAATTCCGGCGGCCCCTTATTAAACTCTCGCGGGGAATTAATTGGCGTGAATACGGCAATTTACTCTCGCGGCAATGCGGGCAATATCGGCATCGGGTTTGCTATCCCCGTCGAGCAAGTCCAACCCTTTTTAACCGCCGTCCGGGACGGTCGCGCCCCGCGTATCGC
>JBFRWJ010000581.1:0-14548 GCA_051439525.1 Spirulina sp. | reverse complement strand
AAGTAAGACTCATACCGCTTGGCTACTCCTATCACTTGCATGGAGTCTTTTGTGGCAATGTCCATCGATTCATCAGGCAGCAATGGATTATACTGAAACGCTGAGTGAAATCCGCTTTGGCCTGATTTCGACAATATCTCCTTGACTATTCGAGCGCTTTCCATACCTTTGCCTGTGCTAATTCTTCTCATGACCTGTGGAGTGAAGATTTCCATGCCCGGCAATTCCCGGTCATGCTCCTGTAGGATAGTTTCTCCCTTGGCTCGACTTATTCCCCTGATCTTCTTATAACCATGCTTGGTGTATCCCTGCCCCATAGCGTACAACACGCTTCCTAATACCTGTGGGGGTAAGTCGTAGTAATTCAGTCCAAGATAGTCAGCTAACCTTTGGCGGATGTATTGCCTTTTCTGTGTTTTGTTGTTGCTGTCCAACGGCGTTCCGAAGTATTTTTCGCCTATATTTTTCCAATGTTCCCGCCGTACAGATTGAATAAATTTCAGATAATTTACCCGATGGAGGATGGTTCGTGGATCGGTTTGGTCATTGTAGGTTCTGTTGTTTGCCACGTTATCCTTGATAATTTCTGGATTAAGAGAAGGATAGGATACTTCGCCCTTGTGCAAGTCTTTTGTCTTCCATCCTGCCTTTTTCCATACATGTCCTTCGCTTTCCGACGCGGTAATATCCAACCATCCCACATCCGTCTCCCCATCTTTTAGCACTACATCCGGACGGGTACCGCCTCGGATACCCTGTAGTTCGCTCGATAATCCACCCGGAGGATCGCTAAGATAGATAACGGTGGCCAATGTTTCTACCGCATAACCAAAGGCCGCTTTTAGTAAACCCTGCCCTTTTTCCTTTCCGGCTACAAAACTATTCCAAGCTTCAACCCAATGTTCGGTATGACCATCCAATGCTGCATAAGAACCTAGGTGGGGGTAGTGAATCACAAAAAAATAGGCTTTTTGAACAGCATCATTCAGAGCATTAAGGTAGTCGTTAAAATTCTTTTTGTATTTGTTGTTGACGTTGACCTGTACCGAAATTTTCCGTTGAATGGCATCTGAACATACCCTTTGTTCTAAAGCAGAAGGCCCTTTACTTTTGGCCTGTAAGGCTTTGGCTCCCATAACATTCGCTTCCTTCTCCAAACCAGCATCGTCATTGATGTTTACCTCGTCTTTCATCTGCATAGTAGGCTTAACCCTTCCTTGCTTCTGCTGCACCACATGCCACGCCTCATGGGGCAAATGCCGCTCCTGACCCGGGGCAACCTCGATCGCGGTTCCTCGAGTATAAGCCAGAGCATTGACTCGGGCGGGTTTGGGGGAGTTGTAGTTAACGCGAACGTCAGATAGGTCATAGCCGGACAGATTTTCGATGCCTTCCTTGAGGCGATCGGGGAGTCCGGTGTTATTGGGCTTGACTTCTTCCTCTTGGCGCTGGATGGGGTGTTCGCTTTTCCCTGCCAATGCCTGTATCATCTTTCTCCGATTCTCCTCTGCGATCGGGTTCAACTCCTGTCTCGGTTGTAGGGTCATTGGTCTCTCCGACCGTGCTTGCTCCGAAGATCCCGACACCAACTGCAAACACGCTCGCCCGTAACTCTTCCCCACCACCGGGACGACCGCGTTGGAGCGATCGCTCGATTCCACCTGTCGAGGGCGATCGAAAAACGTGCTTTCTGAGGCTTGTTCCGGTTCTTGTTTTTCGCGTTTCTGGTAAATTCTCTCGTGCATCTCCACTTGTCCCGGGGACGATGTATCGTTCCATTTTAAACCCCGGCTTGCTGAGTTCAAACCCGAAATTGTCTGACTTGTTTGAAAAAATGCTTGCGTTGGTGAAGCCTCTCCTTTGGAGAATCGCGTTCAAATCGCAAGCATTAATTTGATAAAAGCGATCGCATCGCATCCGGTGCGATCGCCTCCAATATTCTGGCGATCGCGAAAGACTGAAATGTTAGTTCTTTCGTCGCTCGCCTCCCCAGTCGTGAAATTGAAGCCGATCTAGACGAACAGATCGGCGGTCGGGACGAGAGTATCGTCACCTGCAAAGCTCAGGAACTCGATATTAATGAGAGTATCCTTACCCATTCCCGCGCCGCGAACCGTAAAGTAACCAGCAGCCCCCGAGAAGGTGTAATCGGAGAGAACGCCATCGTAACGCGCCGTATCCTCACCTCGGCCCCCGATGAGAAAATCCTTGCCCGCGCCGCCATCAAGGAAATCGTCGCCTTTGCCGCCAAAGAGGAAATCCCGACCCGCGCCGCCAAAGAGGAAGTCGTCTCCTTTTTTCCCGACGAGGGTATCGCGACCCCCCTGACCGATGAGGGTATCGTCACCCGAAGTGCCGAGGAGGAAATCCCGACCCGCGCCGCCTTCGCGGAATTCACCATCGAGAACTCGAATCGTTACCGTCGCCGTATCGATGCCGCCATTCCCATCGCCGACCTCGTATGTAAAAGTATCGGTAACATCATCGCGATCGGCAATGTAGGTCAAATCGCCATTTGCCTCTACAATTAGTTCTGCACCCGATGTCAACGTAATGGTCGTGCCAACATTGGCTGCATTCCCATCGATCGCGGAAACGAACAGCGCATCGCCATCCGAGTCAGTATCGTTGCTCAAGACGTTACCGCTCAAAAGCACATCCTCATGAGTATTGAAACTGTCGTCCGTCGCTATGGGATTATTATTCAGGGGCAGCACCGCATCCTCGCGGAAGGCCAAGTTTTGCAGGCGGGTATCGAGGTCGCGCTCCGTATCCGCTTCGTTGAAAGGTGTGGTGAGGAAGTTATCGAAGAGATACTCTGCTAGGGCATCTTGCTCGGAACCGTCCGGAGCAAAGGTGGCATTCCCCGTGCGAGGGGCATCATCGGCAAGAGCCAAGTCTTGGAAGTTGCTGCCGAAGGTTTGGAAAGGATAGCCATCGCCTCCTCCTGCCAAGAAGCCGAGAGTGACGATGCGAACCGTATCGGTGGCGTTGCCCGCGAATTCACCATTCCGCACCAAAACATCCAAGATATTGCCATCGGCATCCTTAATCGCCGCAGACTGAATGCGATCGCCCCCGGGCAAGGTCAGATCGAAGCTAAATTCAACCCCACTAATTTGCGGGAAGCGACCTTGAGTGTTCGAGTCATCCAAACTGCTCGCGGCAACCCCGTGTTCTAGGGCAGCAACCAGACCTTCGCGGGTAATATCCAAAACCGTCAAACCATTGTTGAACCGCAGGGTGTTCGCGATATCGTTCTCGGAGATCCCGCCTTCGGGTTTAACCCCCGGAATGCCTTCATTGGGGAGTTCCACCGGATCCCCAGTTCCCCCCGCAGGAATGACGACGCGACCGATATCGTCCCGGATGCCGCCGCCATTTTTGAGAGAAACGAGAATGCTATTATCCCCGGTAATTTCCCGAGCGATCGCCAAGTTGGCATCGGCAGTCAGGTTGCCCAAGTTGGTCTCTTGGGTGCGCACGCTACTGCGAGTTCCATCGAGATAAACCTCACTCACCCCGAAAACATTACTTTCTTTCGCTTCGATAACCGCCCGCAGATCGTTGACGATTTGCTGGATTTCCGGATCTACCAACCCTTGGGCATTCAGATCGGCAACCCCTTGCTCGTCGGTGGCATAAGCACCGCTTACCGTCGGGTCGTAGCTTTCAGGAATGATGACCCCATTTTCGTCGAAATCGATGACCAAGCGACCGACATACTTGTAGTTCCCATCGGTATTGATGACTGCAACGGGATTCCCATCGGCATCGGTTTCAATAATCGGGTAGAGGCCTTGGTTGCTGTCTCCGGTACGGGGGCGATCGCTTTCGTCAAAGAGCCGCGTGTTGGAGCCGCCTGCCATGATAATGTCAACATTTTTCAGTCGTTTGGCCAGCTCTTGCTCGATCGCGATTTGCTGCATGTGAGCCAGCAATACTACCTTATTGATGTCGGGGTTGGCACTTAACAGAGCATCCACATCGGTTTGAATGGCAGCCGCAAGGGCATCCAATTGCGCGGGAGTGGGTACGCCGTCAAAATCTCCCGGTTCGATGGTGACATCCCCGGGGCTGGAGATAACATTAATCGTGGGGGTGGTTGCACCCACAACCCCGATCTTTTCGCCGTTGACATCAATAACCGTGCTGGCGGCCAAACTATTCGGTAGAGCAGCCTTGGCATCCTCCACCACCAATCCCGCTAAGTTGGCATCGGTAGAGAAGTCCAAATTCGCACTCAAGTAAGGGAATTGCGCGCCGATAAAGGATTCGTCTTCCGGAGTGGCGGGATCGTCGGGAACCCCTGCGATGAGTTCCGCTAAGAACGCCGTATCGAGGTCGAACTCGTGGTTGCCCAGAGCGATCGCGCTGAAACCGAGTTCGTTCTGAATCAGGATATCGGCGCGACCGGCTCCCCCAAACACATCCTCGGAAGCGGAGAAGAACAGCCCCGGCAAAATTGCATCCCCAGAGGAGAGGACGAGGGTGTTATCTTCGATGCCATCGTTGCCGAGATCTTGCGCTTTGAGGGCATTGAGAACGGCAGAGAAGCGAGGCGCGTCATCGAGGGCGGGAATTCCGGCTTCCTGATCTGCCGTATGGAGCAGTTCGAGGGTAAAGGTCGGATGCCCCAAGTCCAGACCGATTAAGAGGGGATCGTGATCGGAGTTGCGGAAGGGGATGGAGCCGTCGAAAAGGGTAGGATCGCGTCCGAAGTCGAGATTGTAATCGAGGGCATCCGGCTCGTCCGCATTGACGTGCCACTCGGTTGCCCCCGTCACTTGGGAAATGAGGGACGTGCTGGCCAGACCGTAGTCAAGGGTGCCAAACTGTCCGTCGAAAACGAAAGAGTAGGCAGATTCGGGATTGCTGACGACGTTGGTGTAGCCCTGACTTTCTAAGTAAGCGATCGGGTCTTCTTTGGCGTAGGCGTTGAGGTCGCCAATAATCAAGAAATCGGTGTCGCCACTGCCGGTGGGATCGCTATTCAGCCAAGCATTCAAGGCTTGGGATGCCTGCAAGCGGATGGCGTTATTATTGCCCGCACCGTCCCCCGCATCGGCATTACCCGGGGCGGAATTGACGCTGCCTTTGGATTTAAAGTGGTTGACAGCAACCGTCAGTCGCTCGCCACTGGCAATTTCTTCAAAAGTTGCGGCCAGAGAGGCTCGGTTGGAGCGATCGCCGTCGAAGACCGCATTGCCAAAGTTGAGGCCGAGTCCGGGCAAAACCGAATCGTCTAAGATTTCTACGGTGGTGTCCGGAGCCAATTGCACCGTACTGGTTTTGTAGATCGCGCCGACGGAGATAGCATCCCCCGTATCGACAAAGGTTCGACCCGGATCCACAAAGGCATAAGTCCCCGCGCCAACCTTGTTATTGAGGGCAGTCACTAAAGTATCGATCGCGTACTGACCGTCGCCGTTTTGGTCGCCGCCGAATTCGTTTTCGATTTCGATTAAGCCTACGATATCGGCATCAAGGGTTTCGAGGGTGGTGACGAGTTTCTCGAGCTGGCGATCGAATTCAGCTTGGCTGTCTGCACCGCGAGGCGAGAGATTATTCGGGCCGCTGCCGGGATTCCCCGTCACGTCTAGGGTGGTAAAAAAGTTAAGAACGTTTAAGCTGACAACCTGCAAATTGCCCCCCACATCTTCGGGAGTTGCCGGACGGGGATTGGTGGCTTGGAAGTCAACCCCAGCAACGGGTTGAATGCGGTAGTCGCCAAAGTCGAAGCTCAAGATCCCCGAAAGATTGGTGACGGTATCGCCACCCCGCAAGGGATTCGTCGCACTGAGGGGATTGCCGCCCCGTCCGTGAATAATGGGGTTGGGATTCTGAACGGTTTGACCGTCATCGAGGATGATGCGCCGTTTGGCGATCGCGTCTTGGTATGCCGCAAATCCCGCAACATCAGGCGCGTTGAATTGGGGGTATTGGTCTAAACGTCCGTCGGTGTCGGGGGCGTTGGTATTGGGATCGTTAGCAGACAGTACCACCTCGCCAAAGCGATCCAAGTTGAAATATTCAGTGACGAAGAGTTGCTCGGGAATCGTAACCTGCATTCCTTCAAAGGCTTCGAGATCCCCAACGGCAGTCACGGGGAAATTAACCGTTGCGGCAGTGGGTAGACTATCGGTTCCTTGAATCGCAACAGTAACATTAATGAGTTCCGTCAAACCATTAAATTCTGCCACCGTCCCCGTAACCCGGACGACATCGCCAATATTCACATCCACTGCGGGAGTGCTGCCATCAAAAACGAACAGTCCTTCAGATGTCGTGGGATCGGCATCGGCATCGCTATCTTCTTCTTGTACGAAGAAACCATCGAGATCCCCATTAGTGCCACTACTGCCGTCTTGGAAGTCTCCCACGACAACGGCTTCAATGGTGACGGTTTGACCGGCGAGGGGACTGGATGCGCCGCTCCCTTGAATCGCGCTAATAAGGGAGATATCATTGCCACCGCCACCGGAACCCCCAAAACTTTGATTGGTATTGACGGCATTGTAAGTATTGCTCGCCGCAGCCGCCCAAGTAAAATCTTCGTAAGCGCTTCCGGTTCCGGTGAGTTGCAAAGAGAAACCCACGGGGGTAGAACCGGATTCGCTGACCCCAATATCGCTACTGGTTAACCCATCGGCAGTTCCTCCCACGGCGGTAAAACTGCCCTCATAGCTGAGGAATTGCACGACATTACCGTTATTGTCAATTAAGGCGATGCCGTCGGGAGAACCGTTTTGAATGCCGGCTCGCGCAAAAAACTGGGTGCCGAAGCCGTTATCTTGGTCGGTTAAGGTACCGGAAAGATTGAGGGTTGCATAGAGACTGGTTTGACTTCGACCCCCAAGGATCGATGGAATTGTTAAGGTACCGGAAAGATTGAGGGTTGCATAGAGACTGCCCCCATTGCCGTTGTAAAATTCCAACGTCCAACCCGCGAGATCCGTCCCGGCAGTTCCGGCAATTTCCACCCCTTCATTAACGTCACTGCCAGCATTATCGTAATGAATTTCGTTGATAAAAACCGTGACACTGCCCGAGCCGCCGCCGCTATCGGTGACGGTGAAAGACCCCGAGGGTAGGGTTTGACGGGTGCTATTGCTGCCAGACCAGTTCGCTGTATTGGAAATGGCAGCCAGAAGTTCGGCTTTCGTCCCCGTTGTCGTCCCGGTATAAACGGCATTATCGATCTCGTTGAGGGCGATCGCACTCGTGCCTTCGGTCAATCCGGTGGGTAAAGCGGAGGTATTGGAACTGGTGGCATCCGATTGCCAGCCGCTACTTTCGTTATTGAGGGCGTAAATAAAGGTCGGATTGTTAACCGTACCTTGGTAAGCGACGATCTGATCGCCGCTTGTCGATAGGGCGAAACCATTGGACTCTACTGTAAAATCTCCACCGACCCCTGTAAATTCAATGACAGTCCCCGCCGCAAGATCGGCAGATGCGACGTACTTAAGAATTCCTTCAGTTTGTCGAAAAGAACCGTTGCTAAAAACACCGTTATCCGTGAAGAAAATCTCGGTTCCTATAGTAATATCAGTTAATAAAACAAAAGCGAATAAATCGGGATTGTCGGCATTCATGCCAATAATGGCTAGATCCCCTGGTGTCAGTTGTGTTGCCACGTCGAAAAACCTCTGATTGTTCGGATTTATGTACTATCTTTCCTCTTTTGAGGAACATCGAGAGCTAATCGTTAAAGCGATCGCGCCAACAAAGAGCGAACGATTTTCAACAAATCATTGGAATCTTGGCAGATTAAGGTAAAGCGCTTATAAAGTTTTCATTAAACCTCAGTAAATTTACCGATCCCTATTGACGATGGCGATTCGCGATCGCGTCGGAGGATTTTTACGGTCAACGTCATATCCATTTCCAATTGCGAATTGGGAAACCTTGGCTAGATTTAGGTTTTAGTCTTTGCGATCGAGCAATAAGCAATCTTGAAGTAACGAGAGAGTGTGAGGGGATACTCTCTCGTTTTGTGTTAGGAATGTAATCTCACCTCGAGCATTAAAGTCACTCCAATTCAAAACAATCGATTCAAAAATTTGAACTTTGAATTTTGAATGGGCAGGAGTAGGGGAAATTCAATCCTTGAAAAACCATTGGTAGGCACAATAGCCGAGAGTACCGACGATCGCCAGCACGATTAAAGAAGTCAGCAAGCGCAAAACACCACTCACAATGGACAAGACTAAACTGGCCCCCAAAAGAACAACCAAGATTTTGCCGACGGGAGGCAAGCGATCGAACCCATTTTTGAGGGTGGTGACCAGGCGATCGAAATCTAAGGCATTTGAAGTTGAGCGATCTGGCTGAATTTTGGGTTCTTCTCCGGGCGGGGTTTGGGGCGCGGCAGTGGCTTGATTCAGCTCTGTTTCTAGCTCTTGTAGTTTTTGTTCTAAATCTCGATGGTTGGAAGACGTCATAAGAATATCGGGTTTTTGCAGGATAACGATCGCGATCGGGGAAATCTTAGCGACTATACTTATTGATTATCGAATAAAAAATTAAAAGTTGAATGAGTTTGCCGTTAATTCGGACAGTTCGCAAACAGTAACACGCTTCCGGGTCAACAAGCAGCTCGACGAAATAATTAAGGTAAGAGCGAACTCAAGTCAGGATTGAGGAAAAAAACTATGCTCCGGACAAAATCACGGGTTCAAACGCTATTTTCTTCGGCAATTGTCGTTAGCCTTCTCTATGCAGGCGTAACCCTTGCGGAAACGATCGCGATTAGACCCCAACCCAACTATAACAAAACCTTAAGCGGGCGATCGGGGGGAAGTGTTGCCACCCAAGATTGCGGCTTTATTGCCAACAGTCCCAATCACGTCATTACCCTCGACACGGATATTGATTCGATGGAAATTAAAATCCAAGTGGAAGGGGGAGAACCCACCCTCTTAATTGACGGGCCCGACGGTCGCTTTTGCACCCGAGCGATCGATGGAGAGGCAGCGATTGAAGGACTCTGGCCGGCAGGACTGTATCAAGTTATGGTAGGCGATCGCATTAGTGCGAACAGTCAATACAACTACACTCTCTCAATTCGCCAGTAAATCGAGCTAGATTTGTCCGATAAAATCCAGCAGGCGATGGGCCAATTCCAACTTAGTGCAAGGGGCGATCGCTTCTTGTCTGTTTTTTCGATCGATGAAAATAGCTTGGTTGGTTTCGCTATTAAATCCGGCATCGGGAACGTCGATAGGGTTGGCCGCGATCGCGTCTAAATTTTTCCGGCGTAATTTTTCGGCGGCCGGATCGAGAATATTACCGGTTTGGGCGGCAAATCCGATTAATTTTTGCTGGGGTTGTTTGCGCCGTCCCAACTCGGCAGCAATATCGGGAACTGCCGTTAGGGGAAGGGAGGGGGGAATCTCCTTTTTGGGGAGTTTGCGATCGCAATAATGGGTGGGTTTCACGTCGGCGACGGCGGCGGTTAAAATCGTCCAGTCCGCCTCGGGAAAATATTTTAACATTGCTTCATAAAGTTGCGCGGCACTGGTGGCGGCAATCCGAGGCAGGGAGGGAGGGAGGGAAGCCAATAAATGCTCGGCGATCGGGGCATGAACGAAGGTGACCCGAGCGCCGCGAGATAACGCCCCTCGCACCAAAGCAATGCCCATTTTCCCCGTAGAGGGGTTGCCGATAAACCGCACGGGATCGAGATGTTCTCGGGTTCCTCCGGCGTTGATTAAAAGGTGTTTTCCGCTCAGATCCCGTTGACCGCGAGTGTAGAGCAGGGAGGCAATGGCGGGAATAATTTCTGCGGGCTCGGCCATTCTTCCCGTACCGACGCGATCGCAAGCCAAGAGTCCCTTTCCGGGAGCAATGGCGTGATAGCGAGGATCTTGCTGGAGTTTCTGCCAATTCTCTTGCACGGCGCGTTGTTCCCACATCTCGGTATTCATGGCGGGAACGAGGAGAATGGGAGCAGCCGAGGCCAGAATGGTATTGGTGAGGAGATTATCCGCCAAACCGCCGGCCAGCTTCCCGAGGGTATTTGCCGTGAGGGGCGCTAACACCAACAATTCCGCCCATTCTCCCAATTCAATATGTAAGGGACGAGAATGGGTGGATTGCCAGAGATCGCCATCCGTGTAGCACGGGTGGCGACAGAGGGTAGCAATTGTGAGAGGAGTAATAAATTGAGTCGCGCGATCGCTCAAAATCACTCGAACTTGAACTCCTGCCTTAAAAAGTGTAGAAATTACTTCACAAATCTTATAGGCAGCAATTCCCCCTGTAATCCCAATAAGAACCCTTTTATCCCGAAGCACTGATAGATTTGTAACTGGTGACTGGTGACTGAACTAGGCTTCGTCGTAGGCTTCAATATCGAGGAGATAAAGATAGGGTTCGACTAATTCGGAATTATGAAACGCGATCGCTCGCAGTAAATGCCAATCTTTCAAGGCTTCAAAAGGATTGGCATAATCATCTCGATCCAATCGTTCTGCCAAGCGCGCCACATCTTCTGCGGCAATTTTGCTTAAATCCGAATCTAAGGTTAAGTTTTGTTGAGGATCGGTTGTTGCTGCCATGGCCGTCATTGCTGCACCTCCAAGAGAAGCGAAGTTGGATTTCCTCGAGTAGCCCGTTAAAAATATTATATCAAAATCCCCTCGGTCGTCGATCTCTTCCTTGAAACGAAGCCATTCATTGATGTCATTATCATCGAACCGGGGGCGATCGCGTTGATGACGGGCTCTTGGACAGAATGATTCGTTAACCGATACTGGAGTTTAGATTCAATTTTATCACTACAAGGAGATAACCATGGGAAACACTGCATTAGTAACGGGTGCATCCAGTGGCATCGGTGCCGAATTGGCGCGACTGCACGCTGCAAAAGGCGGGGATCTCGTACTGGTTGCCCGTCGTGAAGAGACGTTGAACCAGTTGAAATCGGAGTTAGAGAAAGCCCATGGCATCAAAGCAACGGTCATTGTCGCCGATCTCGCGCAACCCGACTCTGCCGAAAAAATATTTGCAGCAACGGAAACGGCAGGGATACAAATCGATATCCTCATCAATAACGCGGGTTTTGGCGGGTACGGAAAATTTCACGATCGCGACCTCGCTAAAGACCAAGCCATGATGCAGGTTAATATGGTTTCTTTGGTTAATCTCACCCATTTGTATTTGCAAGGAATGGTGGAGCGAAATTCTGGGAAGATTTTGCACGTGGCATCGACAGCTGGCTTTATACCGGGTCCGTTGCAGGCCGTTTATTTTGCCACCAAAGCCTTCGTCCTCTCATTTTCTCAGGCGATCGCCCAAGAACTTTCCGAGACGAATGTTACCTCAACGGTACTTTGTCCCGGTGCTGTTGCGACGGGCTTCGTAGCGGCGGCAGATCTCGAAGGGAACTCGTTGTGGGACAATGCCGCATCCCCCGAGTCCGTTGCCCAGTGCGGCTATGAGGCAATGAAGAAGGGCAAGTTAGTCAAAATCAACGGGGCATTATTGAGCTTTCTGGTGAATTGGGTTATCCCTTTTTTACCCCGAAAAACCGTGTTGAAAATGTCCCAGAGATCGATGGAGAAAGGTAAGTAAGGTTATTCGGTTCCCTCGACTCAATCCCAACAATTTTTGGCAAGTATTTTAATGGATTCGCGATCGCAATATTTCCGCGATCGCGAACAACAACTCGATCGTTCCTCCCCTCACTTTCCATTGTCTTTGAATCTTTGCTCTAACTGTTGATATTTGGGCACGCCAATTAGATTTTTAAATTCGGAAAAAGAGACCATTTCCTGAAATCCTGTTGTTGTTTTGTGTTCTTTCAACTGTTGAAAACAAGTTTTCAGGGCTTGGGTGGCTGCAAATAATCCCGAAAGGGGATAGACGACAATTTTAAAGCCTAACGCCTCCAAGCGATCGCTGGACAAAATTGGTGTTTTCCCGCCTTCGATGGCGTTGGCAAATAACGGCACATCGGGAAATGTCGCGGCGATCGCTTCTAATTCTTCCACGGATTGAGGCGCTTCGATAAAGAGAATATCTGCCCCGGCTTCCAGATAAGCGCGTCCCCGATTAATTGCTTCTTCCAGTCCTAAATTTGCTCTTGCGTCAGTCCGGGCAATAATCACTAAACCGCTCTCTTTCCGAGCATAAATAGCCGCCTTAATTTTCTCAACCTGTTCTTCGGCAGAAATCACTCTTTTCCCTGCAAAATGCCCGCATTTTTTCGGCCACTCTTGATCTTCCAAAATAATACCCGCAATTCCCAATTTCACCGCATCGGTTACCGTCCGAATCACATTAAGCGGATTGCCATACCCCGTATCGAGATCGGCGACTAGGGGAATATTAACCGCCTCTGCCATTCGTCCGACACTAGCGAGCATTTCCGTTGCCGTCAGAAAACCATAGTCCGGCAGTCCCAAAGTCGCCCCAGAAATGCCGAAACCGCTTGTAAAGACTGCCTCAAACCCCACTTCCTCAGCCAGTTTCCCACTAATACAATCATAAATCCCCGGTAATGTCAGGATTCCGGGCTGTTGCAGCAGTTGGCGGAGTTTGTGGCATTGAGACATCATTGAATCTTGACTTAATTAAGAAATGTAAATATTATCGATAATAGGAATTAATACTTACTGACATCGAGAAAGCTCTTGCTCGGTGCAAATTATGCTGGCCAATCGGGTCAGAACATCCTGCTGTCTCGATCGCCAGCATGGCATCGCAACAAGAACAAATTAGCATAGTGAGGTATAGACTATGGATTGTACCAAAATCGATCGCATTCTCAAACGGTTAGCAACGCTTTTAGCCACGTCTATTGTAGTCATGGCTTTAATTGCTGCTTTCACTGGCATTTTACTGGCATTTTATTACGAACCGACAGCCGGGGGCGCGCATGAATCTTTGCAGAGGATCGATCGTGCGATCCTTTATGGGACATCGATTCGCAGCCTTCACGATATTGCGGGGAATGGTTTAATTGTGACTGCATTGCTTCAACTGGTCATCATGTTTGTGGGACGACAGTTTCGCACCAGTTGGTTAGTGGCTTGGATTAGCGGAATTTGTCTCGCTTTAACCGCGATCGCGCTATCGTGGACGGCGATTATTCTCGATTGGAGTCAACTGGGATTTTGGCGTATGCGCATTGAATTGGAGACGATTGCTACCATTCCCGCGATCGGTACAATCTTGCGAGAGATTTTAACCGGAGGTGGTGGCATTAATAGCACGACCGTCATCCATCTTTACACGATTCACGGCTACTTTCTCGCGGCTGTTGCTCTGGTTTTATCGGTGATTCACTTGGGAGGATTAATCGTGCAAGAAATGCAAATCAACAGCGCGATCGCGGAACAATCCGAAAGTTCTCAACTGGCTTCCTAAGTTTGCCATAATCACTCATTTTAGAGAAATTGGGGAGCGGGCATTTTGCCCGCTCGTCCAGTATTGCCGAATTTAATATTGAATTTTCATTTCCCGCGATCGCAAATTCTTAATTTATCCTGACAACACCTGACTGAAAAAATTGCTAAAATCGGGTCGCGGGAAGATTAAACTCCCTCTTTTCAGTTTATCCTTTAACTTTTCTTCTTTGATTATGAGTCTCTTAGGAAATATCATCTGGTTGCTTTTTGGCGGTTTTCTTGCGGGTTTGGGCTACATTATTGGGGGTCTATCGTTGTGCATTACCATTATCGGTATTCCTTTTGGCATCCAAACGATAAAAATAGGCATAGCAACCATGACTCCTTTCGGTCGAGAAATTGTCGTGACTGAAGAAACAGGGAGCGTTCTCAATACTATTTTTAATATTATTTGGCTTTTCTTGTTTGGTTGGGAAATTGCTTTAACTCATTTGCTTTTTGCCTTTCTATTGGCCATTACCATTATCGGGCTTCCCTTTGCGAAACAGCATTGGAAGTTACTTTTCTTGTGCCTCTTTCCTTTCGGTCGCACATTAGAATAAACGATTAACAATTTACGAAATGCTTTTCGATTAATTCAGGAACTTGAGCGTAATTTATTTGGGTATACCGGGTTTTGTCGGGCATGACGACAACATTAGGACCTTTTTTGCATTGTTTGAGACAACCCGTCATTTTGATCTTAACCCGATCGCTCAACCCGCGATCGCGCAATCCCGTTTCTAGAGCCCGACAAACCGCATCTCCTCCTCGCTTGCGACAGCCGGACTTTTGACAGACTAAAACGCTCGCTTTGGGGGATGATTTGGCTTTGGCTTTCGGCAATGCGATCGCTTCGAGTTCCGATTTTGACTGTTTTTCGGCAAGGGCGATGGATTCGGCTTCGAGTTTAACGATACCCGTTTTTTTGCGTTTTTGTGTGCCGCTCACTTCTACCCAACACCCCGGAACAATTTGCGGATCGAGAGTATTGCGCAGTTCTTTGGGAACTTTAATCCAATATTCTCGTTCCTCAAAAATCAGTCTGAGGTATTTAATTTTATAGCCATCTTTAATGACAAAACCTAATACTTGACCGACGATTGTAAAATCGGCAATGGGCATCACTGTTTTAGACCTGTCTCTTATAC
>JBFRWJ010000580.1:0-5071 GCA_051439525.1 Spirulina sp. | reverse complement strand
GGGGGCGAAATCTCGTGACACTGCGTAAGTCCTGACTCTTTGTTTAAGGTGTTGATTCGATCGCAATTTTTTCTTCTTGAATTACTGGTTTTGGCTCTTCTTCCCCTTGAGATGGCTTGACTTCGGTTAATTCTTGCTCTAAAACCGCTTTTCCTTCATAGTACAAGGATAAGCCACTTTTAAGGGCCGCTTTGGCAAGGGGCCGGCCTAACTTAGCCAGCAGGGGGACGGCGAAAGGCACGATCGCGATCGCGCTCAGTCCGGCTATGGCTAAAGTATCGGTCGGCTGTTGGTCTTCCACCATTTCTTTCAGGTGGAAAGTAACGACAGATCGGTTCCAATGAATGAGAGACATAATATTCCTCCAAAAAGAACTCAGGTTTTGGCAATAGATTTAAGGGGAAAGTTGCGATTTTCCAGTTGATGTTGCAGCAGGGGACGCAAACTATTCAACCCTGCCGCGATCGCAGAACCATTATGAACGATGGTGGCTAACAACGGGTTAAGGCCGATCGTAGAAGCTAAACCCAACGCCACTAAATTCGGTCCCACCACTAGGGTTGTATTTTGCTCGATTAACTGTTTGGTTTCTCGGGCAATGGCGATCGCGTCTAACAAGCTCTCTAGATCGTTATTCATCAACACGACATCTGCTGTCTCTCTCGCTACATCGGAGCCGTTTTCAAAGGAGATGGAAACATCGGCATAAGCGAGAGCAACCGAATCATTTAAACCATCTCCCACAAAAGCCACCGTGCGACCGGAACGATGCAAATCGCGAACGATTTTAGCTTTGTGTTCGGGAAAGGCTTCGGCATGGACTCGGGCGGGGGGAATATTTAGCAATTTTGCCACGCGATCGGCGCGTTTTTGGTTATCTCCGGTGAGTAAATGAACCTCTAGATCGTACTTCTCTTGCAAGCAGCGAATGAGGTTCGGACTCTGGGGACGGAGGGGATCGTCGTAGAAAATGGCACCTTGGAGCTTGCCGTTACAGGTTACAAAAATAGCAGCAGATTGTTCGGGATCTTCAGTTCCCTCTAAACCCACCCGAGGAATTCTCTCCTCCTGTAAGAACTTAGCACTGCCGACCAGAACGCGATCGCCCTCTATTTCCGCACGAATGCCCGCCCCGACCTGATAATCGAGATGGTCGCGCGGGGGAATGTCGAGACCGCGATCGCTGGCATAGCGCACGATCGCTTCGGCGACGGGGTGGGTGAGGCGTTGTTCGGCGGCGGCGGCCAATCGGACGACGCGATCGGGACTCACTCCTGCTACCGTTTCGATCTTCGTTACTCTCACATCGCCGCAAGTGAGTGTTCCCGTTTTATCAAAAACAATGGTATCGATTTCTGCTAATTGTTCTAAGGTTCGTCCGCTCCGGACTAAAATACCGTGACGGGTTGTGTGGTTTAATTCTCCTAAAAATGCAGTGGGAATTGAGACGCGAATTCCCGTCACAAAATCGAGGGTTAAAATCGAAGCCACTCGCGAGGGTTCGCGGGTCGCTGCCAGAACGATCCCCGCTAACACTAAAGCCGGCAGAATGAGCTTATCGGCGAGTTTCCCGGCGTAGTTAGCCATGCGCGTATCGTAAACGGGGGCTTTTTCTAAGAGTTCGATACTGGCAGCCGCGCGAGTTTCCTTCCCAATTCGTTCCGCCCGAATGCGCAGTTTGCCCGATCGCAGCAAGGTGGAAGCATAGACATAAGTTCCCACGTCAGCGACAATCGGCATGGATTCTCCGGTAAGTTGCTGCTGGTCGATGGTGGCAGTCCCTTGTAAAACCGTACCATCGACGGGAATTTGCTCTCCGGGGTAGACAATAACCGTTTCGCCGTATTCCACGCGATCGCTGGGAATTTGTTGGATTTCCCCCTCGCGATCGACCCAAGCAAAATGTCCGATCGCGTCCATTAAATCGGCGGTTTGCACTTCTGTCGCCCGGGCGGTTTGTTCTCGAATTACATCCCCCAATTCGTGTAAGGTTACGATTAAAGCCGGCGTAATTAATCTCTTTTGCAATCCACTAAAAGTAAGTGCTAAGAGATCCAAACAATCGATATTGAGGCGACGTTCCTTGAATATACTGTTCAATGCTCTTTTGGCAATGGGTAAGGCAATGAAGGCCAAAGTTCCCGCCGCAATGGGACGCAAAAAGGAGAATTTTTGACTGCCAAAAGCTAGGAATGTGGCGATGACGGGAAGGGTCAAATTCGACCATTGGGACTCCGCTTTTTCTTCCGAGCGATCGATATCTTCTTGATTTTCTTGGTAGGGATAGTTAGCTTGATGAAGAAGAGCGGCAATTCGATAAGCAATAATTGCGTGATGTTGACGAAAATTATAGTGAATGACAACCGATCCCGCCACAGAATTAATGCGACCGTTCAGGATCGTTGTTTCTGTTTTTAATAAATATTCTAAATTGGCAGCATAGTGGCGATCGTAAATTAATTGAGGAATTCTCAAGCGCATTCTTCCGGGCAGGGAATGCACGATTTGGGAGAAGGCGAGAGAATTTTCTTGTATCTTTGTGAGAGCGTTCATTCAGAGGTAATTTTTTAGTCAATTAATCCTATTTTAACGAGCGATCGCTTTTAATTTTTGCCAAAGGGATTTTTTGGGGAAGGAAGGGGGCAAGTTTTTTTCTCGTTCTCGACGGGAATGTTGTGCGAGCTCCGAGAGAGAATAACGGGCAAAAACGGCCAAAGAGCATTTTAAAACGCCACCTCTCAATCCTTTTAAAACTCCCCTTCTGACAGCGCTGCCAGCAGGAGATTCCGTCACGGTTTCGGCTCGGATCGAGATCGTCTTTCCGGGGGTTTTGGTCTCTTCGGGCGCGAAACTCGGAAATGACTCTAGCGATCGCGCCAAATAGTTCACCACCTCTTGCCCGGTCAAACGATATTCATTAAACCAAATAATCAAACTTCCCGTCGCCAGCTTGCATTCGACCTCATAAACTCCATCTAATTGTTCTAACCGTGCCGATAAAATCTTGAAAACGAATTCCGTCGGCGCGATCGCTTTGAGTCGAATTCGTCCGGATGTGAGATGAACGAGCCTCACGGGATGTCCGGCACAATGAAAATCGTTTTTATCCTGCATATTCGCTGTCTTTATTTTGAATAATTGCGGTCAAATGAGAACTCATTGCTAAGTCCGATTTTCCGTTACTCTCGTAGGCAATGGTGACGCAACCTGCCACTTGATTCATGCGCACCGAGGTCACGTTTGCCTCGGCAGTCAAATGCTGTTCCAAGCTCGAGGCAAAATGGCGATCGTCGTGTATCCGAGGAACGCGCAAACGAATGCGTCCGGGGATAAAATGAAGAAGAGAACAGGCTTCCTCTGCTTCGTTCCCATTAGACCCTGTTGCCGCTAAGGGGGGAGAAACCATTTCGTTTCCTCCCATCTTTTTGAGTTGAGCAAAGACTTGACGCGTCACGCTCGCAACTAACAGATTGACCAAGAGTGCCTTGGCCCCGCGCAATTGAAAGCGACTGGTCACGAGTACCCCAATGACAACCGGAACGATCATTTCGACTTCTTGATGTTCCTTAAGAAACGCAGCTAAATGTTGTTCGGTCGTTTCATTGGGAATCGTCGGGATTCCGTTGGTTAATGCTGTCTCTGTCACGATCGATCCTCCTCTTCAATCCATTCATAAAATTCCATCATCTCTGGCGGGCAACTGCCACAATGGCTGCATTTTTCTCCGATGTTTTTCCGCACTCGACCTTTGCGGACGAGGCGATCGAGCATTCCGCGCAACGCATCTCCATCCATGCAGAAACGCACCTCCAATTGGGCCAGAGATACTCTTTTCATGGCTGATAAATATTGTTGCACATCCGTTAAAATCATGGTGTCAAATATATCATTTTTTAACTAATAAATATCGTTGGTGTAGGGTGCGTATAGCCTTCGGCATGGCTTCGCTAAAGCGACAGCGTAACGCACCGTCATGCTGAAAAAATGGGTGCGTTACGCTCCCCTTTGTTCCGCTAACGGCACCCTACGACTAGACGATCGCTTCTTCCGATTTTTGCCGTTTGACCGGACTCGCCATTTTCAGCCCCCAGAGCGTCCCCACCGTAACCAGTACCATCGCACCCAACCAGAGGGAGGAGGAAACGGGATGTTGTCCAAAGCGAGCCACTTGGTAAAAGACCGTTGCCGCCACATAGGCGAGTCCCGTCGTCCAAGAGGCTGCAAATATCGTCCACCCCCAGTTGGTCTCCCGGAAAACGGCTGCTGTGGCTGCCGTGCAGGGGAAGTACAAAAGAACGAAAAGCAAGTAAGCAAAGGCACCCACTTGTCCGTCAAACCGGGCAACCATCGCCCCAAACGTTCCCACAGCAACTTCTTGCTCTTCGGCGGCGGTTTCCACATCTCCCGTCTCGCCAATATTCAATCCCAAGGGATCGAGTAATGCGCCGGGAAGTTCGGCTAAATTGGCGGGAATGCTGGCAAAGGCTTCTTGAATGCCGCCCCAGAAGCTAAATTCTGCTTCTTCAACCAATTCCCCACTGTCTTCCTGCGCCAATTGTCCGTACAGTGCGTCTACCGTCCCCACCATTGCTTCTTTGGCAAAAACTCCCGTGAAGATCCCCACCGTTGCCGGCCAGTTTTCCTGACGGATGCCCATAGGGGCAAAAATCGGCGTAACCGCCTCACTGGTGGCGCTGAGAACGGAATTTTGGCTGTCTTGGTTGCCAAAAGAGCCATCGGTACCAATGGAGTTTAACAGCCCCAAAATGGTGACCATGAGGATAATAATTTTTCCTGCCCGGAAGAGAAAGGCTTTCAGGCGATCCCAAGTGCGAAATAATATCCCTTTCAAGCGCGGGAGATGATAGGGGGGGAGTTCCATCACAAAGGGGGAAACATGGCCTTGGAGCAGGGTATTTTTCAACACTAACCCCGTCAATACCGCCGCACCGATGCCGAGGAGATAGAGACCGAAAACGATATTTTGTCCGCCGATGGGGAAAAAGGCCGCCGCAAAGAGGGCATAGACCGGAAGCCTCGCCCCACAAGACATGAAGGGATTCATCATAAT
>JBFRWJ010000579.1:0-2945 GCA_051439525.1 Spirulina sp. | reverse complement strand
GAACTCCATGCAGAATGCTGTCAGGTTATCCAAAAAAATGATGAATATATTGGCTACTACGTGGCCGAACGGGTTATTTTTATGAACCGTTGGATTCGTCATTGCACCCAATATCCCCGCTATCAATTGCGGCTCTTCCGTCAAGATAAGGTCTGGTTTGACGATTACGGTCACACCGAGCGAGAAGTGTGCGAAGGGATGACGAGTTTTTTAAAAGAAACTTATCCTCACTATACGAGCGGGAAAGGATTCAGTCGCTGGCTGGAAAAACACAATCGCTACTCCAGCGATGAAGCCCGAGAAACCCTGCGTCAACTCGATGGCGGGTCAATTCGCTGGCAAGATTTGTTTTGGGGGCGATCGGAAGTGGAAAGACGTCGCGCCCTCAAAGATCTTTCCTTGCGCCTTCCCTTGCGCCCTTTATTAAGATTCGCGTACATGTACTTCCTCTTAGGTGGCCTGTGGGATGGTCGTGCGGGTTGGGTTTGGTGCATCCTGCAATCTTTCTACGAGTATTTGATTCTTCTTAAAGTTTGGGAATTGCGAACGAGTGAAACTTCCCAACCCGTTCGCATGAATGCAGAAAATCAGCCATGAGCAACAGAAGAACCCAAAAAATTAACATAAATTAAGATAAATATTAAGATATTTTCATCGATCGCCAAATTTTGGCACAATAATTGGGGAGTTCGGTGGGAACGGCTGGGTTCGATTCCGAACGCTCGCTCTGTTTCTAGCCCCGGTATTTTTTTTGCAGGCAATTTTGTAAACCCGTGACTAACTCAGAAGCCCAATTTCAAGCTCCAGTGCAACGCGTTGTTGTTCTCGTATTGGTACTCGTATTATTGTTAGCGATCGGCATCATGGGATTCTCGTATTATCACGGTTTCGATCCTTACATTCAAAAAGTCCTCGTTTTAGATCGAAACATCGAGCGGGGTCAGGAAATCTTTGAAATCAATTGTGCGGGCTGCCACGGCATCTATGCTACGGGATACGTCGGTCCAAGTCTCGAGCACCTGAGCAAGCGCCTGTCCGATAAGCAGGTGATTCGACAAGTGATTGATGGAACGACTCCTCCGATGCCCAAGTTTCAACCCAAACCCGAAGATATGGCGGATTTATTGGGATATTTGAAGCGATTGTAATTGTTATTGATTATTTGTTATTGGTTATTTGTTATTCGTTCTTGGTTTTTATGGTAAGTCAAGTTACCTCAAATACGGGGTTGCGGCGTTGGATGCAACGTTTAATTGCCGCAATCTTCTTAGGCGGTCAAGTCGTGCTGCATTTACTCAAAGCGAAAATCAATCGCCGCAATACCCTCGAACAGTGTAGTTCGGTGGGCCCGGGATCTCTAACGATCGCGCTGACGACGGCGGGTTTTGTCGGTATGGTGTTTACCATTCAAGTCGCGCGGGAATTTATCTATTTTGGGGCGGGGAGCGCTGTCGGTGGCGTTTTAGCCTTGGCTTTGGCACGAGAACTGGCCCCCGCCCTCACGGCGGTTGTTTTGGCGGGACGGGTGGGCTCGGCATTTGCGGCCGAAATCGGCACCATGCGGGTCACCGAGCAAATCGATGCGCTTTATATCCTCAAAACCGATCCTATTGATTATTTGGTGATTCCGCGGATTATTGCTTGTTGTTTGATGCTTCCCGTGTTAACCCTTCTCTCGTTACTGGTGGGATTGGCGGGGGGATTACTCGTCGCGACAAATCTTTACGGCATTTCTCAATCGATTTTTCTCGACTCGATTCAGAGTTTTTTAGGAGTTTGGGATCTGGTGAGTGCGGTCATCAAAGCCGTCGTCTTTGGCGGATTGGTGGCGACAATCGGCTGTAGTTGGGGCTTGACAACGACAGGGGGTGCAAAAGGGGTGGGACAATCGACGACAACGGCAGTCGTGACCTCGCTTTTATCTATTTTTATTATGAACTTTTTTCTCTCTTGGCTCATGTTCCAAGGAACGGGCAATGCAGTGGTGAGTACGAATTAAATCAGTCACCCGTCTTAATCAGTCACCACCTCACCAGCGATGCTCTGAGCTTGCCGAAGAGTCACCACCTCACCCGTTAGGGAACAGGGAATAGTTAAGGGGGAGTTTGAGTCATAATTCTAGGAGCGGAGAAATTAAGGGAAAAGGTAATTTTTCTTTTGATTTTTCTCTTCGAGCTTTCTCAATCCATTAACTATGATGTCAGAGCCGAGCTTTCAAGCAGGGCAAGAGGCGTTTCGCCAAGGCGATTACGAAACGGCGATCGCGCATTTTCAGGGAGTGTGCGAGATTGAATTGGATGCCCAAATTCTCGCCAGCGCGCGTCAGACTTTAGTGTTAGCTTATTGGCGCAGCGATCGCCCCCTCGAGGCGATCGCGTTTTGCCGGGAATTAGCGCAAGACCCCGAGGAAAATCCTTGGGCGACGAAAACCCTACAGGATCTCGTGCAGCGCTATCGAAAAGCCAATGCTGCCAATTTTGTTCCCATTGAGGAGCAGAGGAGAAC
Source organism: Spirulina sp. (assembly GCA_051439525.1). Classification (GTDB taxonomy): domain Bacteria; phylum Cyanobacteriota; class Cyanobacteriia; order Cyanobacteriales; family Spirulinaceae; genus CCY15215. The sequence goes on along the minus strand of JBFRWJ010000579.1, from coordinate 440 downwards.
AGGCAACAAGCAACGGGCAACGGGCAACGGGCAAGATCGGCAACAAGCAAGACCCCTCCCAACCGCTTACCAACCGCCTTCCCAAGCGGCGGCGGCGACGGTTTTTATTTCCGGGCGAGAATGGCGCAATGCGGAACGCGCTAAGACTTGGCAGAGGATGAAAGCCCCCCAACAATGGAAGTTTTGGCTGAGACAGGCGATCGCGGTTTTAATTTTGTTTTGGGTGGTGCGGACGAGTCTCGATTGGACTCTGGATTTGACAAACGATCTTCTCGTCAGATTGCCCTTAGTCCGACCGATCTCGGTGTTTTCTCAAAATCTGACTCGCGCTATTCTGATTTTTTTCGCGATTTTGCCGATCGCTTCACCTTGGTTCTTAGACTGGATTCTGAAATATTTCTATAAACTCGAACCCCTTAAGTATTCTAAGCTGGCTTCTC
>JBFRWJ010000578.1:0-5769 GCA_051439525.1 Spirulina sp. | reverse complement strand
GTGGGCTCGGTTATGTTTATAAGAGAATGGGTTATTAGTTGTTTGTTATTAGTTGTTTGTTGTGGGGCTGACAATGATTGGATCTTTGGGAAAACGGTTGGAGCAATATACGATTAAACGCCCCCATGAAGTATTGGTCGTAACGGCGGAAATTGGGGGGGAAGAAGACGAGATTGCGATTTTTAAAGGCTTTTCGAGTTCTCTGATGCGTCCGACTGCCTTCGATCCCGACGTGCCGATCTTACCCGAAGAGGCTCGCATTATCGCGATCGCTCGCCTCGCCAGTCCCTACAATCCCGAATCCCCCCAGTATATCGAAGCCAACCTGACTCGAGAACAAATGGAAGCCCATCTCGACGCGCTAGGCATTTAGAGACGATCCGGAAACCGCGATCGCTCTGGCGAAAAAAGCACCATACGAGGATACTTTCCCAACAACCAACAACCAACAACTAACAACCAATAACTAATAATGTTATCCTCCAAAGTATAGAGTGTGTGAGGAAATCAGCGATATGGTATCATCCCCTATTTCAATCCCAGGGAGCGATCGCATTGCGAAAAACGAACCGTTCCCGATTACCAATTCTCAGTTTATTGCCAATGCTCCATTCCCCAATACGCCCCTCTTCGGCACCGATGGCATTCGCGGCAAGGCTGGAGAACTGTTAAATGCGTCCTTGGCGCTTAAAGTGGGTTTTTGGGCGGGTGTAGTCCTGCAAACCAATGCCTCGCAACCCGGGGCGATCGCGATCGGGCAAGATTCCCGCAATTCTAGCGATATGTTAGCAACGGCACTGACGGCAGGTTTAACCTCGGCCGGGGTAGAAGTTTGGCATTTGGGTTTGTGTCCCACCCCCTGCGTGTCCTATTGCGTCGGTCAAACGAATGCGATCGGCGGTGTCATGATTTCTGCCAGTCACAATCCCCCCGAAGATAACGGCATTAAATTTTTTGGCAGCAATGGGACAAAACTCAGCCAAGACCTCACCGATCGCCTTGAAACCGCTTTAAGGGATGAGGTGAATTTTTCCCAAACTTCCCAAACTTGGGGAAAATCCTGCCATCGTCCCGAGTTGGTCGCGGGATACGGGGAATTTTTAACGCGATCGCTGCCCTCGGGCATGAGCTTTCAAGGGTTGCGCATCGTCCTCGACCTCGCTTGGGGAGCTTCGGTGCAAATTGCCCCCCAAGTCTTTCGCGCTTTAGGGGCTGAGGTCATTTGCCTACACGATGCTCCCGATGGCGATCGCATTAACGTTAACTGCGGTTCGACTCACTTAAAATCATTACAAAATGCTGTAAGAGAATATCGAGCCGATTTGGGATTTGCTTTTGACGGAGATGCCGATCGCGTCATGGCGGTCGATGCCCGAGGGCGAGTCGTCGATGGAGACTATATTCTCTACTTATGGGGACGGTCTCTCCAACAACAGCAGCAACTTCCCGACAATCTCATCATTGCAACCGTGATGGCGAACTTGGGTTTTGAACGAGCATGGCAGAAACAGGGAGGACAATTTCTCCGCACGAAAGTCGGCGATCGCTACGTCCAAGCGGAAATGTTAAAAACCGGGGCTATGCTCGGGGGGGAACAATCCGGTCACATTCTTTGCCATCATCACAGCTATTCTGGAGATGGATTGCAAACTGCCTTGCATTTAACGGCATTAGTCCGACAATCCGAGACTTCTCTCGCAGAACTGGTAACGGGAAGTTTCCAAACTTATCCCCAATTATTGCGCAACGTCCGGGTTGAAGACCGCGATCGCCGCAAGCATTGGCAAGAATGCGCCCCACTGCAACAGATGGTTTCTGCGGCTGAAGCGGATCTCGGGGATGAGGGTCGCGTCTTGGTCAGAGCGTCCGGAACCGAACCCGTCATTCGCGTTATGGTAGAAGCAGCCTGCGAAAAGTCCGTGCAACATTGGACGGAAGAGTTAGCCCGGGCTGTAGAACGATATCTCGTTGCGTGAACCCTTCTGTATCTCTCTCTTGCCACAATTGATGTCTGTCTCGTCGATTGTGGCAGTTGTATTTTTGATTTGCCATAATTGCAATAGCCTCTCTCCCCAAAACCCAACAATTATGCTTGTCTTTGTTATCCCGCTCAAAAGCCGCAAAATTTGCCAGTCTTGGGAACGCACAAGTCAATTACTCGAACGAACCGTTCGCTCGGTCTGCAATCAAACCATACCCAACTTTCGCGCGATTGTCGTTTGTAATGAAAAGCCAGATATTGAATTTCAGCATCCTCATTTAACGTTTATTGAAGTTGATTTTCCCGAACCTAAAGAAACCAATCGTATTGCCAAAGGTTTAACGGATAAAGGACGGAAAGTTTTGACCGGACTGACCTATGCCAAGCAATTTAACCCGACCTATGCCATGAGCGTCGATTCCGATGATTGCATCAGCAATCGCTTGGGAAAATGGACCGAGCAACACCCAACAGAAAATGGTTGGTATATCAATCGGGGCTATAAATATCGAGAAGGCGATCGCTATATTTACATTAAACGAAATAAATTTTATACCTTATCGGGAACCGCAAATATTATTCGTTTCGATCTCCTCGATCTTCCAGAAAACCCAGAATACAATCGCGGTTATGGATATTATAAATTTCATTTAGATCATCAAAAAGTGAAGCGTTTTATGTTGGAGAAAGGAAAGCCAATAAAACCTCTTCCTTTCCCCGGATCGATTTATATTTTAGGAACTGGAGATAATATGTCAGGGAACGAAGATAATTTATTCTTTAATTTTTTAACTCGAAAAACCATCACTCCTGAAATCCGTCAAGAATTTACGCTTTATAATATTTAGAGAAGCAAGAAGATTGATTTTTATATTTTATCATGGCGAAATCAAAAAAGAAATTATCTAGAAAAGAAAAAAAGAAAGCAGAACTGGCAAATCTGAGTCCTAAAGAAGTCGCCGCACTCAAACGGAAAGCCGCCCGAGATAGAAAAAAATTGATGAGTGTGATTGCCGTTGTTGTCTGTTGTTTGATTTTTGTCAGCGTTCCTTTATTTTTAATCGATCCCAAAATGGGTTTAGCTCTGGGTGCGGGAATTCCCGTGATGTATTTTTCTTATCAATATCCCCGCCTTGGCATCTGGCTATTCCTAATTTATATGCCCTTTAGTGGAACTGTTATTTACCAAATCGTTGGCGGAAATGCGATATTCAACTTGGCTAAAGATGGGTTTTTTCTTCCAGCGTGTATTGCTTTAGCTCTGGAATGTAAAAGAAAAAAACAACCCATTATCGTCAATAAAAATATATTATTTACTCTAATATTTCTGACCGTTGCTGCCCTTTTAACTTTACTGATTGTCAATGGTATGATGCAATTTGTCTTGCCAGACTGTTCGACTTTGCCGAGAAAAGGTCGAGGAATGTTGTGTAAAGATGGCATTCCCCTAGCACAGGGACTCTTAGGATTAAAAGTTTTAATGGGTTATATTCCATTGATATTTTGTACTTATTATATGATCGAAGATAAAAAAGGATTGCTGCGAGTGGGACGGGTGCATCTAATTCTGGCTATTGTCTGTACCTTACTTGGCATAGTTCAGTATTATTTATTAGATTCTGGTTCGTGCATTGGAACTCGCAATGAAACAGGAGATGCGCTCTTTAAAGCCAGTGTAGATGCAAAATGCTTAATCGGGGGTGCTGTGGGCTTTACTCCCGCCTATAATTTTATCCGCTTGCCCGGAACTTTTGCTTCTCCTTGGCACTGGGGATGGTTTTTAATTGCCAATAGTGCCATTACCTTTACAGTTGCTTTTTGCGATACATCCCCTTGGTGGAGATTGGGGGGACTGTTCGGTATGGTTTTGTTCTTTATCAATTCGGTGATTTGCGGACAGCGTATTGCTCTTGCTCTCGTCCCCGTGGTAACGGTTATTTTGTTTGTTCTCACCGGACAAATAGCCAATCTCAAGCGATTTGTACCGATTTTACTGGGATTGGTACTCCTCTTAGGGATTGTCATCACGACTAATCCCGAACTTATTCAAGAACGGATTGAGAGTTTGCAAGGTCGAGCAAATGCAGCTCCTCCTACCGCTTTTATTGAAGAACAGTTTCATTGGGCCTTGAAAGAACAGCGAGGACCTCTCGGACGAGGTATGGGTAAAGCAACGAACTCTACAAGAGTTTTTGGTAGAGTGGCCTTAGTTGAAACCTATCATCCTAAATTAATTTATGAAATGGGGCTTTTGGGTTGCATTGCCTTTGTCGTGTTTAGCATTAACATTGTCTGGGAGACCTTCCGAATTCGGCGTTCTTTAAAAACGCCAACAATGCGGAATTATGCGTCTAGTCTCTGGGTTTTTGTATTGATTATTAGTTTCAATCTGTATTGGTATCCTCTAGATACCGATCCGGTTGCCGTTTATTATTGGTTATTCGTCGGCGTATTGTTCAAATTACCAGAGCTTGATAAAGTCGAACAAGAACAGATTAAGGCGGCTAAATTAGAAGAAGTGCAATTGGCTGTCAATCGCAAAAAATCAAAAAGCAAAATAACTCAAAAAGCGGCCTAGACATGAATAAGATCGCAGAAAACTCGTGCTTATTTTGAAAACTCGTGCTTATTTTATTGAATAGCCATATTTGAGGAGTAAGGGAAAGGTTAAAGACGCGATCGCGAGTTGGTCTCGTCGTTTAAGTTTCTGCTTCCATTCCTCATCTTTTTGAATCGTTATCATTCCAGTCTTTTTCCGATTGGGATTGCCAAAAACGCTATGAGTTATTCCCAATTGAACCTCGCGATCGCTAAGGAAAGGAAGAGTTGAAGCGTCTTCATCGAGTAAATTGAGAATTGCTCGCAGAGAACGTTGGGGATGGGTGGAAAAATCTTCGTAAGACAATCTTAAATATTTTGTAGATAAATGGCGTTTTAACAATTCAAGTGCTAAATTTCGCATATTCCAACCGAGAGCATTGTCTCGCAAGGAATAATTTCCCAAATATTGGCTCGGTTTTAACCAAGAATAAGCAGTTCCCCGAGGATCGCGAACCAGATGGAGAAGATAAAAATCAATTTCTGGTAGTGTCGCGAGGGTATAAGCGTAACCGGGATGGAGGGAATCGTCAACGATCGCTCGAGATTTTGTGACATCTTGAATCCCATGATAAAGCGCAGAGAGCACTTGTTGGTATTGAGTCAAACGCGATTGAAGACGCGATCTCGTTTTTTCTTGCAAGGTTGCTAAGCAAACCTCTTTTGTCTGGGGTTCGCTACTGCATCGAAGTTGAGTCATTGCTTGGGGATCGATGCGATCGATTCCGTCAAAAGCACGCTGGAAAATCGCCGTCCAGACGGGACATTCTCGGACTAAAACACCACAACCACAAATATTTTTGGGTTTGAGCCCATCTAACCAAATGGTTCGCAATTCGCCTCCATGAAAAAAGCCCTCAATTTGTCCTAAAATTCTCGCTAGAATCGTACTTCCACTACGCCCCCAACCACCAATATACAAAACTTTAATTTTGCGATCGCTCATCGTTTGCTTATTCCTTCAGACAATGATTATTTTGCATGGTATTATATCAGAAGTGATGCCCGATTACCAATTACCAGTTACTCATTACCAATTACCCATTACTCATGAAAATTTTAGTTGCCAGTCATACTTATATTGTCGATCTAAACTGTGAAAAATTTCGAGAACTTGCGCGTTTAGATCCGAAGAATGAAGTCGCGATCGTCGTTCCTAAACGCTGGCGACCGGGAGGCGTACAAAATAC
>JBFRWJ010000577.1:0-10344 GCA_051439525.1 Spirulina sp. | reverse complement strand
GATTAATGGTTTGCTGCAAGTGACGGGGGGAAATTCTCACCTTTTTTTAATGAATCCGGCGGGGATTGTTTTTGGGAGTGAGGCAAGTTTGAATGTACCGGGGGATTTTACGGCGACGACGGCGACGCGGATCGGATTGGGGGATGAGTGGTGTTCTGGGGTGGGAGAGAATGATTATCAAGGTTTAATTGGCGATCCGACTCGGTTTGCATTCGATTTGGCGCGATCGGGGGCGATTCTCAATGCCGGGGATTTGCGCGTTACAGGTGGAGCAAATATCAGTTTATTGGGGGGCAGCGTTCTTAATTTGGGAACGATTGAAGCGCAAGGAGGAAATATTACCCTTGCAGCAATTCCGGGGACGAATTGGGTTCGCATTTCTAAGGAGGGGACGCTCCTGAGTTTGGAAATTCCGCTAGATGCTTTGGAAACAGGGATTACAGCGCAGGATTTACCGGAATTATTAGCACCGAAAGCGAAGAATATCGCGCAAATGACTCCAACCGATCTGCACAGTTCGGGTTTACCTTTGAATGCGGGAGATGTATCCATTGCGGGGAAGGTGACGGGGGAAACGGTGCATCTGGCGGCGGCAAATCGGGTGCGGGTTGCGCCTTCTACGATGTCTTGGGTGAGTACGGGAGATGAAACCTATAGCGCCCCGACGGTGACTCTATTTCCAGAGGATGTCGGCACATCTCTCAATTATGTTTTTATTGACGCGAATATCGGCGATTACCAAAGTTTGCTCTATGGGGGTGAAGTGGGAACGGTTTCGGTGGTGGTGACACCGGAAGAAGATGGGATTTCAGCGATCGCCGAGCGGTTGGCAGCAATCGCCGAGGAAGGACAGAAATTTGATGATCTGCATATCGTAACAGAAGGAAATGCGGGCAATTTCTGGTTGGGCAAGGATTTTGTTGCGGTGGAGAATATCGACCGATATCGCCAACCATTGCAAGCATGGGGGGAATCCTTAAGCGAGACGGCGGATATTTTGCTATATAGTTGTTGGACGGCATTAGGCGCAGTGGGAGAAGGGTTTATCAATGCCGTGGCAGCGGAAACGGGAGCAGATGTGGCAGCCTCGGTGGATGTGACGGGGAGTACCCACTATAACGGCAATTGGACGTTGGAGTCTCAAACCGGGTCAATTGAGGCAGGGATGCCTTTTTCTGAGGGAGTCACGGAAAGTTGGCATGGGAAGTTAGCGACGTTAACCGTCACGAATTTATTCGATAGTGGGGGAGGGTCTTTGCGCGATCGAATTGACGCAGCATCAGCAGGAGACACGATCGCGTTTAGCGTTACCGGAACGATTAATTTAGGGAGTGAAATCGCTTGGGGAACAGAGAATTTAACGATTAATGGCTCGGGACAAACGGCTCTCTTTATTGACGGGGGAGGAAGCGATCGGATTTTTAATATTTCTGCTGGTAATGCCACGATTCAGAATCTGACCATTCGTAATGGTAGTACGGCAGGAAATGGAGGAGGAATTTATCATAGTGGGTTCGGGAGTTTGACCGTCAACAGCAATACGGTTTCGGGGAATTCTAGTAATGGCGCAGGTGGCGGGATTGCTGCTTTGAACGACGTCAACCTGACCAATAGCACGGTTTCGGGGAATTCTAGTATCAGTTTCGGCGGCGGGATTTATGCTCGTAACGACGTCAACCTGACCAATGGCACGGTTTCGGGGAATTCTAGTAACGCCAACGGCGGCGGGATTTTTGTTTCTAACGAGGTCAACCTGACCAACAGTACGGTTTCGGGGAATTCTAGTGTAAACCAGGGCGGCGGGATTTTTGCTAATAACGACGTCAACCTGACCAATAGTACCGTTTCGAGGAACTCTAGTACAAACCGAGGCGGCGGGATTTATGCTAGTAACGAGGTCAACCTGACCAACAGTACGGTTTCGGGGAATTCTAGTGGCTTGCGGGGCGGCGGGATTTATGTTGCTAACGACGTCAACCTGACCAATAGTACGGTTTCGGGGAATTCTAGTAACTCAGATGGCGGCGGGATTTTTGCTCAGGGATTAGGAACGATCCGCAACAGCACGATCGCCTACAACACTACAGAAACAAACGGTGGCGGCATTTACAAATTCGGTGGCGGAACATTCAATATCGCCAACACCATCATTGCCAAGAACGTCGCCCTGGGAACGGGAAACGACCTCGCGGGTGACTTTACGGGGAGTACCTTTAACTCCAATCTCATCGGCGATACTTCTGGAGCAACGAACCTGACTTTGGGAACGAGCAATATGATTGCCGATCCTCTCCTCTCTCCCCTCGGCAACTATGGTGGCGATACCCAAAACCACATTCTGCTCCCCGGCAGTCCCGCAATTAACGCCGGAGATAGTGCCACGGCAACCGCGACAGACCAGCGAGGCAATCATCGAGGCATCTCGAGCGGTCTTCCCGATATCGGTGCTGTAGAAATCACTGCCGACCTCGGCGTAACCCAAACCAATCCCCCGATTTTCCTCGCTGGCACAGCTACCGATTTAATCCTAACCCTCCTTAACAACGGTCCCGATCCCGTGGGCAGTATTGCCCTCGAAGCCTTTATCGAGACGACGGGAGTATCTGTTATGAATGTCATTCCTTCCCTCGGGACTTACGATCGCGATACGCACCGTTGGGACGCGGGCATTCTCAGCAGTAGTTTGCTATCTGTGGATGGTTCTCCCACCTTTGCCGATCTGCTGTTTCGCATCTTCGCCGATTTCGGCGTGACCGAAATTCCCACCCTTCAAATCGCCAATTTGACCTTGGCTGGAGAAGATCCCAGCCCCATCAACAACCAAATTAGCCCCCCTGCCGATCCGTCTCCCGTCTTATTTTTCGCTCCCCACGCTCTCACCCACCTCCAAGCCCTCGATTTCTTTGGCGTTAGGACTGCCCTCAGTGCCGAGCCTCTCCCAGAACTGACCATCGACGACTTGTTCAGCAGCGATTTTGAAAACTATTTTGGCATTTCTCCCGTCAAGCGATTGAGCCTCAAAGAAATTCAGCAACGCTTGCGAGATTTTGAAGCCGCAACGGGAGTCCGAACTGCAAGCATTTACGCGATCTTTGCCGCCTCGACTTTAACTCCCATTCCAGAAACCAGCATGGGGGTTAAAGTCAAACCCGAAAATACGGGATTGTTTTGGTCGTATCAACCCACTGCCCGCGATCGCCTCGAACTCCTCCTCATTCTCCCGGAAGGCAACCCCATTCGCCAATCCACTACCGCCACCCGCGCCGAAGTCCTCAAAGTCGTACAAGAGTTTCGCCAAACCGTCACTAACCCTCGCCGTCCTACCGCCTACCTTGCCCCCGCCCAACAGTTGTACGATTGGCTGCTTGCCCCTCTCGAACCCGAACTGCAAAACACCAATATTCAAAACCTTGTCTACATCCTCGATCGTGGACTGCGCACCCTTCCCCTCGCCGCCCTCCACGACGGACAAAGCTTCGTCATCGATCGCTACAGTCTCGGTTTAGCCCCCAGTCTTGCCCTCACGGATCTGCGTCCCCCCGCGATCGCCGACCAAAAAATCCTCGCCATGGGGGCAGAACGCTTTACCGACAAAGAACCCCTTCCCGCCGTCTCCGTAGAATTAGCTGCCATTACCGACAACCATTGGCAAGGCACAACCTATCTCAACGAAGAATTTACCCGCGCCAACCTCACCCGCGCCCGAGGAAATATTCCCTACGGGATCGTTCATCTCGCCACCCACAGCGACTTTCGCCCCGGAAAACCTTCCGAGTCCTACATCCAACTCTGGGACGAAAAGCTCTCTCTCGACGAATTGAAGGGACTGGGGTGGGACTCCCCCACCGTCGAGCTGTTGGTGTTAAGTGCCTGTCGTACCGCCTTGAACTCCCCGGAAGCGGAATTAGGATTTGCCGGGTTAACCGTTGCTTCGGGGGTTAAATCTGCAATTGGTAGCCTCTGGTATGTCAGCGATATCGCCACCTTGGGGTTAATGTTAACATTTTACGAACAGTTGGAAGAATCTTCCTTAAAAGCCGAATCCTTGCGACAGGCTCAATTATCCCTCATGCGCGGACAAACGAGCTTTGAGGGGGGAGAATTGGCGATCGGTGCCGATCGCTTTCCCCTCCCTCCAGACTTAGCTCAAATGGGCGATCGCACCTTTACCCATCCCTATTATTGGAGCGGTTTTGCTCTGATTGGCAATCCTTGGTAATGGGTAATGGGTAATCGGTAATGGGTAATCGGTAATCGGTAATGGGTAATGGGTAATCGGTGGGGAGTGCGATCGCTTAAAATTAAGGCAAACTGTCGGGATCGATCCCCAATTGTAACAGGCGATACTGCTAAAGCAACGCTTCGCGAACGCGTAACTGTTGATTTTTCTCTTGTTCGTCCTGCACTCTTGCTTCGGCGAGATTGGCTCTTTCCCTTTCGCGATCGCGATCCTCCTCTGCTAGATCGGCTCTTTCTTCCGCACTGGGTAATAAATTCCCCTCACTATCCCACCAGCGCAACCACGGTAATTCCAAATTCTGATACATTCCTTGCCAGAGACCTAACTCTACCCCTAGCGTTTCGATGGGAAAGCGATCGTTGCTATTGGGAGGAATCAACTCATAGCCACTTTCTCGCAAGCGATAGACTTCGACTCGTTCTCGTCGAACCTCATAAATTCCATAATAAGCCGGGCGAATTACCGTTTCGTAGACCCAAAACTTACCTTTCCACGGTGTCTTATCTCGTTCCTCCGCACCATTTCCCGAAACAAATTCTAAAACAATTTGCGGGGGAATGATTTCTTGCCAGAGAACGTAAGAACGGCGTGGCTGTCCGTCTAAATTGGGGGGAACATTGGGAACGTAAAACCAATCTGGGGCTTCTGCGCCATTTTGCGGGGGATCCGTCATTCGCCAATAAATGCCGCTATCCTGCCCGATGCAATACTGTCCGTCGGGATGGCGGCGATCGAGGATAGGACGGATCGAAGTGGTTAGCAGAATACTTTGAGGATGCTCTTGGAAATTTTTCACAAAAGTTCCATCTTCGCAAGGAAGTTGAGTATGGTCGGGCAGGGGAGTAAAGGTTTCTGTTTCCGTAGAAGTCATGGCCGCAGAACGTCCGGTTTAGAATAATTGTATCATAGCAGATGATTTTGAGAGGGATTCGGCCATTTAACCCTCTATCATTCGACAACTTGGAAGTGCTCTCCGTCAAAGAACACTTTAGCTATGATTGCGCCGTCTTCGTTAGCAATTGCGATCGTGCGCCCATAGCGAGGCAATTCGATTGTAAGATTATCATCTCGGGTATTAATAGGAAAGATTTCAGCCGTTATATCTTTCCAGTCCAGATCGGGATCGATAAGATACAGGAGTCAGTAGCGGCGCTTTGACTACGCCTGTAAGAGTTCATTACTGGACTGCTTCCGAATCCCCGTCTCTTTAGAGCGGGGAGGGTCAAAATGTATCGCCTATCGTACATCTGACATTTAGTGCAACCCAATGCGAACCGCGCGAACGACGAAAAATTGCCATTTCGTAGTTACAGAGATCGGGATAAATGGAAGATGTCGAAATGTAGCCATTCTCAGTATCGACAATCGCAGAGGATTCTTGTAAGAATCCTTGTCGAACGGAAGTATTCGCGTCATCATCGTTTAAAATTTGGAAATACCGCTCTGGTGTCTGCAAAAAATAGTCGGAGATACTGTTAATTTCTGCATTGCTCGTCCACGTCAAAGGATAAATTTGAGGATAATTTTCGGGTTCGATATAGCGATCGTCGCACTCTGCTTTGGCTCGATAATTCACGAGTTGAAACTTTTCTCCATCAAACTCGTAACGAGCCAAACTCCCGCAAGTTCCCACGCCATTCCCTTTGCTATACAGGGTTAAAATTCGAGTCTCCGCATCAAAAGACGGAAGACCTGCAATATCTCGGTTTTCTTCGCGCGTCCATTCTCCTGAAGAGTTTGGGTTAAAAACCGTTATCATTAAAGGATGAATATCGAGCCTAGAATTTTTGGTTTCGATAAGATAATATTCATAATTTCCTTGATAAGCTGCCATAAAACAGAGCAATTCCACTACATACTTTTGCTCTCCAACGCGATAAATTTGCGAGACTTCTCGCGATCGCTCCCGATCGAATTCAAACTCGCACAGTTGCAATTTTTCTTGGCGATCGTATAGTTGTTCTAAAAATTCTTCTTCTCGAGCCAAAGCGTTTTTTCCCGTTGCCGTACAGCCGACAAGAAAAGCCACTAAAATGACCGCAGTTAATCTTTTATTCATCAGAACCCCTCGTGGAGACTCCCGACATACTCATTCTATACCGCGATCGCTAAATTGGTAATTAATGATTACCACGGGCTGCCAATGAGGGTAAATCCACTCCAAAAATAAGGATGAAGGAAAGAGCGATCGCCGAGTTCTGCTAATTCGGGCGTCAGGGGAAAACGGGTCTCGGAAATGAAAATATTGCCTCCTTCTAATCGCGTTTCTCCCCCTAACAGGGCTAACTGTGCTTGACGCAAGGCTTCAACTTTAATCGGCGCATCTCGCAAGCGATCGTAAAAGGTTCCCATCAAGGCCAGCGTGCCTTCATCGTTAACATACCACAAACTTCCCAAAGCCGATTTCACTCCCGCTGCCACAGCTAACCCGGCAAACCCCAATTCTGCCTCCATATCTCCCAATGCCGTGCGACAAGCACTCAACACTAATAATTCCGTCATGGGATTGTTGAGATTTAATTCTCTCATGCGATCGAGAGGAAGTTTGCGATCGCCAAAGGCAATATAGGAGCGATCGGGTTTCCCGGCTCTGAATTCGCCATGAGTTCCCAAATGCACGATCCCGTAGGGAGTTTGCTGGCGTTTGCCTTTGAGCCGTTCTACGGTAAAGCCCTCATTGAGGAAAAATTCTCCCTCCCAGTATTGCTCGATAATGTCTAATTCTAAAGGGACGGCGGGTAAGGCATTCTGATCGATAAATTCAGATGCTCCCATGGCCAGAATTTCAACCGTTCTTACATCTTTATAAATGGTATCGGTTAGAGAAAGACTGGGCATTAACCCCACGCTATAGCGTTCGATGAGAAAGTGTTTGCCATCATGGAGGGCAGCAATAGGGAGCGATCGCAAACCTGCCGTTAAAACAAAGGCTATATTATCGATTTCTCGCGCCTCGAGGTCGGCTTCGAGAGGAGCAACGAGCCATTGGTACAATTGGCGAGAAGGAGGGAGAAAAGCAGTGGGACGACGGATATTGGTAATCGTGCGTCGGAATTGTTCGGCTTGTTTTATCACTTGCTCTCGGGTGGCATCGAGCAAGTTTCGCATGACTACATCCCCTCGAGCCGTTACCAACACCAGTTGTAAGGTATCGCTGTCGGAGGCGCTAGAGGATTGCGCCCATTCTATACCGCGATCGCTAAAGTGGACAATTTTCGAGGAAGCCAAGAGGGTGTCTTCCGAGGGGCGATCGCTAATTTCCGAGGAAACGAGCATGACATACAGAATGGCAGGATTCGTCCCCGTTTGTTTGGCAATATCTTGCAAGATTTCCCGCGATCGTGAGAGGGTGAGTGTCTCGATATTATCCAAATTAAAATACTCTGCAAATTCCCGAGTAATGGCTTCTTCAATTTCCTCCATTCCGGGATCGACGATAGAGCTTCCAGAATCGCCTTCAACTAACAAGTCTTCATAATTGAAAATGACTTCTTCACAATTAAAATCGCAATTCAAACTCGTATCCAATACATCTACGCTGGCGGTTGCAAAATTAGAAGAGACGACATCGCTAGCGTTGACATCAAAAATAGCGATCGTGCCATTAAAATTCGTTGGAGGCGTATAAATTAAAATATCTCCTAGAGAAAGGGTGACAGAAGACCCGGTAACGGTAACGCCGTTTAACGTTAACGTGCCGAGACTGGTAAAATTATCCAAGGTAAAGATCGGATTATCCAAATCCACATCTGTCGCCAAAGCAGCGAGATCGTCATACGTTAACGTGAGAGCTTCGCCAGAACTCACGGTCGCTGAAAATGAGTCGATTGTTGGCGGAGTGTTAATGGAAGTAATGCTAATTCCCGAAGGCGTACCCGAAGCCAGTCCCCCATTGGCGAGGACGGGAAATGAACCAGAAGCAAGCTGTGCCAAGGCATTGAGTGCTCCTGCCGTCCCGTTTGCTGTCGAACCGCCTACGGTAAAATCAATATTATCAAATCCCCCATCGTGAGTAATGCTAATCGTCCCTCCGCCTGTCGCCGTGGAGGTGTCGATCGTATTGCCATTGCTTAACGTTCCCGATCCTCGCACCAAGCCGTAAGCATCGATCGTAACGTTTCCTCCCACAACAGTTCCAGAAGGATTATCTGCTGTGGTGTCGATGGTGGTAAACGTAATATTGCTTCCGGGAGTGCTTCCCGACGTTAGACTAACATTCCCCCCCTGTGCCGTCGTTCCCCCTGTATTCATTGCAGTCGTGGAGATCGCACCAGTAACATCGATCGAACTCCCCGCCGTCAGAGAAATATCTCCTCCTACTACGGTTGTCAGTCCGAAGCTAGTATTTGTAGCGCTGGCATTGAGGTGGCCCGTTGCGATCGTTCCTCCCGCCTGCATGGTAATATTGCCACCAGATGCCGAGACGGGTCCTAAAGGATTGTGTGAGGTATTAATCGTCCCTCCAGTGGTGTCGATATTACCTCCCGCAATGAGTGCCACATTGAACTGATGAGTAGCAGTTGTGTCACCATTGATAATATTTGCGTTGACGAAAATATCATCGGCGGCGTTGAGCGTTAAGGTTAGATTACCGAAAACAGTCCCCGGATTAATTGTTGTCGCGACGGTAATATCTCCATCTTGATTGCCCGTACTTCCTGTAGTAATGGTGACATTCAAGCCCCCCAATAAAGCAGTCTCAATGTCTGTCACGCTAATGGTTGCATCATCGCTTGTTGGGGTGAAAATACCACTGCTAAAAGTGCCGCCACTGGTAACATTGGTAATGGTAACATTGCGGGGATCGAGCAACCATTCTCCCGGATTTCCCGATACGGCACTGGCATCAATAGAAGCCCCAAAAACATCTAAATAATCTTTACCTGATGTTTCAATAAAGCCGCCATTGCCACCATTTTGTCCGCCCCGCGCACTAATCGTGCCATAAAATCGAGTTGCTTCATCCGCCCAAACAATAACCGTTCCCCCGTGTCCCATCCTTTTAGCATCAGCATTGATGAAAACATTTTCTCCTCCGAAATTAAAGCGAGCATTTGCAACCGTTCCGTTGCCTAAATAATCGCCACCAATGCGAGCGATTCCACCTCCCGTCTCTCCCGAAACATCAACAACGGCATTATCGAGCAAAGCAACTTTATCCCCTAAAAAATGAACCGTTCCTCCTTGTCCCATCGTCCCAGAACTGTCAATAATTCCAGTCGAGAGTGCCGTTCCCATAGCAAAAGGCACAATCGTTCCAGAATGATTAAATTGTACCCTTCCATCCCCATTGGTTGCGAGTCCTGTATCCTTTCCCGTTAATAATTTCGGCAGATCGATCGCTTTAAAGGGAAGGATTTTTCCCTGACTATCTCGCGGGGGGTCAAATTCCAAACTTAATAACTTTCCCGGTTGAGAAATGCGGATCGTACTTTTTCCGGGGACGGCAGAAATGAGAATATTCCCGCCTGCGGTAGCGAGAGTTCCCGTATTGATAACCGTTCCAGCCAATAAGGTTAAATTTTGTTTGGGATTCAGGGTTAAATTCCCTGCGTTAATAATTGTTCCGGGTTGTTCTAAATCGAAGGCAAATTGAAAGGGAATTCCCTTTCAATTTCCATAGTTGTTAGCACCAAAAACATTAAACCAACGATCTCCCCCAAAACCAATCCCCGTCGCCGTTGTTGCGGTCAAGTCTCCCGGAACATTTAAACGCGCTCCCGCACCAAAAACAATCCCTGCTGGATTGAGTAAATAGAGATTGCTATTGCCGCCGGTCACTTCAATTAAGCCATTAATAATTGAAGGATCTCCCCCAACAATACGACTCAAAATATTCTGAATTTGCGGGTTGCTGAGAAACTCCGCAACTTGTCCGGAAGTGAGTCCAAATTTCTCGAAACTGTGAAATAAATTTGTTCCGTCTCCCGATAGGGAGCCCCCATCAATGGTAAAATGATTTCCTGTTAAATTCACTGTCGTCCCCGTCCCGTCGGCGGCAGGAACAACCAATTGGGCAACAGATTTAAGATTGCTTACAGAAGCAGAATAAGTAATGACCGATAAAGTGATGAAATCTAAAAGATTTTGCGATCGCATAATAC
>JBFRWJ010000576.1:0-3645 GCA_051439525.1 Spirulina sp. | reverse complement strand
CATTCCAACTGTTTCGTTGCCTACTCGGTTGTAGTCGGACTCTTATGAGTCTTTTCTGTGAGGGATAGGGGTGGAAATCCCTATGGGATAAGGTATCCCGTTTCAAATGACCTTTGCAGGTCGCGCTGACTCAGATAACGGAGTAGAGACAAGGTATGCCTTGTCTCTACTTAGACTGGTCAGGTTAGAGCTTGATTTTTCAAGCTCCCGCTAGAGTGCGAAGCACTTAGCGGTGAGTTCCTGACTTTCCTCCTTCGTCTGGGTTGGTTGTTTAGAATTGAGAGAAGACTCCCAGTCCGAGGTAGATTAACAAGCACCCTAATGCGACAGAAAAAGCTCCCAGCAATCGGGCCGTCCGATTGGACATACTCCAAATATAAATTCCTATTCTTTGGATGACAGAAGTCCTAAAGATTTCCAAAAATCCAGCCAAAACAATCAGACAACCGGGTATTAAGATAATTAAAGCCAAAGGTTGGTTCGCGTCTAATGACGCAGCGAGCATTGCCGTGCCGAGTAACAAAGTCGGAAAGCCGACTAAACGCAAGTTCGACTTTTTATTGACAATGTTACGAACGATTCTTAACATCGTCGCGGGTGCAAAAATGAAAGGTGCGCGCCCGATCGCGAGCAGCATACCCAGAATTATACTGACGATTGATAAATTGTTCATCGCCCGAATCAACAACGACAGAACAACTTTATTATAACAGAAATTGGTTCTGCGGTCGTCGAGGGCGGTGGAGGTGGAGACTATCCTCGACATTTTGGTTCAAATGATTTCATAAATTCCCAAACCAATGAGGAGCAATCCCGCGATCCATGCCAAACAATCGCTCCGAAAATATTGAGTAGCAACTTTTCCGAGTAAGACCCCCCCACCAATGGTTAATAAACTCGACAAGAAACTGCAACTACTGGTCAACCCCAAATCTAAGTGAGCAATTCCCGCACCAATTCCAGTGCCCCAATTACTCAGGGTTAAGACCAAACCCAAAATTCCGGCTTCTCTCAAACTCATCATTCTGGCGTTAAGCTGCATTGCGGGCAATACGACTAACTCGTCGAATCCTGGCAGTTTCCCCTCGATCTGCAATGCTTCCACAATGCTCAACAGGCCGATCGCGATTAGTATACCACTTCCCAACAGTTGCGCCCAATGAGAAGAAATGAGATGATTGAGCCAATCCCCCACCAACATTGAACTCAGGGTACTCATCCCGGATAAAACCGCAATGAGGAAATTGGCACGAAGACGAATATGAAACTGGTTGACTCCACAGGCCATCCCGACGGCTAAATTGTCGAGATTGGTGGAGAGAGATATAATAATAGAGGCAAGAATAGTTTCCATGACTCCTCATGCTGCCCACTTCTCTTGCTAACTTCGCGACTGTTTGCCCCATCTCCGTATATTTTTGGGGGCGATCGCAAAATTGAAAAAATTGCACCCACTTGGCGAAAAAAAACTTTGCGAACAAAGAGTTATTGAAAAAAAGGAGGAAATGAGCTGCGAAGCTCGCCCCTCCTGTTCATTCCAACTCAATCCACAAGATACTTTCAGAATCGAAGAATTGATTTAAATAACTCTATCCTTTACGACTCCTATCCTATTTCTCAACATAAAATAAGCCTGCCAATAACCGCAAGCCAAAATCGCAAACTTTACTAAAACAACACGTTCGTTTGAGCTTTTTTTAAAATTTCATGAAGTTGGGGCGCGATCGCCACCCGATTTATACGGTTTTCTCGGAAATCGCGATCGCTTATTGATAATTAATAATTGCTTAAAGGCGACAAGACACAATTTCTTGTCGAGAGAATAACTTTTCCATATCTGCTTGAGTTTCCCTCAGTAATTGCACCCGACTATCCACGGTTGCGTTGCTCGTATTTTCTCCTTCCGGAAAAGAAGGGACGAGATTTTTGGCTTGTAACGTCATGTGTAGTTGTAACTCGGCCACGTACTCGCGAAGATCTTCGCGAAACGGGTTGGTTTCTGGCTGGCTGGTTTCTGGGTTGTTGATTTCGCCTTGGGTTTGTGGTGCGCTCAATGTTCTCCCCCTCTAAAAAAATTTAACTCTTAAACACCATTAGACCTTACCACCCTCCTTGCTGCTCCTATCATTCAGTCATAGTTCTTAAACATCTCTCAACATATCGTAACATTTTGAGGATGGGGGCCGTTTATGCCGGCGATCGCGGGAGAGGAAAAAGACCGCCGGCATCGAGTAAGGCGGCAAACTCTGACGAGGGCAAAGGAGGACTGAAGAAATATCCTTGCAGGATATGACATCCTTGCTCCTCGAGAAAGATCGTATCGGCTTCCGTGGATACGCCTTCAGCGATGGTGCGACAGTTCAGCTTGCCGGCCATGTCCGCGATCGCCGTCACAATGGCCGCATTGGTCGCATTGCTTTGTAAATCGGTAATAAAACTGCGATCGATTTTCACAATATCAAACCGAAATTGTTGTAAATAATTAAACGAACCGTATCCCGTGCCAAAATCATCAATAGCAATGGCAATCCCGAGGGATTTCAGAGCGTCAATCTGTTTTTGGACCAGCTGAATATTTTCCACGAGAAGACTTTCCGTTAATTCCAGTTCCAACAAATGGGGAGGAAATCGAGTCTGTTGTAAGATGGCTAAGAGGCGATCGCAAAATTGAGAATCATTCAATTGACGAACGGATAAATTGACCGCCAGGGACAAGTCGGGTTGATATCGTTCCTGCCAAGTCTTGACTTGCGCGCAGGCGGTTTGTAAAATCCACTCTCCCAGCTCGACAATCAGTCCTAACTCCTCGGCAACGGGAATAAATTGGGCGGGGGAAATCACGCCTTTTTGGGGATGAAACCAACGCATGAGGGCTTCCATGCCAATAATTTTCCCAGTCTCCGCGCTAATTTGGGGCTGATAATAAACTTGCAGTTCTTGCTTGGCTAAAGCCTGATGTAAATGGGTTTCCACAAACGAACGCTCGATGGAATTGACGAGCAACGCCGGAGTATAGTATTGAGATTGATTGCCCCCTTGCTGCATGGCATGGCTTTTGGCAATCTCGGCACGATTGAGTAAATCTTCTAAGTCCCAAAGCGTAAGATTGTGCAGGGCAATTCCCATACTGGCCGTGAGAAATATTTCTCGATTGCGAACGAGAAACGGCTGATGAAAGCTCTCTAAAATCTTTTGGGTAAAGGCACGAACGTCGCAATTATGGAGGAGAAAGACAAACTGATTGAGATTAAAATAAGCAAGGTACGTCGAATCCGAATGATAGCACTTTAAACGTTGTGCCACCGACTGCAAGATGGCAGCGATCGCGTGATGGGAACGGTTTTTTTGCAGGCGATCGAAGCGATCGATCGCGAGGAGACAAACCGCAAGAGCGGCTCTCTCTCGCTCCAAGGCACAAGCAATATCCCGACTCGCGAACCATTTTTGCAAAGCCAATTTGTTCGGCAGTTGTACGAGAGAATCGTGATGGCGGAGATAATCGAGTTGAAGTTCGGCTTGTTGCAGGCGATCGCGCAACCCTTGTTGAAAGCGATCGCGTTTTTTGAGTTGCGTTTCGATCGCGCCGAGCAACTCCGAGAGGGTAAAGGGTTTCGTCAAATAATCGTCGGCCCCTAATTCCATGCC
>JBFRWJ010000575.1:0-8266 GCA_051439525.1 Spirulina sp. | reverse complement strand
ATCGATAGAATTCGCCACACTCGATGATGCTTGCGGAGGACTAGAGGGAGCACGATCGCTTTGAGCAGGATCTTGGATTAAAGATGTAGATGATTTTTCTGCAACGGAGTCTTTGGTTTCCTGCTGGTTTTGTAACTTGACTGTCAAATTTTCTTGTGCTTGTTCCAGCCACGATCGCCTCGGCGATCCTTGCATGTTTGACTGTGGCTGTTGTCTGTTTTTTTGCGGTGTTGGAGAGGTCGGTGGATTATTTTGAGCTTCTATATCCCGTTGTATGCTTGCCGGAACTCGAGTCCCGGGATGTTGGGCAAATCGACTTGTTTTCGGCTGTTGCTGACTTGGCGAGGAACTTGAAGGAGGATTTTCCAGAGATTGTTCCTGTCCCGTTGGCGAAGAATTGGGGGACGATGGAGAGGAAACAAATCTTTGCAAATTCGGGGGAACTGGCTGCGGGTTTTGGGGTTGGGCAGAACTTGGTAAATTTGGGGAAATTTCTGGGTTGGGTGTCGCGATCGCTTCCTCGCTCTCACGGTTTGGAGGAGAGGGGGAAGCCGGAGTTTGAGCCTCTATCTCCCGTTGGATATTCGCCGGCACTCGAGTCCCGGGATGTTGTTCAAATCGACTTGTTTTCGGCTGTTGCTGACTTGGCGAGGAACTTGAAGGAGGATTTTTCGGAGATTTTTTTTGTTCCGTTGGCGAAGAATTGGGGGAAGATGGAGAGGAAACAAATCTTTGCAAATGGGGAGGAATTGGCTGCGGATTTTTTTGTGAGTCAGAACTGGGCAAATTTGGGGAAATTTCTGGGTTGGGTGTCGCGATCGCATTTCCTCCCGACTCCAAATTTTCTGGAGTCGGGACAGAACTTAAAACCGAATTCTTAGTAACATTATTTTTCGGAAAAGACAAGTCCGACCAAACATTTTCTTGCCATTGCAGTTGAATATTCTCGAGCGCCCCTGGGGGTAAAGACTTGACAATAAATGGATGTTGCCGAAATCGGTCAAAAATGCTGGAATCGGGTAAAGAAGTCATTAATTCCGGGCGATCGCGCAATGATTGCAACACGAAAGTTGACGTACTCAATGTGGAGAGAGGTCTTGCTCCCAAGGGATAAAGAAACTTAGGTTGTAAATAGTTTTTCGCTAGAGGTTCGTTCATAATTTTATTCTGGGTTATTGGTTATTAGTTACATATTGGCAACCAACAAATAACAAACAACAAATAACAAATAACAACCAAAAAATTAATTACTGGCAAAAAAGCCTTTAGAATCGCGCCCGCTCTTATGAATTGTTGCTCCTTTACTAGAGGAACTCGAACTTAGCGTATTGTTAACGTAAATTTTCAAACCCTCATAAGCAAGTTCTAATTCTTCAATGGCAACGCTCGTACCGTCGGCTTGTAAACTCGGGGCTTGCCATCTCACTGGAACAGCTCCAATTAGCGTCCAAGTTTGGATAGTTTCCCCCGCTTGATTAAAAAGTAGAATATTGATATTGCGCCGATATTCGCTGATATTTTTTGTATCGCTTCCTGCCGATTCCAGAGTGCTAAACAAACTATTCGCCCATCCCAAAAATGCTAAATCGTTAGACATTCCCCTTTTGAGAGTTACATTGGAGAACTTAACATCTGTCAACATCACTCTCTGTTGATTATTGACTCCTCCTTCAAAGAAAACGTCATGATCGAGAGTCGCTGACAAACCAGAAACCTCACTAAAACTTGCGCTAATATAGCTACTTTCCTGCATTTCCACATAAAAGCGGTTAACAGTAATATAGTTGTAGTCTCGAATCGTTGTAGTCGTCATTTTAGTAAATCGTGAACGGCGAACAGTCCCTCCAGTTTAAAGGGATATTGCCCTAAAAAAAGAGATAGAAACCACTTTTTTTGGGGTCAACGAAGCAATCCCTTTCTATAATTCCAATAACGTTCCCGTTGATTGGCTAAGTCTTCTATCATTAATTCATACACCCGATCGCCCAACTTTTGCATTAAAAGAGTATCTTCCATGACCTCAGCCGCAAATCGAGCAATAGAACTGGGAGGTTCATCGGTGCAAGAACAGGTACAAGACTCTTCGAGGAGTTCGCTCTCCGCTTCGGAAAATTTCGCAAATCCAATCGTGCCACCCGCATCCCCGTGAAGAACCAAAGGTATTGTAGATTTGATTTTCATGGTGCTTGCTCCCTCCTTCAATTTAATCGCGTCTTTCCATCATAAACAAACCCAAGCAATGCGATCGTTAGCCAAAAGTCGAAAATTGTCTTTGGATCGTGGGTAATTGGGAATGGTTCATTCTTGCGGGGGATCTTCGAGGGGCACCAAACCCGCTCTCATCAGCAATTTTTGGGCTTCGGTAGTTTTGAGAACTTTAATAAAGTTCAATCCGATGGGTCTGCGGCGATTATCTCGAGGATAGACGACGGCTAGGGGATATGATAGAGGATAACGCTCCTCTCGAATGGCTTTGCTATTGAGAAAATAACTCCCTTTTTCATTGCACAGATCGGTTTGGGGGGTGATGGGAGACCCATGCCTCATTATTAAGGGAGAAACCGGCGGTTTTTTATTATCGCTGATAGCCAAAGGATACACGGAACATTGCCCGAAAACCTTGCTGAGACTGCCAAAGGCAATCCCTCCGACTTGTCGGTCTTGAAAGTCTTGAATCACGGCATTAAATGTCTGAAAGGTAGGCAAGCGATCGATCTCGGTACTCACTGCACTGCGTTCTAAATTTAATTGTATGAGTTCTCGAAAGGTCGCGATCGCGTCGGCATCTTGCAAGACCCGTTGTTCAAAAATTGTTACCGCTTCTTCATCATCGGGAATATAAAGTTTAACCGCCAGATCGGGCCCGCCAATTTCTTTCCAGTTGGTGATTTCTCCTGTATAGAGACGACGTAATTGTTCAAAAGTAATCCGTCCGCGCAATTTTTCCGGCAGACTATCTTTACTATCAACATAAGTGAAAGAGATGTAAACCGCGATCGCGTCATAGGCAAAACGCTCGAACCACAAATCGATCCCCAAGTTTTGCAGCAAACTGCTCACCGCAAAAGATGCTTCAAAGTTGCGAATTTTAGTAATCGCTTCGGTAGCTGTGGGGGCAGGAGAGTAAATCAAATTATACTCGGGTTTGGGAATGGGCGTGGGCGTTTTTGCAGACGCGGTATTCGGATCGGCTGCTATTTCTGCTGCTGATTTTCTCGCCTTTTTACGGTTGGGATTCATCCGATTTAAGAATTCTTTTTCTAGGGAAACGCCTTTGGCAATTAAATTTTTTTGCAGCCAAATATACGACCAAATCCCGTGACGTTCGCCGCTAAAAATATAGTTACCGGGATTCAATCCCGCGACTTGTTCGATACAGCAAATCGGCGGAGTTTCGGCGACGCTGCGAATTCGACGGACGCGGTTCAGGAAATACCAAATTAAAATAATGAGTACGGATACCCCGAGCAGACTGCCTAAAAAGAGCCAGAGCCGTCCCCGGCCTTTTCTTTTTTTCGGTTTGCTTTCTTCTTCGACTTCGGGTCTTTCAACGCGCTCGATTTCTTCAAGAGGCGGGATTGCTAACAGTTCCCGACGTGCTTCTGCCGCACTGTTAAAAGCGATGGGAGTCAAGTCCAATAAAGACAAAATAAAGTTTTTCAATTGGGGATTGACGGGCGGCCAGTAGTCGTTAAAACCCGGATCGAGAGGGCGATGGGTCTGGGGATCGGTGCTGCGTCCAGCAAGGAGATAAAATCCTACTAACCCGAGGTTATATAAGTCCCCCTTGATGGTAACTTTCTCTGGTGTTCTGGCGGGAGGAATAAATAAATTTTCCCAGAGTGTCGGATCGGTTAGATAAATATAGAAACCCTGAAAGGTGGGAACGATTAATAAACTTTCGAGGCAAATATTGCCGTGAATTAATCCATCTCGTAGCACCCCATTGGGAAGGCGAAATTTTTGCCCGTGGAGAAATTCCAAACTTTGTAAAATTTGCGCGAGAGCCATGCGAACTTGTTGTTGGGAAAGCGCTCCAGTTTCGGCGATATAACTGGCCAGATCGGGATAACTGTTTAAGCTGCCTCGGGTAATTAAATAACATCGCTCTTCTCCTGTAGGTGCGATCGCGTCGTTGGGGGCAATAATGCGCGCGTCTTGATGGCGACCGTCGGCGAGATCGATCCCGGTAAAATTAATAAAGTTGGTTTGGCGAAAGCGGGTTTCGTTGCGGCTAAAATAGCGCTTGGGGAGGAGATATTCTTTGATGACGACGGGTTCGCGATCGCTGAGGTCGATGGCGCGGTACAATCGCCCTTGGTTGCGCGCTTTGAAGTAGTCTTCCACTTGATAAGTCCCCCGCATCCCTAAGATTTTCGCTTCGGGAGGGAGTTGGAGGGGAAAGCTGCATTGAGAGCAATGGGTTGCCTCGGGGTCGTTCTCAAAGGTTTTTTCCTGCCATTCGCAGATGAAGGGATTGGAATGCACGCACCGATAGGCGGTATAACGGGAGGGGAGGGGAGGGGGTTCGACTTCGATGGCGATCGCTTCCTCGGGTTCTATGCCTCTGAGTCGATCGATGACTTCTTGTTTGACTTCGGGAAATTCGGGGACGGGAAGGCTAATATTTTCTAAAAGGGAAGGGACAATCCACCGAAAGCGTACTGGGACGATTTGCGTCATGTTATTCGCAAACACGCTGAAGAAGAGGTTGAAGCGATCGCTCAAACCGCTAATTTCCCGTTTTTTAATTTCTTCGATAATTCCCATGAGGCGGATCCTCAAACAAGTTTTCAGTCTGACTTCCCAAATTTTATCGGTCTTGGGGAGGTCTGCCCATATCCGATGGTCGAATTTATTGGGGTGCGATCGCTCGGCTCGACGATTTAGTTTTTCTGTACTAAACTAGCGATTGTTGAGATATAGCTTTCGTGCAGGAGAGAAAAAGACTCATGTTTGCCAATTGTACTCCCATTTTCCCCGTTCGCGACGTTGCCGAAACCCAGAAGTATTTTCAAGAGGTTTTAGGCTTTAATTTGGATTGGATTTGGTACGAGGATTTTGGTTCGGTTTCTCGCGATCGCGTTTGTTTGTTTTTTAGTAAGGAGGAGAAGGTTGCAGCCGGACTCGGATCTTATTGGAGCGTAGATGATGTGGATGCAGTGTATCAAGAATATCAAAACAGTGGGGCAAAGATAGTGAGCGCATTAGACAATAAACCTTGGGGAATGCGAGAATTTACCATTGAGGATATTAACGGTCATTTTCATCGCATCGGCAGTGAATTGCCAGAAACCGGGGAAGATTAAATCTGTCAGCAATATGATAGAGAGGGTACTGATGTCATACTACAGAACGTGAAGTTTGGATTTACCATCCTTATTCCATTAGTTTCATTGGAGAGATCGCAAAACCGCAGTACATCTTGACAAGCAATTTATATTTGATTATATTTGATTAAGGCAATGCTTCTGGACTATCTCACAAGAAAAACTCATGAAACACGTCTTATTGGGTAGTACGGGGATTGAAGTTTCCATCCTCTGCATTGGAACGGGAACAAACGGATGGTGCGGTAAAAGCGATCAGACAAGTCGCTTGGGGTTGAAAGGATTAGCTGACTTGCTAGTTTACGCGTATGAGAGAGAAATCACCTTTATTGACTCTGCCGATCAATATGGCAGTCATCCGCATGTACGTGAGGCGCTCAAAACAATTCCCCGAGAGAAAGTGATCGTCACGACCAAAACGATCGCAAGAAACACCAACCAAATTAAGTCTGACCTAAATCGGTTTCGTAAGGAGTTAGGGACAGACTATTTGGATATTGTTTTGCTTCACTGCATGACTGACAAAAATTGGAATATAAAGCTACGTTCTGTGATGGATGTACTGTCTGATGCTAAGGAACGGGGAATTGTTCGAGCTGTAGGTTGTTCAAACCACGATTATGGCGCTCTTTGCACGGCGGCACAAGAATCTTGGGTCGATATTGTCCTAGTCCGCATCAACTCAGAAGGGCTATATATGGAAGACAATCCAAGTAAAATTATTCCTCTAATTCAACAGATGAAAGACAGTGGTAAGGGTGTTTATGGAATGAAGGTAATGGGGAATGGCCAATTAGGAAATGACCCTAAGTCCGCCATTTATTATCAGTTTCAAATTCCTGTAGATGCTTTTGTTATTGGAATGGAGAGCCAAGAACAGGTTGACGAAAACATTCGGATTATTGAGGAGTTTTTGAGGAGATAGATAATGATAAGAACAAAATCTTTGAACGCGTATTATTCCAAAACTTTTAATAGCAACCTAGAGAAATGTAAATATGTCTGTAATATTTGCGGTTGGGCTGGTAAATCCTTTCAATCTCTATATGAGGATATCAACGTTTTATGTCCTAGATGTGGTTCTTATGAACGACATAGAGCAATAGTTTTATATCTAGAAAAAACGAATATCTTACCCAAAAACGGATATGCCTTAGAAATTGGTAGTGGTGCTGTTTCCGCCTTCAAAATTTATCTTGAGAATCAAGGCTGGAAATACCGCTCTTTGGATCTTTATCCAGGGCATGGAGATTTTATTGGAGACATAAGCAACTTGCCTTTTCCGAAAAAAACTTTTGACTTGATTATTTGTTTTCATGTTCTCGAACATGTCAAGAATGATTTTATAGCAATAGCAGAAATGTCTAGAATTATCAAAGACTCTGGATTAGCTCTTATTCAAGTTCCTTATGATGACAGTAAATTCTGTACGGCTGAGAATGATATTCCCACTAACCCAGCCATAGGGTCAGAGTACTACTATCACCATAAACGAGATTATGGATTAGATATTATTGAAAGGCTTCGTCTATTTTGGTCATGCGTTGCCGAAATTCATCCCCTACTAACTATTTCGGAAGCCGAAGCCAGAAAATATGGCTTCCAGAAGAATTTCTGGACTACTTTTTTCTGTAGTCATTTTTCTCAAAGTGTCGATTTTCTAGGTGAGCTAAAACGCAATCTTTTACCTCTAAAACGTTATTGGATGATCGAGCAAAGAGCCTACCAAATTTCTCTGAATAGTTGTGGAAATAG
Organism: Spirulina sp.; assembly: GCA_051439525.1. Taxonomy (GTDB): domain Bacteria; phylum Cyanobacteriota; class Cyanobacteriia; order Cyanobacteriales; family Spirulinaceae; genus CCY15215. The sequence continues at coordinate 1,181 of JBFRWJ010000575.1, read as the reverse complement.
CAATCAGATGGAGGATTGGTTGCAGGCTGAATCAGAAATCAATAATTTGTCTGATGACAAAATTGAAAAATTAAATATCTTTAGCCTTTAACTGAAGATAAAATCATGTAAAAATAGGGAGGATATTTGTATGGAATCGCGACAAAGAAATGACTTAGATGCCGAAAAACTTAGTCTATATTACACCGATACCGAAGATCTGTTAAATCACCTTCAAAATCTTGCTTCTAACGATTCAAAACTCGAAAAGCCAGTATTTATCATTCATGGCATAGGTGGAGCGGGAAAATCATCAGTTTTGCGGATCTTTCGACTATTTTGCAAGAAAAACAACATTCCTGTTGCTTTAGCTAACGCTGAAGAATTAAAGCAAACTATTAGCTTTTTAAATCGCTTCTATACAGATCTTAAACGCGATAATGTTAACCTTTCTGCGTTTGAAAAAAACTTTAAGAAATACCAAGATACAGCTCAAAAAATTGGTAAGAAAATCGATTTGGAAGCAAGGCAGCAAAGAAATGAGTCAATTACCGAACTGGGTGGAACTGGAGTAGAGATGCTTGCTACCTTAACGCCAGTTGCTCCACTTGCTGGGGGCTTGGGTACGATAAGCAAAGTTTTGAGCGGTTACCTATTGAACTTTCTACCCGATTATCCAGAAAAAGAAAAAGATATTGACCTGTACGTTAAAGCAACCGAACAACTGACCAATAACTTCATCGATGACCTCAAGCAACTGCGTCGAAAACAGCGCGTGGTGTTAATTCTAGATACTTACGAGCAAATAAGAGAGTTGGATGATTGGGTTTCTTACTGGGTCAGAGAGTTACCCCCTTATGTCTTAGTGCTAATTGCTGGCCGCATGACACCCAATGTAATGTTCGAGAAGCCAGCTTGGCGCAACCTACGATTAAGAATCCAGAGCCAAGAACTCGAACCAATGCAAGAGGGTGACGTGCAAATATTAATCCGTCGCTATTATCAGTTTTTGCACGGTGACGATCCCACTCCAGAGGAAATTACTCGGATTGTTGATTTTGCTCGCGGCTGGCCGCTAGCGGTTACGACAGCTGTGGATTTTTGGGAATACGGTAGAAGTTTTGACCCGCACCAAGAGCCCGGGGCTTTAGATACTTTAGTAAAAAGACAGGGAATACCGCAAGAACTAAGCAGCGTTATAG
>JBFRWJ010000574.1:0-4759 GCA_051439525.1 Spirulina sp. | reverse complement strand
CCGAGATCGGATAGAAATGTCTGGGAATGAAGTCAATTCGCAACCCATTCGCGATCCCTTCAAACAAGTCGCAGAGATGCTTAACGCCCTTCCTTTGGAACATTGGACGGCGTATGGTTACATTTCTTTCGATATGGCGAGTTTTTACTCGTCCTACTCCAAACAAAGCCAAAACGAACTGCTCTATCTCATCGTTCCCGAGATCGAATTAATCTTTATTCCGGAGGGAATTTGTTGTCGGAGTATCGAGGCCATTGACGACATTAGCGCGCTTTTCACGAGTGAGGTGCAACTCCCCACTCATGCGGCAACTTCTGTCTCGATTGACTTTAGCGATCGCCAAGATTACGAAAGTCGGGTTGCAGAACTCATTGCCGCCATCAAAGCCGATCGCTTGCAAAAAGCCATTATTTCCCGCGCTGCCAAGTATTCGGGAGAGTTAAACGTTCTCGGCACCTATGCGATCGCCAACCAAGCGAACAATGCTTACCGATCTTATGCTTTCGATTTGGGCAATATCAAAGGAGTGGGCTTCAGTCCCGAAATCCTCATGAAAGCAACAGACGGGCGCTGGGTCGTCACCAACCCCCTCGCAGGAACGCGACCGCGCGGAGAAACCCCCGAGGAAGATTTGCGCCTCTATGCCGAGTTATTTTCCGATGCCAAAGAAGTGAAAGAACACGCGCTTTCTGCTTGGCTGGCCCAGCAGGAAATCGCCTCGGTTTGCTTGCCCAACAGCGTTGGTGTCTTTAATTTCATGGAAATTAAGAAATATCGCTGCGTTCAGCACCTTTCCTCTCGCGTGGGCGGTCTCCTGCAACCCGATCGCACCCTCTGGGATGCGCTGAAAGTTCTCTTTCCGGGCATTACCGTCTCCGGGATCGACAAGCCGCAAGCATTGCACTGGATCGACCGCCTCGAAGACGAACCCCGCGGCCTCTACGCTGGCGGCATTGGTTGGGTGAGCGATAACGGAGAAGCCGACTTCGCTCTGGCCATTCGCTCGGTTTTCCAGTACGGAGACACCATTCATCTCAATGCAGGAGCGGGAATTGTCGCCGAGTCCGTTCCCGCCCATGAATACATCGAGTCGGTCAATAAAATGAACACGATGCTCGCCAACCTCGTACTCGATGAAGTATAGGCACTCGCAATTTCCTCAAGAGATCGGGTCATGATGACAGATAATTCCTTGAAATTTTACAACCCGATGGGCGATCGCGCGTTGACTCTCGTAGAAGTGGATAGCCTGCGAGTGATCGACGAAGAACGGTACTTCACGGGCACCGAGCGCAACCCCCGAGAGAGAGGAGCGCGACGTTGGCAATATTTAGGCGGTCGTCTGGCGGCAAAACAGAGCATTCTCAGTTATTTGCCCGAACTCTCGCACCAAGATGTGGAGATTCGCCGATTGCCCTGCGGCGCGCCTGCTGTTGCCTTCAGCGATCGCGGTCAAAGTATTGCCGCTCGTGTCGGTCTGGAGGAATGGCTCGTGAGTATCAGCCATACCTCCCGCTATGCGATCGCTTGGACGATTCCCATTTGAGTTCAATAGGAGCAATTTTGATGACTTCCCCTCTCGAAAATTTTGATGTTATTGTTTTAGGTTCGGGTTTGGCGGGTTCGATATTAGCCACCATTTTAGCCAAACAAGGATTGAAAATTTTATCAATCGATAAAGGTTCTCATCCTCGCTTTGCCATCGGAGAAGCAATGACCCCCGATACGGACTTGATGATGAGCATCTTGAGCTATAAATTTTCAATTCCCGAACTGGGGTATTTGAGTTCTTTTGAAGGCATTTGTGACAATATTTCTCCTTCCTTTTGCGGTTTAAAACGATCCTTTAACTTTATTTATCATCGCGAAGGTTGCCAGCAATCGCTGCAAGAGTACAATAAAGTTGGCGTTCGCTCCAGCAGTCACCTATTTCGTCAAGAAATCGATCGCTATATGGCCGAAACGGCTGTTAAATATGGCGCTCAACTCCTTGAAAATACCCAAATCAAAACGCTCAAAATCGAGTCCGACGGCGTTCAGATTGAAACAGAACAGGGTGAATCGTTTAGGGGTCAATATTTGGTCGATAGTAGCGGTTATAAATCCCTGTTGAGCCAACAGTTCGATCTGCGAGAAAAGCCAACTCGCTTTAAAACGCAATCGAGAAGTTTATTTACCCACGCGATCGGGGTCAAAAATTATGATGATTGCTTGAGTCAGAGCCATGATGATTCGACCTCTCTAGCTTGGTATCAAGGGACGCTGCATCATATCTTTGACGGTGGCTGGATGTGGGTGATTCCCTTCAATAATCACGAGCGCTCGACCAATCCCGTTTGCAGTATCGGGCTCACCTTGGATCTCCGTCGCTTCCCTAACGCGCAAGCCTCTCCAGAGCAAGAATTCAAAGAATTCTTAGGACGATTTCCGGGGGTTGCCGTGCAGTTTGAAGACGCAAAACCCATTCGTAACTGGGTACAAACCCAACGCTTGCAATATTCATCCCATTCTTGTGCGGGAGAGCGCTTTTATCTGCTTCCTCATGCGACGGGTTTTATCGACCCTTTATACTCGTTTGGCTTGGTGAATTCTTGTACGATTATTCTCCCTTTAATTTCCCGGATTCTCAAAGCCCTATCCGAAAATCGCTATCATCGAGAGCAATTTGCCGATGTAGAAGAATTACAGCAAAAACTCTTTGATTATAACGATGACTTAGCCAATTGTTCGTATATTTCGTTTCGAGACTTCGAGCTTTGGGATACGTGGAGGCGAGTTTGGTTGTTAGGGACATTTATGCGTCAAATGAAAGCCGGCCTCAAACACCGTCTTAAAATATTAGCCGGTCGGGGTCAGCAATTAACCCAAATGCCCGATAACGATCGCCTCGCTCTCCTCACCCCCAGTTATGAAGGACTGAGCGATCGCTTCTTTGAGAAAGCCACAGAAACCGTTGAAAATGTCGAAAGCGGAAATCTGACCCCCCAAGAAGCCAGTCGGATCATTCTAGCGGAGATTTCGGCTCTAGATTGTTTGCCCAATAATTATTGGAAACTTGGCGATTCTCAGCAAAAGAATATAGACACGGAATCACCATTTTGTCGGACTGAGTTTTGGCGATTTCTCTCTTGGATCAGAACGGCTCAAAACCCTCGAGTTCGGCAATATTTCGATTATGACATGGAAGATCTTTCGACCTTGCTTAAAGTTCCGAGCGTAAGTTAATCACAGGAGTCAATTCTACCCATGAAGTCCTCAAGCGGCATTCGTTCCCTTGCGATTAAATTTCCCGACACCATTCGCAACAATGATTATTGGCGCGAAAACTTCCCTCACCTGCTCCCAAAAGGGAGAAAACGGCAGAGAAACATTGCAGCTATGGCTGAGAATGATGCCGATATTTGGTCGCAGGCAGTCGCGCCCTATCTTTGCGATCCCTTCCGAGGAGCAAAGGAGCGACGTATTTTGCAATCGGAAGAGTCGGGACTGGCCTTAGAATGTCGGGCGGCCAAAGAAGCGATCGCCCTCGCTGAATTGACTCCAGAAACAATCGATCTGGCCTTAACAACTTCCCTCTTTCCCGATCGCCCCGGCCCCGGTCATGCGGCTTATTTGGCTCGGGCGATCGGGCTGCATTGTCCGGCATGGCAGATCGAGTCCACCTGTGCGAGCGCTCTCGTGGCTTTAGAAACCGCTCGCACCTTTATCGAGTCGGGACGGTACGACAACATTCTGATCGTCGTTTCTCACTGCGGCTCGAATGCCACGGATAACGCGGACTCTCTCTCTTGGTCTTTGGGGGATGGGGCGGGGGCTTTAATTGTCAGTTCCGTCCGAGGAGAGGAAGGGATATTAGGCATCGCGATCGCTCCCACGATCGAAACCTGCGATGCCTACCGCTATGAATTCGCTCATAATGGCAAGGGCAAAACCCAAACCCTCGCCCGGACGGGGGATAATGCCATTGCCCTTGCCGAAACCGCCGTGGAGGCAGCGCGATCGTGCTGCCAAAAAGCGGCCAATGCAGCCGGAGTCAGCTTGGCAGACATTGACTTTTTTGCCTTCAATACCCCTACCGCTTGGTATGCCGATGTTTGCGCTCGTGCTTTGGGAATTGACGGCGATCGCGCGCTCAACCTCTACCCTCGCTATGGCAATATCGGGCCTGTTTTTCCCCTCGCCAATTTGTATCACGCTGCCCAAAGCGACAGCATTCGCGATGGCGATCTCGTTTTAGTGTATGCCAATGGCGCAGCCGCAACGGCCGCCGCAGGGGTGCTGCGGTGGCAAAGTGCGAGACTGGGAGCGATGCCCGCTCCCCCCGCCCATTGGACTCCAGAACCCGAGCAACTGCCAACTTTATCGAAAGAGGATTATATGAGAGTCTCCTCTCTCCCGATAAAAGCTCCCTTCTCTCGAGAGCAAATTTTTACCGTTGAGGCGGGACAAAGACGAGAAATCTTAGAAACTTATTTGTTGCAACTCCTGAGTCAGTTACTGCAAATTCCCACAGCCGAGCTCGAGTCGCAGCAATCATTGAATTATTTACTGGATTCTTTAGTCACTTTGGAGGCAAAACGAAGAATCGAAGCCGATCTACAGGTCTGGGTTCCGGTGGAACAATTTTTCCAAGACAATAGCATCGCAGAATTATCGGATTTCTTACTGAATCAATTGGCGATCGCTCAATTAATGTCTCGATCTCCATTAGAGAGCGATCGGGAAGAAAAGCTAAAGCGACAAGAAGAAATCGTCCTTT
>JBFRWJ010000573.1:0-4670 GCA_051439525.1 Spirulina sp. | reverse complement strand
AGAAAATGGGACGAGAGGAAATCATCAATTATTTTGAACAGTTCTCGCAAATGTTGGGCAGTTTGGAAAAGCGATCGCGAGAGGCTTTGGGGGTCATGCGATCGCTTTCTCGGAAAAAAGCTGAAGTTTGAGAAAACGCTCTCATTCTTCCATCCGATCGAGCAAGTGCCGGGTCAAAGGATGATTGCTTTTATCCCGATGCGATCGCTTACTCTGAGAGAGTTTGAGACTTTAGGAATTCCAAGGGTTTTCCCAGTTTGACAGAACAGGAATATTACGTAAATCTGATTTTGCTTTGTCCAAAGTCCAATAATTAAGTAACGGAAGTAGCCAAGCAGTCATTTAACTGTTGGCGGAGTCGATCGGGCTCTAAATGACGACCGATAAAGACTAGCTGGTTGGCAGGAGAATTAGGCCACGGTTCGGACTCGATCTCGTTGCGCTGTCCGCATAGTTGGAAAATGTGACGTAATTGGCTTCCTGCAAACCAAACAATTCCTTTGGCACGAAATACTTCTAGGGGAAGTCCTTCGTTTAAAAACTTGTGAAATTTATAGACATCAAAGGGTTTGTCGCTGTGAAAGGACAGGGACATAAAACCATCTGTTTCTAGGTGATGGGAATGATGGTGATGATGTTGTTGGTATTGTGCTTTAAGGTAATTATCTGTCTTAGTTAAACCCACATCCAAGATTAACGGTAAAGGAACTTGGGCGTATTGGGTATGAAGAATTCTGGGATTATTTTTTATGGAGGCAATGTAGGTTTCTAATACGGTTAATTGTTGGGGATTTGCTAAATCAGTTTTATTCAATAAGAGAATATCTCCATAGGCAATTTGTTTAAATGCCACTTCACTATCAAAATGTTCTGGGGTAAAGGTTTCTGAATCAATTAAGGTAATCACCGAGTCTAAGCGTGTAAAATCCCGAAAATCCGAACCCACAAAAGTCAAAATAATCGGTAAAGGGTCAGCTACGCCCGTCGTTTCGATAATCAAACGATCGACTTTTTCTTTCCTAGCTAAGATTCGTTTTACGGCTTCTACCAAGCCTTCATGAATCGTGCAGCAAATACAACCATTGCTTAATTCCACCATGTCATCGTCGTAGGAAACTAAAAGTTGAGCATCAATATTGATATCGCCAAACTCATTGACTAACACTGCAACTTTTTGATTAAGGTCATTTTGTAGAATTTGATTGAGTAAGGTGGTTTTCCCACTACCGAGAAAGCCTGTAATTATAGTGACTGGTAAAGGGCTGACCCTTGAGGTGGTCTCAAGTGCTTGAACGACCCGGAATTCTGGCTGGCGAATCTCTGACATGGTGAAGAGAAGCAATTGGGGTTACCAAAATTTATTATAACGATAATCATTCTTAAAAGTTTAACAAAATTTAGCGTCCTGCGCCAAATCTCACCTAAACGAATATAATATTAGTTATTGGTCGTTATATTTCATAGGCAGAACTAATGCCATTACCAAGTACAAAAGATGAATTACTAGCAAATATCACTCATGTGTACGAAAGATTGATGGAGAATTTGATGCAATTAGTCATGAAAGAGAAAGGGTTAAAGAAATAGAAGGCAATGTTTCATGCTGTGATGTAATTGCCTATCAAATAGGCTGGGGTAAGCTACTCCTTGGCTGGGAAGAAAAAGAAAAGAAAGGAAAAGAACCAAAAATGCCAGCTTTCGGTAATTAAAGTTTGTCCGCAGTTTTATTATTTCGAGCTTGAAAATGTTTGCGAGCATAATACTGAGTCAGATAGCGATTGAGCAACTTTTCTAAGAAAAGGAGATTTTGTTTTAGCCATTGTTTTTTAATTCCCAATTTCTTAACAAGGGTTTTTTTCAGACGTTGAACTAAGGGTTTGATGATGGTTTGCCTGCGCCGAGATCCTATCTTGGTATATTTGGTTTTAAAATAGCCATCTTCCGATAAATTCCACTTTTGGCGCAAGCGGTTTAAACTCGATCGCATCCATTCATCGCTCCAACGCAACATATAGAAGTGCATATCGGTTAGCTCTAAGGGCGGCCCCGGCACATAAGTCACTACGCAGTCAGGCTCGAAATATATCGTACCGTCTGCCTCTCTCACTGTCATGCAGAAATCAAGATGTTCTTTCGTACAGAGCATTTTGTCATCGAGAAAACCAATGCGATCGAAGATTTCTGTACGAACCAAGACGCAGTGAAATTCGGCGAGTTCTGTTTCCGTGCGTTTGAGTTGCGATCGCATCTCTTCTAAGCGATGACCTTGTTTGTACATTTTTTCTCGCAAATGTCGCCGTCCTTTCACATCAGTGATAATATGGCTTTCTCCTCCTGCACAGTGAATGATTTCATGTACGGGTTCTTTTTCGCACATTAAAGGACCAACAACGGTCGCATTTGTTTTCTCAGCACAAGCGAGCAAGGCTTGAAGCCAACCCGGAGAAACGATGACATCATTATCAAAAAAGACGAGGTATTTGGTGCTAACATGACTCAAACCAATATTGCGAGCGTGGTTGGGAGAAAGATAGCGATCGCAGCGCACGAGTTCAAATCCTCGGGTTTTGGCTTGAGACTGAAGATAATGCTTGGTTTTGGTGGGAGAATTCCCATCAACGTAAACTAATTTGAAGGGAATTTCTGTATATTTATAGATGCTTTCTAAGGATTGTTGCGTGCAACTAAAACGCTCTCGGGGGACGACAACAATAGTAACTTGAGGTGGGTTGAGATCGGTGAAATTCATTTTTCTTTTGGAGATGAATGGGAACTCAAAAATTGGTAAATCTGTGGTATAGTTAGGTAAAAAATAAGTCAGTAAGAGCGATCGCTAAACTAATAATAAATCGGGTTCGAGTACCGAGCGATAAATCTCCACGAGTTGCTCGTTCAGCTTATTCATATTGTATTTTTGTTCGACGCGATCGCGCCCGGCTTTCCCCATCTCCGGCCAAATCTCTGGATGATCGATGAGATAGCGAACTTTTTCAGCAATTCCTCGGGCATCTCTTTCGGGAACGAGAAAGCCAGAAATACCCTCTTCAATCAGTTCGGGGATTCCCCCGTGGTGAGTTCCAATGACGGGTAAACCCATGGCCATTGCTTCTTTTAAAGTATTAACGGGTGCGTCTTGATTGCCATCAGCAGCCGTCACACTCGGGGCAATGAGAATATGAGAGCGATCGAGGATTTCGATGAGTTCTTCTTGTTGTTTCCATCCCAATAATTTAACCCAATGAGAAACATTTAATTCTTGAATTAATTGCTGGAAATGTTCTCGCAATTCCCCATCGCCAATGATGTTGTATTCGATGTTGGGATAAGTATCTGCGAGAGACGCGATCGCGCGAATTCCGTATTCAATCCCTTTCTTTTCAACCAATCGACCCGTTGTCGCAATCTTGACTTTACCATCGTCAGGAAAATGGCGAGGGGTAAAGGCAAATTTACGGCAATCGATACCCGAACCGAGAATCACGATTTTATCTGGCTTGCAGCCGAGTTTTATCGCCCTCTGGCGGAAAAATTCGCAGTTTGTTAAGAAAAAATCTCCCTCTCGAAAAAGGCGATCGTAAACGCGATCGCCCCACTTTTGCAAATATTTGGAGATATCAGAGCCGCGAAAAATAACGATCAATTTACCTCGCAATAAGCCCAGATTGCGAAACAGCAAACCCATTAAACCCACAGAACCAAACTGACAGTGAATAATGTCATAAGACTTCCCATCCAATAGAGGAATTGCTTTGTAGAGGAGTTTAAAGTTTTTGGCTCGCTTCCCGTGTTTGGAAATATCAATTAAATCTCGGCACGCTTGCGGATTTCGTGCAAAATTTGCTTGCAAAAATGGGTTGTTTTCGAGGGTAAGATTAGATGTTTTTGCGGGAGGAACTGGAGAATAATAAGTGCGGTCTATGAGGTTATATTTTTTGACAATGGGATGCACTTTGGATAGATGATCCGCAGGACCATCGAGAGCATAAATATCGACTTCATGGCCGCGATCGAGTAAACCTGCAATTTGATTCAGGATGAAGGACTCTGATAAAACTGGGAATTTCCCCACAAGAAAGGCAATTTTCATGGTAGTTTTTAGGCAATTGATAATTTTGAGTTAAACTCGTTTTCGAGCAGGATGGTATGATTTTTGCGATCGAGAACTTGCTGATAAATTTCGACGAGTTCGTCGTTAAGTTGCTCCATATTGTATTGAGTTTCAACCCGTTTTCTGCCCGCTTTCCCCATCTCCGGCCAAATCTCTGGATGGTCGATGAGATAGCGAACTTTTTCAGCAATTTCTCGGGCATCTCTTTCGGGAACGAGAAAGCCAGAAATACCCTCTTCAATGAGTTCGGGAATTCCCCCGTGGTGAGTCCCAATGACGGGTAAACCCATTGCCATTGCTTCTTTTAAAGTATTAACTGGCGCGTCTTGATTGCCATCAGCAGCCGTCACGCTCGGAGCAATGAGAATATGAGAGCGATCCAGTATTTCGATGAGTTCTTCTTGTTGTTTCCATCCTAACAATTTAACCCGATGAGAAACATTTAATTCTTGAATTAATTGCTGGAAATATTCTCGTAATTCCCCATCGCCAATGATGTTGTATTCGATGTTGGGATAAGTATCTGCGAGAGACGCGATCGCGCGAATTCCGTATTCAATCC
>JBFRWJ010000572.1:0-5979 GCA_051439525.1 Spirulina sp. | reverse complement strand
AAAAATTAATTGACATTTGGTAATATTTTGTTTTAAAGCGGTAATATTTTATATTTGCAATTGGGGGTTTAAATGCTTTTCTATTAAATAAATTAAAACGACTCCTTCCCCCTGCAAGGGTTCTTCTAATCCGGGATTAGCTATTGCCAATCTCCTCGCTAAATCTCCCACCATTGCTAGCAAGCATTTTTCGCCATCAGAAAGCTGGTTGATTGTCAATTCTTCTTCATTTTTATTTACAGTCATGCGCAGGGGCGATCGGCGAACCCGCAAATTAGCAAATCCCGGTATGAGAGATTTTATCGCCTTTCTAACGGCTTCTAATTGTTTATCTCGATATTCTGGATCGTCTCGCCTTTCTTCATTTTCTAGATCTTCTACTCCTCGAAACCATCGAAAAAAAGCATCAAAATTAATTTTGACTCCATCTGTCGGCTTTTCATAAGCATCAGAGAGTGTTAATTTATTGTAATCGGAGACTATTTCCAAAGGAGTTTCTAAAACTAAGCGATTAACCGGATAGTATATAAATAAAGGAAGTCTATCCCACTGAAACAAATGTAGAAGACAATAGCCTTCTTCTGCCTTAAGAAAGGATAATTTAAAAAAGTTATTAATATCTAATTCCTCAAGTTTCTCAGACATTGAACTTAGTTCTCCATCATCGTCAAAATAGGAAAAAAATATCTGTATTTTTGTTTTTGTTCTTTTTTCTCTTTCAGACTCTATTGTTTTGAATGGATTTCTCTTTTCTAAATCTTGTTTTTGCTCTATATATTTTGCTTTTATGTTTTTATTCTTGGATAAGACTTCAGATATTTTTTTATAAATCTCAGAATAAGGTGATAATCTTTCATCTATCTCCTCTGGTTCGTGTTCCAGAAGAAGATTGTATTCATTAAGGTCTAAATTTAATTGAATTATAAAAATAATCTTGCTAAATGACAAAAACAAACAATCAAGAATAGTTGACTTTCCCGATCCATTGATTCCAATTAATACAGTAGGTTCATTGGAGGAGAATTTTAAATTTAATGTTTCAATTCCGCGAAAATTTTCTATTGTTAATGATTCAATTTTCATAACTTCTCTCAATTTTTACAAACAATTTACGATACCAAGTCAACAATAACCCTCTCTAACCCTGCCATCACTCGCGCCAAATATTCATAATTGACCTTATCGGGCGTGTCTTGGGCTGTATGATAATAAGGATAGCGAAAAGGTGCCGTATCTGTCACCATTAACGCCGGATAACCCACTTGCCAAAACGACCAATGATCCGACCATCCTACCCCAGAAATCCCTTCGGGAAGCGTTGTCCCTTCTGATGGGAATTTAGTATGAGTGCGAAACGAACCTATAACTTGTTTGACCAACTGACTCGATGATAGATTGCCAATGAAGGCAATAAAATTCCCCGTAATGGGATAAACTAGATCTAATAAACCGAGAGGGTATTCTTGACTGCCCGGTTTTTCGGAATAATAACCCATTGTTTCTAGGCTGAGCATTCCGACGATATTTTCATTGCGATCGCGAGATTTCTTAGCATAAACCAAACTCCCCATCTCTTCCGTCCAGAAAAACGGCGGTTCTTCATTAACAAACGCCACCAGTCGCAAAGTTCGGGAAAATTGTCGTCCCGAAAATGCCCGCGCCAGTGCTAAAATTGACACAGTACCCGACCCATTATCATTAGCCCCCGGACTGCCAACAACGGAATCGTAATGCGCCCCAATAACGACAATTTCATCGGCTTTATTCCTTCCCGGTATCTCGACCTCAATATTATTAAAATGCTGCCCGTTAACGTCATAACCTTGTAAATTAACGTCATATCCAGCAGATTCTAAAGCAGCAATGAGAAACTGTTCGGCAGCTTTTAATTTTTCATTAAAAATGTAATTATGTTCGCCAATTTCTCCCGATAGTTTTTCTAAATCTTGTTGCAGATCGGTTTGTAATTGCCGTTCGTAAGCGGTTAACGGCGGTAATTCACCGCGATAACTGTTTCCCGGCATCATGATAAACATTTGCCAAATCCCGAGTAACACAAATACGAAAATTCCTAAAACAATAATACTTCGTTTCAGTCCGTTTTTGCTGATAATCTTGATTTTGAATTTCATCTTGACTTAAAGAGAAATAGCGATCGCATTCTCCCCAAAGTCAAGCGATCGCCATTCTCCCTCCTAAAAATTTTGAATTTTGAATTTTGAATTTTGAATTGATATTATTCTGATTTTTTCGGGGCTTCTGAAGCCGTTAAATCTGCTTCTGAGACCATATTTTCAAAGGATTGCGTCATTTCCTCTTCCCAACTATCCACCGGGCGATCGAGGTGGGTTAAATCCTCCAAATTCGTCACGATCGCGGGTGCGGGAACATCTGATTTATCTTCTTGGGGGACATCGTCTTCCCAAAAATCATCAATTTCCTCCATCGCGATCGCATTGTTCGCTGAGGGTTTGGGTTGAAGGGTTGGGGTTTTTGTCGGACTGGGAGGGACTTGCTTTTCTGTGGGGGTTTCGGTAACGTTTGCTGAAGGGTTGGGTGGCGGTTTTGCGGGGGTTTCGACAACAGGTTTTGGAGGGGTTGGAGGAGGCGTTTCGACAACTGTTTTCGGAGGGTTCGAGGGTGTTTTAGCAACAGGTTGCGGGGGAGTTTCAACTTCTGCTCGGGTAACGGGTTTCGAGGGGGGCGTTTCTAATACAGCTTCTCCCACATCTTCGACCTTTGTTGCGGTAGGGGGAGAAGTCTTACTAAATAGTTGAAAGATTTGAGTGAGAGGAGTAAACCAATTGGCTAACTTCCCTTGAACCTCTGGAGAAACTTCCGTTCGTTGTTCGATAGGAGTTTTCTCGTGACGCAGTTCGAGGAGTTGCCATCCCAACCCGAGCAACAGCGCAACTCCTGCCATTTGACCCAATAATACCCCTCCCGTGATGCGTCCGGCACAAATCCATAAAACCAAAGCATAGAAGAGTCCTACTCCACTCCAGATCAAGTCATTGCGACGATAGACTTCAGGATAGAAGAAAGCTGCCATATAAAGGGCAAAGCTACCCAAACCGACAGCGATTGCTAGGATGTGTGCCAGCATTCTCGGAACTCCTCTTGAGGTTTATTTGGAGATGATACCCAATCGTCTCTAATTCGTCCATGATATCCTCGTAACGATTTTTGCTCTCAGCCCAAAATATACACTTATACATCAAGCGAACGAGATGGGGAAATCCACCTCATTTGCGCATTGACAAAAAAACAAAAATATGAAATTGAATACTCATCTTTATGATTTCGGATGGTGAGCGATAACGATCGCGGCAGAAAAAAAACAACTCGAGCCCAGCACGCTCAAAGCAATTACTCTAGGTGTATCTCGGTATGAAGCCCACACCTCAGAGCCATAAATGAGACCTAAAACTATAAAAACGATCGCAAAGCCATTGTTTTTAAAAGTTGTGCCGATGCACTTGATAAGTTTTATCATACGTTGCCTTTAATCCATAAAACTATAAATGGTTTGTCGTTCTAAACCCGCGCACAAGGTTGAAGGTTTTTGACTCAACGCATATAATTTTCGCGACAAATTTATTTGCAATCCCGTCATGGGATCGTCTCCTGTTGAAATCAAAAATTCTAAGCGTTCGATCTTATCCCACGTTACCAGTTCGTCTAAAATATTACACATGGCTTGGACATAAGGATGGTCAAGATGGAGATACCAATCCGTATGGGCAACATTGGCTTGGTCTAAACCGATATGCACCACTAAAGAAGGCTTGCCAAAGATCGCGATCGCCACGGGACGGGTTTCTTCTTGTAATAATAAATCTTGCGATCGCACCACACGGCGAAACTTATCTAATAATTTGTAGCGATCGATCGCACTTTGAACCTCTTCTTTCCAATCAATGGCTACCGTGAGCAAATAAGTTTGTAATAACAAATGCCCTAACTTATTCGCCTTGGTTGCCAAATATTGCGAATTGTAAGCCGTGGCTTCGATTAATAAAGGAACGCGATCGACAATTTCCAAACCATACCCTTTTAACCCGGCAATTTTCCGGGGATTATTGGTAATCAAACAGATCTGTTTAATCCCCAGATCGTTTAAAATTTGCGCCCCCATGCCATAGTCCCGCAAATCTGCCGGAAATCCGAGCCTTTCATTGGCTTCTACCGTATCGAAACCCATATCTTGCAGGGAATAAGCCTTCAGTTTATTCACCAACCCAATCCCTCGCCCTTCCTGACGCAGATAGACCACAACCCCGAACCCTGCCTCTTCAATCATTTTTAAGGCACTTTGCAACTGCATCCGACAATCGCAGCGCAAAGATCCGAGGGCATCCCCCGTCAAACATTCCGAGTGCATTCGCACCATAACCGAGCGATCGCTAAATTCTTGAGGATTTCCCTTGACAATGGCGATATGTTCGGTATTGTCGAGAACGTTGCGATAGGCGTAAATCTGAAAACTGCCGAACTGACTGGGAAACTTGCAGACGGCTTCTCGATAAACAAAGCGATCGTGTTTGAGGCGATAGCTGATCAGATCGGCAATACTAATCAGTTTGAGATTGTATTTCTGGGCGTACTCGATTAACTCTGGCAAACGCGCCATCGAACCGTCGGGATTTTGGATTTCGCAGATGACCCCCGCCGGGTACAATCCCGATAAGCGCGATAAATCTACCGCCGCCTCCGTATGACCCGCCCGTTTGAGCACTCCCCCGCGTTTGGCACGAATGGGGAAAATATGACCGGGACGGCGCAAATCTTCCCCGCGAGTTGCCGGGTTGATGGCAATTTGAATGGTTTTGGCGCGATCGTCGGCAGAAATGCCCGTGGTTACCCCGAGATGGGGCGCAGCATCGATACTGACCGTAAAGGCAGTTTGGTTGGGATCGGTGTTTTTGGCCACCATGAGAGGGAGATCGAGTTCGTCGAGGCGCTCTCCCGTCATGGCGAGGCAAATCAAGCCCCGGGCCTCCACCGCCATAAAATTAATAATATCCGGGGTGGTAAATTGAGCCGCACAAATCAAATCCCCTTCATTTTCCCGATTTTCATCGTCTACCACCACGATAGGACGACCGGATTTGAAATCGGCAAGGGCAGCATCGATCGAATCAAATTGAAAAGCGGTTTGAGTCAGTTCTGGCACAAAAAATTAATAAAAATTCAAGTTGGGTTTATTTTTATTTTAATGGGCGATCGGGTTATTCGCGATTTGCCTGTGGTTCGATCTCGATTTTCTTATCCTCTGTTAACCGCTCCCTCACCATGAATATCCGCATTATTACTCTTTTTCTGCTGGCCGGCTCGGGAGCGATCGCCCTGCACCTGCCAGCGCGATCGCAATCTTTGGCGGGTCAGTGTCGCCTGTCCAATCGCCGTGTTGACGTTTATTCCCAACCTTCTGTGGATCCTAGCAGTCAAACCTTAGCGACTTTGGAACCCAACGTCCAACTCGTCCTTGCCGGTAACGGACAGCAAGGTTGGATCTCGGTCAGGCAACCCGTGGAAGGATTTGTCATTGCCCGGCATCTCACGCAATGTTCCGGCGCGTCGGCAGCTAAACCTCCCCGCCAACCCCAGCCGCAACCGAGTCCGTCGGCGCCCGTCACGCCAGCCTTGACGAATCTGCGAGAAGGCAGTTGTCGCATGGCGATCGTGGATCTGGCCATTCGGTCTCGTCCCAATGCCGAAACGGGATCGGAAATCGGCAGCGTCAAACAAGGCGCGACAGCAACCCTCACGGGAAAAACCTCCAGCGATCGCGACGGGCGCTTGTGGTTGCAAATTTCTGCCCCCATTCGCGGTTGGATTTCTGGCGGGCGCAGTGGGGGGAGTAATGTCATTTTATGCGGGAATGAAGGATGATATAATTTTCGTCACTTCATTCACGGGAAAAACCGATAATGTCCGCCTGCGTTGCGTTAATTGGCCATTCGCGCCGTGGCGAAG
>JBFRWJ010000571.1:0-5025 GCA_051439525.1 Spirulina sp. | reverse complement strand
ACCTCGCTTTTGTGCTTTATCTGAAATTTCTGCAATCAAATCAGTCAAACTCTTGCTGTATAACCTCTCTTGCAAAAACAATTGAATAATATTACTTAACTGCTTCTGAATTTCAGGGTTAGCCTGTTCAAATGCCGTTTTAATCTCTTCATCAACTTGAAGAATAATACTCGCCATCGTTTTTTTCTGGACAATTTCAAAATAATTATAGCACAACATCCCACCCCAGAAGCGATCGCTCTGGTTTTCAAGACTTTCTCTGCCATCTCTTCTACTCAATCGGATCGGGTTCAGGATTTAAGTCCGATTGCGAATTCGCCACCGGACTTAAGTTTTAACCACAATGGGCTAATACAGAATTGTTTGCTTTCTCCTCAATTAGCTGGGTCGCGCCATAATGGCAGAGAAATGGTGAATTTTGTCCCTTTGCCTGATACTGATGTACAAGCGATCGCGCCGCCGTGTTTTTCTTCAACGATTTGACGAGCGATCGCCATCCCCAAACCCGTCCCTTTTCCTACCCCTTTAGTGGTAAATCCTTGCTCGAAGATGCGCTCTCGCACCTCTTCGTTCATACCTTTGCCATTATCAGAAATCGTGATGAGAATACTCTTTTTATCTTGGCTCAATTCCGTGCTAATTGTAATGCGATTGGGATGGGTTTCAATCTCGGCAAAAGTCTTGTTGGCGTTGCTTTCATCTAAAGCATCGATCGCATTAGCCAGCAAATTCATAAACACTTGATTGAGTTGTCCCGGATAACATTGAATTGCCGGAATCTCGTCGTAATTTTTAATAATTTCAATCGCGGGACGGCGATCGTTGGCTTTGAGGCGATATTTTAAGATTAACAACGTGCTGTTAAGTCCTTCGCGTACATTAAACTCGGTTTTTGTATCGGTATCCAAGCGAGAAAAGGTTCGCAAGGATGTACTGATCTTGGCAATGCGATCGCAACCGGATTGCATGGATGCAATGAGATGGGGAAAGTCCTCGCGGATAAACTCGGGATCGAGGTCTTCGATCGCTTCGGCGATGGATTCGGGAGGCGAGGCGTTTTCTTGATAAAGTGCCAGAATTTCCAGCAAATCTTGCAGATGTTCTCGGGCCGCACTAATATTCCCACTGATGAAACCCACCGGGTTATTGATTTCGTGGGCAACCCCCGCGACAAGATTTCCTAATGTTGCCATCTTTTCCTGCTGTACCAATTGCAACTGGGTTGACTGTAAATCCTCGAGGGCTTGTTGTGCCTGTTGATAGAGGCGAGCATTGCTTAAAGAGATTGCGGCTTGAGCGCAGAGGGCATTTAATAATTCGATCCGGTCATTGCTAAAGGCATCGGCGGTGAGGGTATTTTCTAAATAAAGAACGCCAATTAAATTGCCCCGTTCGAGTAAGGGCATACAGAGCAAACTTTGGGGAGAAACGCGTCGTAAATAACGATCGCTGGCAAACTGAGTTTGTGCGGTTTCGGCATCTAAAAGAATTGTGTCTGTCGTGTGACGGACATAATCGATCGCGCCCACGGGCAAATCGGGATAGTCTTCTAAGGCAATGGATTGATGTAACGAATCGAGTTGTAAATCCTGTTCTACCTCGCTGCGGGTAGCGATCGCTTCAATGCTCAACCCTTTTTCGCTCACTAATAATAATACCCCTTTTGTCGCGCCGGCATTTTCGACGATAATTTTCATTAAGGTCGAGAGCAAGCGATCGAGTTCGATTTCTCCCGATAGGGTTTGAGAGGCTTTCAATAAAGAAGAGACATCGAGGATAGAAGAAATCTGGGAAATCGTTGCCGTTTGAGAATAGCTCGTTATTGTCGAGAAGGAGTTTCCTAAAATGGAAGTGGTGCGATCGCGTCCCAAGATAGGCGTTAAAAGTTGAGAATAGCGTTGTTCTAAGTCTTGAACTTTCGCTTTTGCCCCCCAATGCGCATAGCAATAATAGGCTTGCTGCATATAGAGTGCGGCAAAGTGTTCTTTCCCCCAGTCGAGGTAGAACTGAGCAGCCAGTTCGTTGGCTAAGGCTTCGTCTTGAATGTATTCGTATTCCTTTGCGCCCGCGATCGCTTTATCGTAGAGCTCGATGGCTTCTAATTTCTGCCCCGAGACCCGACATTTTTCGGCTTCGATCAAATCGCATTTATGTTGAAAATTCATCGGGGCATGAGATGCCCAATACGCTTGCAATTCTTCTTGATTTTCCGCCACCCGTTGCCAAGCTCGAGGGGAGGGGAGCAACTGACACCGCAAAGCCGCTAACGCCGTTAAAGCGTCATAGAAATACAACCAAGGTTGAGTAACCAGCCCGAGGCAACCGATCTCGTATTTCCGGGCTTCAATGGCACAATCGAGGGCGGATTCGATGTCTTCAAACAGGTAGCAAAGCACGAGCTTGTGCAACCAGAATATGGACAAACCCATCAAGTCATTGTCCCGAGAGAATTGAGTTTGCAGTTCGGTTTCTCGGGCGCTATCTTCAGCGAGGAGATAGGGATGAGGGGCAACACCCAGCAAATTTAAACAGACCTGTCGGTTCATTCGGCAGTAGCTTGCGGCTGCCAATTGATGCAATTGCGCCAACCCGAGTTCGTAGGGATAAAGTTCTTTCTCCGTGGCACTCAGAGCTAAACCGGCAAATAAAGCATGCAAGCCCATCCCGTTGGCAAAGTGTCCGGCCATTCCTAATTCGCCGGTTTCTAGCGCCAAGGTATAATTATCGAGCAAAGTGGAGAGGGTTTCTCGGATATGAAACTTGCGCGGCACGATCCCGAAGGCAATGGGGATCGTCAGAGTGGGTTGAATGGACTTGTCGTTGAGTTTGGCCGCAAGAGCGAGGGCTAACTGACCCCATTGAACGCCCTTTTCGATCGCTTTGAAAAGACTGCAATTGATGAGACCGTAGAGGGCATAGCCGATCGCTGACACCGACGTGTTGCCATAACGAAGGGAGAGGGCAATCATTTTGGCAATCAGCAAAATATAGAGGGCGCTAGAACCACAAAGATAAGCGGGGGTGCTGATAAGATGGGCGATCTCTACGATCGCTTTCTGTTGGCGATCGGCCATCCCGGGCAGATCCACCAACGTCCCAATTTCTCGAGCGCCGAGCAGGTGCTCAATTTCGGCCACGGCCTGGTGAATGTCGCGATCGGTGGGATCGTTGGGAAAGGTCGCACCCAACTCCTGCAAAAATTCTTTGCCGATGGCAATAGCGGCGAATAGTTCTCTCTGATAGGTTTGGGCGAGAATCTTCGTCCGATAGACCTCCACGCGATCGAGAACGGAGCGCGAGCGATCGATCGCCGTTTGCACGAACCCTTCCATCGCTTCCCAATCCCCGCACAGCGCGTTTAACTCCGCCGCCAAGTTGTGGAAGGTTAACATCAGTTCCCAGTCGGATTCCCAGGCGGTTTCTGGCAGTAAAGATAATCCGATTTCGGCATAGTCCCGACCCGCTTCATAGGCGGCGGAAGCCTTGGCTCGGCGGCAGGCCATCAGATTTAACTCGGCCAGTTGTCGGCATTCTTCCGGTTCGATCGCTAACGCCTTGCCATAGTTCAATTGACCCACCAAGGTAAAAATTTGCGCTTCTCGGCTTTCCGGGGGAATCCGCTCGAGAAGCAATTGCCCGATGCGGTAGTGGGTGGCTTCCTTATCTGGGTCGGGAATGAGAGAATAGGCGGCTTGCTGAACGCGATCGTGCAAGAAACGATAACTGACGGTTACGGTTGGGGTGACGGTATCTCGCACCTCCCCTTGGAAAAACTTATAGGCTTCGCTCAGGGGGAGAACCAGCCCTTCTTGTAAGGCACTCCACAGATCGGCGGCCACCTCCTCCCGCTCTTTCTCGCAGGCCACTGCGAGGGTTTCCAGATCGAAGGCGTTGCCCATGCAGGCCGCTAACTTCAAAACCGCTCCCGTGGCGGTGGGTAACTTCTGCAACCGTCCCGCCATAAACTCCACCACGTCATCGGTGAGGGTCGCATCGATCGCCCGGATCCGATCGCATTCCCAGTATCCCAAATTCCCGTTAAAGGCGATCGAGCCATCTTCGTGCAGTCCTTGCAAGAATTGGGTGGCAAAGAAGGGATTACCCCGGGTCTTTCGGTAGACTAATTCCGTTAGGGGTCGGGCTCTTTCGAGGGTGCAACTGAGGGTTTCGGCCACGAGCTGATTGACATGATGCGGGTCTAAAGGTTCTAGGGTAATGGTCGAAAGAATGGCCTAGGTTTTCGCCAATTCTGCCAAGGTCAGCATCAACGGGTGAGCGGGAAAAACTTCATTGTCTCGATATGCCCCCAACAGCAGTAAATAGGGGGTTTCCGCACTCTCCATTAGAACCCGGATCAGGTTGAGAGAAGCCGAGTCCGCCCATTGCAAGTCATCGAGAAAGAGAACCAAGGGATGCGATCGCGTGGCAAAGACTTGCACGAATTTACCGAAGAGTCGGTTAAAACGATTTTGCGCCGCACTCCCTTCTAGGTCGGGGACGGGAGGCTGTTCCCCCACGATCGCTGCGAGTTCGGGAATGACTTCGACGATAACGCGTCCATTTTCTCCGAGAGCGGCGAGAATTTTGACTTTCCATGCGGCCAGGGATCTATCGGATTCCCCGAGGAGTTGTCCCATCAAACTGCGGAAGGCTTGCACGAAGGCGGAAAAGGGAATATTGCGATTGAACTGGTCGAATTTGCCTTGGATGAAATACCCTTTTTGACGGGTGATGGGTTTGTGGACTTCTTTGATGACGGCGGTTTTGCCAATCCCAGAAAATCCCGCCACTAATAGCAATTCGCTATGGGGATCTCCCTCGGCTTCCCCCTCTCCCCCACTCACCCGCTCGAATGCAGCCAACAGCGATCGCATTTCTTTTTCCCGTCCGTAGAGTTTTTCCGGGATCGAGAAGCGATCGCAAATATCTCGTTCTCCCAAGACAAAGGGTTCGATTTTCCCGGTTGTTTGATATTGTGCGAGACACTTTTCCAAGTCGTATTTGAGTCCCAAAGCACTCTGATAG
>JBFRWJ010000570.1:0-15710 GCA_051439525.1 Spirulina sp. | reverse complement strand
CTCAAAAGTGAGGATTTTAGTCGTGCACACCCAAGAAGATTGGGCGATCGCGGGGGAATGCTGGCGCTATTTACGAAATGTAGGGAAAATTGAGCGATCGTATTGATTTCAACCTCGAGAGAAGGTTTTTTGGGCAAATAGGTATAAGCAATAAAGACCCCGACGCATTGTTACTAAACAATTCCGACTTTTTTTCGCTCGGGCTGCCTACCTTTTAATGATTACTTTACGTCGCTCGGCAATTTTCTGATTTCTCTTTTGGCTTGCAGAGATTTCCTCTCCTCGCATTCCCTCATGAATAATGCAGGCGATACAGTCTGAAGCGTAAAAACTGATTAACCTATGGGTGTGCTAGAGAGTTTTGTGGCTCTATCTACACCTGTACAGTTCTCAATTTTTCCCGGAAATTTATGAACATAACACCCCCTAACGGATCTATTGTAAGAGTCTTAGGACAACCTGCAGAGCAAGGCCGATGGCTGTTGATTCCTTTAGGAATGATTATCTTACTGTGCTTAGGAACGGTCTATTCTTGGAGCATTTTTAGAACTCCATTAGAAAACGAGTTGGGGATTAGCGCGACTCAAAGCCTGTTGCCATTTACCTTTGCGCTCGTTTTCTATGCAGCAACAATGCCAATTGCCGGCTTTTACATTCCTCGAATTGGAACCCGGGTTACAACAGCAATTGGTGGGATTGTTGTTGGGTTAGGCTACATTCTTTCCAGCCTTGCCAACCAGGTGGGAGTCCTAGTCCTCACCTATGGCGTGGTTGCTGGAATCGGGGTTGGCATTGTGTATGGTGTCCCTATGGTAGTCGCATCGCGCTGGTTCCCTGACAAAAAAGGATTAGCAGTGGGGTTGACGGTTCTGGGCTTTGGCCTTTCGCCTTTTATTACTGCACCCCTCGCCAATCAACTCATCAGCGCCTATAGTGTTCGCCCCACTTTGCGTATTCTCGGTATTGCCTTTATAGCAATTATTTTAGCCATGTCTCTGACGATGAAGTTACCACCAAAGGGTTGGCAACCTCAGGGAAATTTGGCAGCGTCCCAACAGGTTTTGTCCCTAACTTATCCCAAAAACATATTCAAGAGTCGAGCGTTTTATGGGTTATGGGTTTGTTATGCTATCGCTACATTAGTCGGTTTGAGCGCGATCGGAATTTCGAGTCCAGTGGGGGAGGAAATTATCCAGATTAATCCAACGATGGCTGCCAGTAGTGTCTCGTTGTTTGCCGTGTTTAATGGTTTCAGTCGTCCATTATTTGGATGGTTGAGCGATCGCTTCAAACCTCAACATATCGCCATCTTTTCTTATGTGCTGATCTTGATTGCCTGTATTGTGATGATCAATGCTCGAGCCGGGCAGGTCGTTGGATATCTCGTTGCCTTTAGCCTGTTTTGGTTCTGTCTTGGGGGATGGTTAGCTATGGCTCCGACCATCACGCTGCACTTCTTCAATCCTGACCATTATGCCCAAAACTACGGCATTATCTTTACCGCTTATGGCGTGGGCGCTTTGATGGGTACGTTAGTAGCGGGTCGCATCCGCGATTTGTTTGGCACCTACAACTATGTCTTTTATCCCATGGCATTTTTGGCAATCATCGGCATTATTGTCTGTAGCCTATTCCTCAAACGAGAACGCGTGCCAGTAGACTCGATTATAAATTGAAGCACGCAGCAGCTTGAAAGTCTTGCTATGTCTACTTTTTAGCGATTGAGTCGGACAGGGATGGGACAAAACTGTCCCATCCCTGTCCAAAAGTTTGGACAGTTGAAGCCATTGCTTTGGAAGTTAACTCTTAGAGATTGTTTATAAAACAAACATTAAGAAGATTGGGTGAGACGAGCTAGTCTTCCGAGCATCATCGGATTTGCTATTATTTAGCCATTGCTTTTTTCTGTTTCTTTGCTTTTTGTTTTTCTTTTTGTTTGGCAGCTTTTTCGGCTCGTTTGGCGGCTTTTTTCGCTTCTTCAATGCGCTGGCGTTCTTTTTCTTTTTCCTCCTCAATTTTATCTAAATAATAGTGATAATCGCCGTTATAAACCACTAACTCCCCTTCGCGAATCTCGACGATTTTTGTAGCCGCTTTGGAGATAAAATAGCGATCGTGGGAGACAATAATGACCGTCCCATCATAATTTTGTAAGGCATTTTCCAGCATTTCTTTGGCAGGGATATCGAGATGATTGGTCGGCTCGTCTAAGATGAGTAAATTGGCCGGACGCAATAACATTTTTGCCAGCGCCAAACGTGCCTTTTCTCCTCCACTTAAGGCTTCAACTTTTTTGAAAACCGTATCGCCGCTAAATAAAAACTGACCCAATAAAGTGCGAACCTCCTCATTTTTCCAGCTCGGAACTTCATCGTGAATTGTTTCCATTACGGTTTTATTTAAGTCCAGCGCTTCGGCTTGGTTTTGCTCGAAATATCCCGGAATCACGTTATGTTCTCCCAGTTTAATTATACCATCTTCCGGCGGTTCCATGCCCATCATCATGCGGAGAAGAGTCGATTTTCCCGAACCATTGGGACCGAGAAAAGAAAATCGATAGCCGCGCTCGATTAATAAATTTTCCCCTAAAAAGAGTAATTTATCATCGTAAGTATGGGACAAGTCTTTAATTTCTACCACCTCTCGTCCGCTACGGGGTGCGGGAGGAAATTGGAATTTTAGCGTCCTGACATTGGATTCGGGGGCTTCGATGCGTTCGATTTTATTGAGTTGTTTCTCGCGGCTTTTGGCTTGAGTACTGCGAGTTGCACTGGCACGAAAACGCTCCACAAAAACCTGTTGTTTTTCGATTTCCTTTTGTTGGCGTTCGTAGGTTGCTTGTTGTGCGGTGCGATTCTCTTCTTTTTGTTGTAAATAACTGGAATAATTACCGGGATAAGTCGTCGAAATACCTCGTTCGGTTTCGACAATTTGGGTACAGAGGCGGTCGAGAAATTCGCGATCGTGAGAAACGATAACAATCGGTGTTTTTAAGCCTTTTAAATAGCCTTCCAGCCATTCAATACTTTCTAAATCTAAATGGTTGGTCGGTTCGTCAAGAAGCAAAAGATCGGGGTTTTGCAGGAGAATTTTACCCAAACTCATCCGCATTTGCCAACCCCCGCTAAAGGCACTGACCAAGCGATCGCTATCTTCCACCTCAAAGCCCATTTCGGGTAAAATTTTATCAATTTGTGCCTCTAAGCCATAGCCATCTAAGGCTTCAAATTGACGTTGCAAGCGGTCTAATTTGTGCACTAATTCATCTAATTCTGCGGGCTCGGCAGTTTCCATTTCTAAGGAAACGCGCTCGATATTTTCGTGAACTTGGTTGGCTTCTTTAAAAACCCGCCAAAATTCCTCTTTTACCGTCCGCGTCGCTTCGACCTCAAACTCTTGTGTGAGGTAAGCAATGTGCAAACTCGCGGGACGAATGACTTCCCCGGAGGTGGGGTCGGTTTCCCCCATGATAATCTTCAGTTGGGTGGATTTTCCCGCACCGTTGACCCCAACCAAACCGATGCGATCGCCGGGTTTGACTTCCCAGTTCACATCTTTGAGTACCTCTCCCGTCGGGTAAATCTTACTGATATGCTCTAACCGCAGCATTGCCCATTCTCCATCTGTCGTCGCTCTTCATCAATCTTAACATTAAGAACCGTTAAGGCAAAGCACGCGATCGCCAATCGGCAAAATTTTCGGCAAATTGTTCTAAGGAAAGGAGGTAAATTCTCGGGTTATGGGCAATAGAAGCGCGCATTTTTTCGGTATTGTAACCCCAGTCTCCCAGATAGAGGTCAACATCCGTTAAATCTGGCTGTCGTGCCACTAATTCGAGGGTTTTGAGACGATCTTCGACAAACCAAATCTTATCCGTATTGGTGTTGGGATTGGCGATTAATTGACGCAGGGTTTCTGGTTTGGGTTGCTTGACTTCTTTGCCAAAAATTGAGGTTTGGGGAAAATTTAGTCCTTGTTGTTGTAAGAGTTTTTTGGCGAAGCGTCCTTCTTTCGTGGTAATGATAACAACTTGGGTTTGTTCCTCTTGCAAGATGCGCTGAATCCGAGAAATAACCCCCGGATAAAAGCGATGCAGTCCCAACCATTCCTCTAAATCCCTGGCGATCCATTCATCTCGTACCCCGTCAACAATTTGGGCAATTGCTTTCCCCTTTAATTGTTCGGCTGCGATAATGCGATCGCGGATTTTCGACCAGTCTTCTAAGATTTGCGCTTCTGTTTCTCCCAAGACTAAAGCGCGGAGCAAAACAGGCATTTCCCAACCCGTTTCGATGACGGGACGGAGCTTATAAAAAGAATTCGCAAACGTCTCACGATCGCGGAGAGATTCCTGAGTCCAAATGCGATCGTAAGCGCGACAAGTGGTCTGAAAATACTCTTTCAAACCGTCACAAATCACGCCATCAAAATCAAGTGCCAGTAAAGTCGGAAGAACGAGCATTGTTCACCAATCTAGTCGATCGCTTCAATAATACCGCAGCCCACCCGTCCTGTGGTTTGAGAATCTGCTTCTTTCCCCCGTCCGAGATCGTCCCGTCCTTCGTGGATGACGATCGCGCGATCGATAACGGAAGTGTCTCCCGTCAACTTGACGAGGCGATCCATTAATCTAACTAAAGGTAAATATTAGTCTTTAAGAAAAAAGTGAGAAATCAAGGTATCTAAATTGCGATCGCGACTTCGGTCTACCCAACTGCTAGCGATCGCGCCACGGGGACGGCGATTCGAGAATTGCGACAAAATTTAACGCTTTCATAATTTGTTGGCTGAATCCGTACTCATGTTCTCATCAGCGAACAGAGAACAGGGAATAGGAGGATAATTGTGAACGATTGCCACGATCGACGACCGTTGACCTTGAAATTCTGGTTTTTGTTCGGTACAATTACCTGATTTGAGCTAAAAATCGATAAAAAGAGATATTTTTCTTTCTGTAAATACAGCGATTTTAATTGTTTTTTGGGAGAGAAAAAATAATGAACATATACTAAAGATAGAAACCCAGAAAATCTCTTTCTAGAGAATAATTTTGCACTGCGATCGATTTTATTTTAAGTTAAATCTTGCAGATCGATTCAGTCAAATTGTGGTTCAAATATAGAATAATTAAAGTTAAAAATAAAGTTTGGTGCATCTCTACCAGCTTATCTCTAGATTAATATCTATCTAGCGCAATTTGGCCATTGCTGGAGAGAAACTATGTTCGAGAAATTATCCCTATTATTTGCTCCCTTATGTTTTTATCAATTCATTCTCATACAACCGATATTAGCACAATCGATTGTAGCCGATCCGAATAGTAGTGAAACTATTATAAACTATAAGGGGAATACTTACAATATTCAAGGGGGAATCCAAGCTGGAACAAATTTATTCCATAGTTTTCGCGAACTCGGACTCCAAACCCACGAAATTGCGAATTTTCAATCTCTCCCCCAGATTCAAAATATTTTAGGACGGGTCACTGGGGGAGATCCGTCAGTGATTAACGGCTTAATTCAAGTGACGGGAGGAAATGCCAATCTTTATTTAATGAACCCGGCAGGCATTGTCTTTGGTGCGAATGCTAGTTTAAATATTCCCGGTAGTTTTTTGGCCACCACTGCGGATAAAATTGGCTTTGATGGCGGTTGGTTTAATGCCATCGGCGATAATAACTATCAAAATTTAGTCGGTACGCCCAACCAATTTGCTTTTTTAAGCAAAACACCGGGAACAATTATTAATGCGGGAAATTTAGCCGTATCGAGCGGGCAAAATATTGCTTTAATTGGCGGCACGGTTATCAATACCGGCACGATCGCGGCACCGCAAGGAAATATTACCCTCGCCGCCGTTCCGGGAACGAATTTAGTCAGACTCACTCAAGCGGGAATGTTACTGAGCATCGAACTTCCTGAAGAGGAAGTGATGCAAGGACTGAATCCCCTGAAAATTCCCGAACTCCTAACCACCCCCGAGGTGAAAGACGCGATCGCGACTCCTCTCCCGACTCCTCACTCCGGCGATGTTTTCATTGCCGGGGAAGTAAGCGCCGAAACGGTCAATTTAGCAGCGACTCATCGCGTCACCCCAACCGATTACCATCTCATTCGCACGGGAGACGGGAGCGAAAACGCGCCAACCGTGATGGTGTTTGCCAACGAACCGCAAGATCCCCTCGCCTATACCTTCATTGACGAGCGCGCCGATAATCCCTATGAATTACTCTACGGCGGAGAAGTCGGCACGATCGCCACCCTCATCCCCACCCGAGAAAATGGCATCTCGTTTATGAGCGAACGATTGTCAGCGATGGATGCAGAAGGCGCAAAGATCGACGCGGTGAATATCGTTGCAGAGGGCAATGAAGGTTACTTTTGGTTGGGCAATGCCTTGGTAACCCCCGAAACCGTCGCCGAAGGGGGAATCTATCGAGAACAATTGCAAGCATGGGGACAATCTCTCACGAGCAACGCCGATATCCTGCTCTACAGTTGTTTGACCGCTTTGGGAGTTGCGGGAGAGAATCTCGTGCAAAACATTGCCAGCGCCACCGAAGCCGATGTCGCTGCCTCTATCGATGTCACCGGAAGCGCCAACTATCAAGGAAACTGGGACTTAGAGTATCGCACCGGGGCGATCGAAGCGCACAATCCCTTTACCCGGGAAACCTTAGAGCGATGGCAAGGGAAATTGGCAACGCGACTGGTCACCACAACGGCGGCTAGCGGGACGGGTTCTTTGAAAGATGCGATCGAAAGTGCGGTGGCGGGAGATCTCATTACCTTCGATACGACGGGAGTTTTTGTCAATCCCCAAGCCATCAACCTCACTTCCGAGATACTTTGGACGGCGGAGGATTTAACCTTAGACGGCACCGGACGCGATCGCCTCTTTATTAATGGCACGGCAACCTCGAGAGTCTTTAAGATCGGTGCCGATAATGCCACGATTCGCGATGTCACGATCCAAAAGGGAACAATAACAACGAATGGGGGAGGAATCTATCATGAGGGAACGGGAACCCTCTCTCTCATTAACAGTACGGTGACAAACAATCAGGCCGATCTGCATGGGGGTGGGATTTATAGTTATGGTGTCGTTTCCCTCACTAACAGTACGGTAACCGATAACCATACCGTTTTGAACGGCGGCGGCATCTACAGCTATGATTCCATTTCCCTTGCCAACAGTACGATCGCTAA
The DNA here is from genome assembly GCA_051439525.1 of Spirulina sp. Taxonomy (GTDB): domain Bacteria; phylum Cyanobacteriota; class Cyanobacteriia; order Cyanobacteriales; family Spirulinaceae; genus CCY15215. The sequence continues at coordinate 8,502 of JBFRWJ010000570.1, read as the reverse complement.
CAATACTGCCGATGGAGGAGGTGGGGGGCTTGTCAACAACAAGGGTACGATCTTCCTCGTTGAGAGTACCGTTGCCAATAACGTTGCTCTCGGCAATGGGGGGGGAATTTTCAGTCAAGGAAATGTCGAGATCGCTCGCAGTACGGTTTCGGGGAATCGGGCTAATGGCGATGGTGGGGGCATTTACGTCAGCAATGCCGTCAATTTAACCAATAGTACGATTTCGGGGAATATTGGCGACGAGGGAGGGGGAATATTCGCGCGAGGGGGAACGATCCTCAATAGCACGATCGCCCGCAATCAAGGCAACCAAGGGGGCGGAATTTTTCGTCCGGGCGGTGGCACATTCGCGATCGCTAACTCGATTATTGCCGAAAATACGGGCAACGATCTGGGGGGAAATTTTGCGGGCAGCAGTTTTAACTTTAACCTTATCGGCAGCACTGCTGGCAGCACCAACCTCGCCCTCGGTACGGGAAATCTGACGGGAGTTGACCCCCATCTCTCTGCCCTCGGCAACTACGGCGGCAATACCCAAACTCATGTTCTCCTTCCCGGCAGTGCGGCGATCGATGCCGGAAGCAATGCGGGATTGACAATGGATCAACGGGGTTTTGCGCGCGGAGGGCAAGGGGATATCGGCGCAACCGAAGTCACTGCGGATTTGGCGATCGAGCAGATTATCGTCAATGGGGGACCATCGGTGACGTTTAGCGCGATCGTCACGAATAACGGCCCCGATGCCGTTGGCGGCATTGTCGTCGAAAACTTCCTGTCTTCTGGGATCGACTTAAACAATATCACTTTTTCCAGTGGAAATGTCGATCTGGTTTTGGGGAATGATACCGCGCCCCATTTGGCAACTTGGAACATTGGCGCGCTTGACGGCAGTTTTAACACGATCGCGGCGGATCGCAACGCTACCCTCAATTTAACAGGAACTTCAAAAACAAGTGTTAATCCGGTTACCTTAACCTTTGCCAGTCAAATTCTTGGCTTTTCGGGAGAAAATACCGATCCTGCCGACGATAGTGCCCATCGCGAACTCACTGTCCCGCCGAAGAAGTTCTTCCTTTTCCCCTATCATCTTTCTTCCCTTTCTCCCCTTTCTTCCCAGTTCTCCCTCGCTTCCGTCTCTAGCTTTGAGAGCGCGATCGCCGATGAAATTCTCTTCGAGCAACTTGAAGAAGGATTGAGCGCGCATTTTCAAGATTATTTAGACCTCGAGAAAGCCGAAAACATCAGCATCGAGGAAGCGCGGCAAATCCTTGCCAATATTCACGCTCAAACCCAGTTTACCCCCGCTTTGATCTATATCTTCTTTAAACCCTCTCTGCCAATGATGCCAAGCGATCCCGAAGATCGGACGCTATTATGGCAGTTTAACCCATCTTCCCTGAATGCCCGTCCCGAAAATTTTGTCAGTTCTTTGTCTCAACAACGAGATAGCGATGAATTAGAGATTGTTTTAGTGACGCAAGAGGGCGATATCGTGCGCCGCCGGATGAGGGGCATTACCCGCAAGAAAGTCCTCGCTAAAGTTCGTTACTTCCGCCGCACCGTGACCAACTCCCGCCGTCCCACAGCCTTTTTCACCCCTTCCCAAGAACTTTATCAATGGCTGATTGCACCGATTGAAGACGATTTGCAAGATCGCGGCATTGACAATCTCGTGTTTGTTTTGGATAGCGGACTGCGTTCTACCCCCTTCGCCGCTCTTCACAATGGCGAGGAATTTTTGATCGAACGATATAATCTCGGTCTCATTCCCAGTTTATCCCTCATCGATCCCGAATACCGCCAGATCGAGGATGCGGAAGTTTTGGCCATGGGTGCGGATACCTTTGCCGAGCACGAGCCCCTGCCGGCGGTTTCGGTAGAATTAGAAGTAGTAAGCGATCGCCTCTGGCAAGGAGAGTCGTTTCTCAATGAAGAATTCACCCCAGAAAAGTTAATTGGCGCTCGGGCGGAACGAGACTTCAGAATCGTACATTTAGCGACCCATGCAGAATTTAGGCCGGGACAGCCGCAGAATTCTTACATTCAATTTAATTCCCAACAATTACCTCTCGATCGCTTCAAAGAGTTAGGCTTTGATAAGCCCCCGGTGGATTTGTTGGTCTTGAGTGCCTGTCGCACGGCTTTAGGGGATTCCCAAGCCGAATTGGGATTTGCCGGGCTGGCTTTGGCAACCGGGGTCAAATCGGCTTTAGGGAGTCTCTGGTATGTGAACGATCGGGGAACCTTGGGATTAATGACGGGTTTCTATGAAGGTTTGGGATCCTCGGGGTTGCTGACAACATTTTATGAGGGATTGGGAGATTCTACCATTAAAGCCGAGGCTTTGCGACGGGCGCAACTCTCGATGTTGCGAGGGGGGACGCGGATGGAAAGAGGACGATTATTGACTCCTGGGGGGAATTTTCCCTTACCCCCCGAGGTGGCCAAACAAGAGCATTTGGATTTCACCCATCCCTATTATTGGAGCGGATTTATTATGATTGGCAGTCCTTGGTGATCGGCGATCGATAAGCGATCGCCAACTCACAGGATAAGTTTGCTTCAAAATAACAACATTGACGACTTAAAGGACAACTCGAACAATGCGGATTTTTGGACGTACAAACCGCCGCCCCGAAATCAATTAATGTTAAATTCCAAGTGCCTACTTTAGTCTTGGGTGCAACCCGTTCCGCCGCACGCCATAATAAGGGATCTCGGGATTTTACCCGCCCTCCTTCGATCCCAAAAACCCGCTCTAAAATCCGCGCTACATTGGTATCGAGAACCGCACAAGATTTATTATAAGAATTTGCTAAAAGCGATCGCGCCGTATATTTTCCCACTCCCGGAAGTTGCAATAACTTACTTTCCGTTTTGGGGATTTTGCCGTTATACTGTTCTAAAAGAATTGTCGCGGTTTCATGCAAGCGAGAAGCGCGAAAATGCAAGCCGAGGGGTTGTAAGAGTGCGGCAATTTCTTCCACCGATCCCGCCGCTAATTCTGGTAAATTGGGATAGCGTTCCATAAATTGTTCGTAAAATGGTGCGGCTGTCGGTGCGTCGGTTTTTTGCAAGATAAACTCGGCAGCTAAAATCGCATAGGGGTCTTGGGTTCTGCGCCAAGGAAAATCGCGAAAATTCTCCCGACTCCATTCTCTCATTTTGCGCCGAAACCATTGTATTTTTGTTCTATCTAAAGCATTATTCATTGTTCATTATTCATTGTTCATTGTTCATTGTTCATTATTCATTGTTCATTGTTCATTGTTCATTGTTCATTGTTCATTGAGTTTTTCGATATTTCCAGAAATACGATAAAATCCTCCCACTGTTGACTCGCGAATTGTCTCAACGCGATACCTTGCACCTTCTTCCATTAAATTGCGGGGGATCTGTACGTTCCAAGCCGGATTGTAACCTTCAGAAATAACTCTGACTTTTAACTTGCTCCCTTGCTTGTAACATTCTAAAATAATACCATCAGCACGAGATTCTGTTGATGCTGTTTCTGGTGTTTTTTCTTCAATAAGTGGAGAGGAAATATTGGGAGAGGAAATAGTTGGAGGAGAAGCAAGCGATCGCGTCTTCGTTTGCCGCAAGCTCCATTTTTCGCAAATGCGATCGATCTGCTCTAAAAAGACTTTCCCTTTTTCCGGATTCACCATGTTGACAAAATTGGCAAATCCCCGGACTGCCACCATAATGCCAACGCGATCGGAGTTGCCCCAATGTTTTCCTTGAATGCCATCCTTTTCCAGATGATGCAACGTCGCGCGAAAGCGTTTGAGGGTTTTGCCGTCAATATTGGGATGTTCGTTAACGATAATTCCCGTGACTTCTAACTGACTGGATTTACGTCGCATAATGCGCGTTTTGGCTTCATTCAGCATAAACCCTTCATGAGCGACAATCGACTCGGTGCGGCGCAAAAGATTGCAAATATAGCGTAAATTATTGTCCCCCGAAGCCGAGAAAGTTAAATCGTCGGCGTAACGGGTATAAGTAAATCCTAAATGGGTCGCCATTGCTTGCAAGCGTCTGTCCAACCGACGACAAATAATATTACTAATTCCGGGGGAAGCAGGAGACCCTTGAGGAAGATGACGATCGCCGAATGCGACAAAATATGTTTCCCCATCTAATTCGACTTCTTCTACATCGGCCTCCGTCGATAATAACCCCAAAATTGTCCCCGCCGCTTCCGAATATCCCAAAGATCGAAATAATCCTTTCACTCGCTTATAAGAAATGGTCGGAAAGAAATCTTTTAAATCGAAATTGATAATAACATCTGCCCCGATATGGGGACGCGCATTGGTGAGGATCGAGCGATCGCGCCGAAATCCGTGGACGGCATCGTGAACTTCGACCTTTGCTAAAATCTCCTGTAAATCCAATGCTGTACCCGTTTTAACCTCGGCATGGGTGCAGAAATTAATCGTTCTCCTCCCCTTTTTTTCGGCATTTTGAAGCGAATGTAATGAGATAGGGTGGCAGTTTTGCGATTGAAAGCGAGGAAGCGCAATTCTCCGACAGAAATCCCCATCGCATTGGCAATTTCTTCGGCACGATTGAGAATGGGTAAGCCGCGACTTTGCAAGCGATCGCGATCGCCGTCTTCATGGTTGAGTCCCCCGGAAACGCCCTCACCTAAATAAATAATCTCTCTCTGTTTTTGTCTCTGCCAAGTCTCGGCGCGATCGCGTCTTTCTCGTTCCCGTCGTTCTTTCGTCTCCTGTTGTTTGCGCCGCGACTCTGCCAATCGCTGTTTGAGTGCCTGTTTCCGCAATTGTTTCTCGCTGTGGAGTCGGCTGCTTTCTCGGCGCAGTTCCGATAATTCTCGGCGAATTTCTCCCTCGCGGCGAATTTCGTTGGCGGGATCCTCGGGCAAGACACCTTGTCTTGGCCAAAATCCCAAGCGGATCATTTCTTCGAGAACGAATTCTTGTTTGCCTCCCCGACTGCGGATGAGGTCATACAATTCTTGGCGGGTGCGAGGTTGTTGAGACATGATTGGGGTAATGGGTAATTGGGAATGGGTAATGGGAGATGGCTGGCTCAAAAATCGTTTTGTTGCGATCTTAACAAAATTTTAGTAACTTAGTACCATTTTGCCAAGTTTGATGACCAATTACCGATGACCGATTACCCATCACCCATAGCCACTCCTTCAAGATAATCCTGTAAGACGAACTCGTAACCCGATCGCAGCACGGGGCGATCGAGGATAACGGGAGAAGAAGCCGCAGAAGAATCGAGAACGCGTTTATAGTGAACCAGTGCGAGATCGAAACGACAGGGAAAATCGGCATAATCGGGATATTGTGCCAAAAATAACTCGGCGGTTTGCCAAAGTTTCGCTTGTTTTCGGGGAGTCACAGCCAAAAGTCCGTTCCTATCCCAATTGCCAGAACTACGCGTTTTCACCTCGACAAAAATTAGCACCGGCTCGGGCGATCGCGCTACCCGGTCGATTTCCCCCCAACGACAGTGCCAGCGAGCGTGCAAAATCTGCCATCCTCGCCCTCGCAACCAATCGGCAACCACCTCCTCTCCCAATTGTCCCACCTCGAGCGATCGCTTCTTCTTGTCTTGGTGCTTAACTTCACTCAAAATCGATATCTCCGGCAATTTTCTCGATAAGATTACTATATACTGCTTTTTGCGGGCATCCCCCACTTGACCATTTTTGAATTCAAAATTCAATACGGAAGTCCCAATTTTGAATTGATAATTTTGAGGTTGGGGGATGGCGAATCGCATTCGCCATATCCAACCAACCTGTTGAATTTTGAATTGATTTGACTCAATATTCTGAAAAAATCGTTAAACAATTCTACACAAAAACATGATGAAAAAAGACGCACTGTTGCTAATTTCCAAAATTTTAGCCAGTTTTCTTCTCTTATTAATCGCAGGCTTTGTCTTTGGCAATCTTGCCGTTCCTCCCGTTCTCGCGATTTCCTATAATAATGTCACTTTAATCGGCGAGGATTTTTCCCACCAAGATTTAAGAGATGCGAGTTTCGATCATTCTAATTTACGTCAATGCGACTTCAGCTACTCTAATTTAGAAGGAGTGGAGTTCTTCTCTTCCAATCTCGATTCTGCTAATTTTGAAGGGGCAGATCTGCGCAATGCCGTTCTGGGATCGGCGCGTTTATCTCGTGCGAATTTAACCAATGCCGTCCTTGAAGATGCTTTTGCGTTTGGTGCTTTATTTGATGGGGCAACCATTGAAGGGGCAGATTTTACCAATGTCTTGTTAAGAGCCGACATTCAAGAAAAACTCTGCGAAATGGCCTCGGGAACAAATCCCGTAACTGGCAGAGAAACCCGAGAAACTTTGCTTTGTTGGTAGAATTTAAGTTGAGATTTTTCTAATGAATCCTTAAATTCTTGTAGGGTGCGTTAGTGGAACGTAACGCACCTCAATTCTTGAAGGATTCGCAGACAGGAGTTAGAATCTCATGCGGACGGAGAGACTCGAACTCTCACGTCAAAGACACTAGAACCTAAATCTAGCGCGTCTACCAATTCCGCCACGTCCGCAAGAATTTTGCCGATTACTATCCTAACAAATCCTTGGCAAAAATGGGGATGAGGAAGCATTTTTTTTGCCAGAGGAGGGAGATTTACGATCGCCCATACCAAATGGACTCGATTTGACGGGCGATCGCTCTGGGGTTGTCTTCTTTCTCTAACAAGACGGTCGCGTGACCCAATTTGCGTCCGGGGCGAGATTCAGTTTTTCCGTACCAATGAACGAAGGTATGAGGAATTTTGGCCAATTGCTCCCGTTTCTCGAGATAGGGGGAACGGGAATTTTCCCATCCCAAGAGGTTGACCATCATGGCACGGTTACAAGTCATCTGCGGGGATTTTAACGGCATTCCCGTCACCGCTTCGAGCTGCATGGCAAATTGAGAGATATCGCAAGCATCTAAGGTGAAGTGACCCGAATTGTGAGTACGGGGGGCAATTTCGTTCACCAACACGCGGTTTTCTCGGGTGAGAAAGAGTTCGATCCCGAAAATCCCGACGACTTGCAAGCGATCGAGCAGTATCGTTGCAATGCGATGGATCTCTGCGTTGACGGCGGGAGCAATGGTGGCGGGGGCAAAAACTCGACGGCACACCTGTTGTTCTTGTTCGGTTTCCACAACGGGATAGACGACGACTTCCCCATTGACCCCTCTCGCCGCCATAACCGCCAGTTCGCAGGTGAAGGGGATAAACTCCTCGATGAGCAGAGAAGGGCGCTCTAGGCGATTCCAGAGGGCTTCTAGGTCATGTTGGCTGTCGAGGATAAATGTACCGCGTCCGTCGTAACCGTGTCTTCTGGCTTTGAGGACGACGGGGAAACCATAGTTGGAGGCGATCGGGGTATCTTTTTCGAGAACTTGAAAGCGAGGGACGGGCAAGCCGATTTGTTGCAAGTAGCGACGCTGATCGGCTTTGTCTAATAAGGGTTCTAAGGCGGCTAAACTGGGGCGAAAGCACACTCCTTTTTCGGCGAGACTTTTGAGGGCTTCTAGGTTGACGAATTCGTTTTCAAAGGTAATGACATCGCAGCAATTGGCGAGTTGTTGCGTAGCTTCCACATCGGCGATCGCGCCAAAAACGGGATGCGCTGTAATGGTTGCAGCAGGATCCTCGGGGTTGGGGGTTTGTACGATCAGTTCGAGATTGCGGCTTTTGGCTTCTTTGGCCATCATCCAGGCGAGTTGTCCTCCTCCGATTACACCGACTTTTTTCATATTCTCATTCCCCGCTCTTCTTTTTGATTATCTCGGATTTTGAGCAAAATGCGCCGCGCATCCCGAGATTGCTGTCCGATAGGAGGAATCGCTTCTCGCGATCGCCATTCCTCCCCACCCTATGGAGGGATGAGAGCGAGGGACGGCGAATCGTCAATTTGAACTTTGAATTTTGAATTTAAATGTCATCCCAACCGCCTACTCCCGATGACATAACATAACTGGTCACGCCCGCTTCAAAGAAATTGGCTTTGGTATGTGCCTCTTTCTTCGTATCGGAAAATCGTTCTAGGTGAGCGTAAGGACTCTTTGTATATTTTTCCTCCTTGTATAAGGGTTCTAATCCGAGCGATCGCAAGCGAATATTGGCCAAATATTTTGTATATTGTTCCGTACTCGCTTCGGTAATCCCTAAAATTTGATTGCCGACAATATGATTAGTCCAGCGACATTCATATTTGACGGCGGCATCGAACATTTCATAAATTTGGTCGGTGGAATGGACGAAAGTTTGCATGGCTTCCGGGATAATCTTCTGATACAAGCGGACGTGACTCAACTCATCTCGGTTGATCATTTTAAAAATATCCGCACTCCCCGGCATTAACATCCGCGAGGCTAAATTGTAAAAATAGATAAAGCCATTGTAAAAATACAAACCCTCCAAAATAAAATCTGCCATCAAAGCAATAAAATAATTCTCTGGTGTCGGATCGTCAATATATTGTTGATATAGACC
>JBFRWJ010000569.1:0-2920 GCA_051439525.1 Spirulina sp. | reverse complement strand
AATCAGATCGGGAGAAGACAAGAGAACCTCGCGATCGCTGAGTTCTAAAAGGACATCAAGTTGTATTTCGTCTGCCATTAATTTCACCCGCTATTGGTATTCAAAATGTTTGTTTTTAAAGTTTCTTTTAATCGGGGGAAGTTTTCGATAGTTTTAGGAATCAGATTCCAATCAAATGCGGCGAGTTGACGGGAGAGGGTGTCGGCATATTCGATCGCGGGGAGATAGCGATATTCTCGCCCCCACTGGTTCAATTGCCCCACACATTTCTGTAACTCTCGCATTTTCAAGGTTTGCCGTAATGCCGGCCAAGTTGTTTGTTCGTATTGTTGTAATTTTTCTAACAATTCTGGCAAATTTTGGGGAGATTCTCCAGAGATAAAAGGTCGAGGTTCGATCGCGACGGGAGAGTCAGGAGTTGTCTCGATCGCGTCCCTGAGTGGCAAAACCTTCTTCATGGTCGCCGCTAACTGAGCGCGATCGAAGGGTTTGCGCAGGAATCCGTCGCAAAGCGATCGCAATTCTTCTTCATCGTCTCGCAACGTTGAGGCTGTGAGAATCAATAAGGGAATTCCCCGGGTATCGGGATTCGTTTTCAGAGTTCGAGCCACCTCCCATCCATTGAGATTGGGCATCCGCAAGTCTAACAAAATTAGATCGAGAGGGTGGGTGCGGGCAATATCCAACGTTTGCCGACCATCTTCTGCCAGCAGCAAATGATGATCGCTCTCCGCAAAATAACCCGCAATCAGGTTGCGGTGAGACAGGATATCGTCGGCGACTAAAATCGTTAAAGGGGGAAAATGTTGAAAGCGATCGTCCCCTGCCCATTCCGAATAAGAAGGAGAAGCATCCGTTGCGCATTGAAGATTGGGAAAGACAAAGGTAAATGTAGAACCTCGAGCCAAAACACTTTGTAACTTAACGTGCCCGCCTAACATTTCCGTTAGGCGTTTGGTAATTGCCAAACCCAGTCCCGTACCGCCATACTTGCGCGTACTCTGTCCTTCATTTTGTTTGAAGGCTTCAAAAATTATCTCTTGCTGTTCCGGAGCAATCCCAATTCCCGTATCTTCAATGGCAATTTCGAGAGTGTAAGTGAAAGGATGAAGGACGAAGGATGAAGGATGAATTTCTTCGGAAGGATTAAGGATAAAGGATGAAGGATAAATTTCTTCGGAAGGATTAAGGATAAAGGATGAAGGATGAATTTCTGTCTTCTCCTCTTCCTCTGCTCTCCCCGATCCTCCTGCTTTCCCGGCTCCCTCGGTTTCCTGTTCCTCGTTCCCTGTTCTCTGATAACTGATAACTGGTGACTGATAACTGATAACTGGTGACGGGTGACTGATAACTGGTGACGGGTGACGGGTGACTGATAACGGGTGACGGGTGACGGGTGACGGGTGACCGATCAAACTGGTGACTGTAATTTTTATGTGACCGCATTCGGTAAATTTGAGCGCGTTCCCCACGACATTAAAAAGAATTTGGCGCAGGCGAACTTCGTCAAAAATGGGAAAAGGCGGAACGTTGGGATTGATTTCAACAACCCATTGCAACCCTTTTTGGTAGATTTGTTCGGAAAAGAAAATTTGAATTTCTTCAATGAGTGCGTATAAGTTAATCGGTTCGTAATGCAACTGCAATTTTCCCGCTTCAATTTTCGAGAGATCGAGCAAATCGTCAATCAAAGTGAGTAAGGTTTTCCCGCTTGCTTTAATGGACTCGAGGTAAGAACGCGATCGCCCTTCAGTCACTCTTTCCTGCAAGAGTTCGCAAAATCCTAAAATCGCATTCATGGGGGTGCGAATTTCGTGGCTCATATTGGCTAAAAATTCACTTTTTGCCAAACTGGCTGCCTCTGCGGCTCGAGTGGCCTGTTTGAGGGCGACATTTTTGTAGGCCAGTTCTTCTTGACGCTGTTTTTCCCGCTCGAGCAGATCTGCTTGGGCGAGGGCAATGCCGACTTGGGCGGCGATCGCTTCGATCAGTTCGATTTCCTCCCGCGTCCAGTGGCGTTTGTCGCGGCACTGATGCAGGCAAATTACCCCATTGGGTTCGCCATTATAGAATGTGGCGATGCTCAGCAGGGATTGAATCTCGAGTTGAGTGTAGATGAGAAGAGCGGGGGCAAACAGGGGATCGCTGGCAATTTCGTCGGTCGCGATCGCCTTTTCTTGCTGGAGCAATTGCTCTAAATGAGGGTTGTTGTGGGCGGGAATGTCCCAACCCGCCATGGAACGGGTTTCCGGACTGAGATGTTCCGCAACGAGGGGCACGAGTCGGGTGGGCGAGGGAAGATATCGATGCAAGGCACAGCGATCGACGCTAAATGCCTCGCCAATTTTCCCCACGGTGGTTTGGAAAATTCGTTCGCTATCCAAACTCTGGCGAATTTCGGCGGTAATTTCTCCGAGGAGCAACTGCCGTTGAATTTGGTGTTCTAAGGCCGCTTGCCATTCTTTGCGCTCTTGAATATTTTCGACCACGGCGACGAAATGTTTGAGAGTGCCGCGATCGCTGCGAATTGCCGAGAGGGTCAGTCGCCCCCACCAGACCGTACCATCTTGGCGGAGGAAGCGTTTTTCGAGGGAATAATTGGAAATCTGCCCTGCAGCGAGCCGATTTTGCAGTCGCACGTCTTCGGCCAAGTCATCGGGATAAGTGATATCGTGAAATCGCCTCTCGAGCAATTCGGCGCGAGGGTAGCCGAAGAGCTCGCAGCACTTGGGATTAACGGAGAGAAAGCGTCCGGAGGGATCGGTTAAGTTGATCCCCGTCGGCGTTTGCTCGAAGATAATACGGAAGCGTTCTTCACTTTCTCGCAAAGCCGTTTCGGCAGCAACGCGATCGCTAATATCCAAGATTAAGCCGTCGGAGACAATCTCGCCATTCTCCAAGCGATAAAAGCTGCTATTGT
>JBFRWJ010000568.1:0-7505 GCA_051439525.1 Spirulina sp. | reverse complement strand
CCCTACTCCCTACTCCCTACTCCCCACTCCCTACTCCCTTCTTCAATACCGAAGGAATGCGATCGAGGATTTCGGCGGTAATCTCTTTGGGGGTTTGTTCCGGATTGGCGATCGCGATGCGCAGATCCGCTTGAGCGTACAGAGAACGACGTTCTGCTAATAACGTTGAGAGTTTCTCAGATAAGTCTCGATCTTTGAGGAGGGGACGAGATTCATCTTCCTGCAAGCGCTGGACTAAAATTTCTACGGGAGCATCGAGCCAAACGATCAAACCATGGCGTAAATGCCCCCAATTTCCGGGTTTGAGAACGATTCCCCCTCACGTGGCGATCGCGCTTCGCGTATAGGCACAAACTTGTTCTAACACTTGAGATTCCAATGTCCGAAAATAACTTTCTCCTCGGGTTGCAAAAATTTCGTTAATCGTTGTCCCGGCAACTCGCTCGATTAAAATGTCAGTATCGAAGAAACGATATCCGAGCTGAGCGGCCAGTAATTGTCCTACGGTTGTTTTTCCCGTTCCCATCATACCGATAAGAAAGACGTTCATCCCTTGTAACAAATAATTTTAACCCCTTAAAATCGACTGATCGCTCATCTTACCGGATCGAGGGGTGCGATTTCACCGCCGAGCCGAAGAATCCCGAGTATTCCCTGCCCGCCCATTCTTGATTTTCTTTGCCGGGAGAAACAAAATGCGCGAGACAATCTTAAATCTTTCTAAATTCTCAGGTTGCTCTTTCCTTCTTTGCTCACTAAGAATCGAGCCATTTCCTAAACCTAAAGGAGATCGAAGGGGATTAGCGGTCGGGGAAATCATTTGGAGAAGTCCTGAAGATTACGCTATAGTAAGTATTCATAGTCCCCCAGCCATCACCCGAACACAAAAAAATGCCCAAACTTCGCGATCGGAATTGGTTGCTCTGCGATACTTCTTTTCAGAAAACAGAAATAGGAGGAGGAGATCCCGAGCCAGTGTTTCACAATCCGTAGAATCATTCTCGAAGATCGTGCTAGACTCGAGTCTGCTCTCCCCGAGCATTAGGGAATTCTCTACAACCACAAAAATACCGTATCCAATAACCTTAAAGTAACGCTATGACTGCCAAAATCTTAGTTGTTGATGACGAACCTTTATTAGAATATGTCATCCAACAAAAATTTAGGCAAAAAATTCGCGCTAAGGAATTTAAATTCATTTTTGCTAGCAATGGCAAACACGCGCTCGAAAAAATTGCATCCGACCCTTCCATCGACTTGGTTCTAACCGATATCAATATGCCCGAGATGGATGGGTTGACTTTATTGGAGAAACTTGCTGAAACCGATCGTACCCTGAAAACTGTCGTTGTCTCCGCTTATGGAGATTTAAGTAATATTAGGACGGCAATGAACCGAGGCGCTTTTGATTTCCTCACAAAGCCAATTGACTTTCGAGACATGGAAATTACCATTCAGAGAACTTTAGAAGTTGTCAAACAAACTCGAGAAGATTTGGCCAAACTGCAACAGGCTCAGACCCAACTGGTTCAAAATGAAAAAATGGCCAGTATTGGTCAATTGATTGCCGGCATCGCTCACGAGATTAATAATCCCGTCAGTTTCATTTCCGGCAATATCGAACATGCTAAAAATTATTTCAACGACTTACTCCATATTGTCAATCTTTACCAAAAGTCCTGCCAGAATAATCTCGAAGAAATTGAAGAAGAAATGGAAGCTGTCGATCTTCCTTTTATTGTAGAGGATCTGCCCCACATGCTCGATTCAATGACGGAAGGAACAAATCGCATTCGCCGTCTCAGTCAATCTTTAAGAACGTTTTCTCGAGAGGATAGTTCCTCCCGGGTAGCTTTTAATCTTCATGAAGGACTTGATAGTACCCTGATGATTCTGCGACATCGACTCAAAGCCAATGAAAATCGCGCAGAAATTAAAATCATTCGAGAGTATAGCGAACTTCCTGATATTCAATGTTACCCCGGTCCTATCAATCAAGTGTTCATGAATATTCTCGCCAATGCAATTGATGCTTTAGACGAATTAAGTCTCGGGAAAATCAGTCAAAATGAGGAGAAAAATTCAGAGAAAAATTCCTATCATATTAAAATTACCAGCTCCACGATCGCCGATAAAAATACCGATCGAAATTTTGCGGTCATTCGCATTGCCGATGATGGACCCGGAATGACGGCAGAGGTTCAAAAAAAGATCTTCGAGCATTTGTTTACCACAAAACCCGTAGGTCAGGGAACGGGACTGGGCTTATCAATTTCCCGCCAAATTATTGTTGAAAAACATGGGGGAAACCTTCAATGTGTTTCATCCCCCGGCAAGGGAACGGAGTTTATTATTGAAATCCCCCTATGACAGCCAATCAAATGCCAGAGAATAATAGCAAAACTCCCGCCAAAATTCTTGTTGTCGATGACGAACAGTTGCTTCAGTATATTATTCGGCAAAGATTTCGTCGCAGAATTCGTGCCAAGGAACTGGTATTTGATTATGCTCCCAATGGTGCGATCGCGATCGAGAAATTGAAATCCGATGGCGCGATCGATATGGTATTGACGGATATTAACATGCCGGAAATGGATGGGCTGACTTTACTGAATAAAATTACAGAAATTGATTTGCTCCTGAAAGCCGTAGTGATGTCAGCTTATGGAGATATGGCCAATATTAGAACGGCAATGAATCGAGGTGCATTTGATTTTTTGATTAAACCCATCGATCTCGACGATTTAGAAATTACGATTGATAAAACCCTTGCTTTTATCGAACAAACTCGCTCTCGACAGCAAGAGCTAGACAGCGCGCGGGAACGGTTACAATATCAAGCATATTACGATTCTCTTACCGGACTGCCCAATCAAAGTTTATTTCTCGATCTCATCCGTCAATGTCTCTCTCAACAACGACAATTTGCCATTCTCTCATTGGATGTAGAACGTTATCGCTTCATCCGCTCCAGTTTGGGACGAACAATCGGGGAACAATTGTTAGTAGAAATGGTCGAGCGCGTTCGCAATTGCATGCCCCGCAATGCCACCCTTGCCCGCACGGGAAGCGACGAGTTTTCAATTTTATTAGATGATTTGTGTACTGCAAAAGATGCCCATTTCATTGCCGAGTCCATTCATCAATCCTTATCTACTCCCTTTGCCATTCAAGGTGAAATTGTTTCTTCCACAACCCGAATTGGGATCGCTCATAGTGATGTAAACTGCGAACAAGCCGAAGATTATTTGCAAGCTGCAGATACGGCGATGGAGTCCGCGAAAAAACAAGGCATGGGCTCGACAATTTTTTTCGATCGCCAGATGCACTCTGTAGCGATTAAGCAATTACAATTAGAAGCAGATTTGGCGCGGGCAATTTCTACCAACGAACTGGTTTTGCACTATCAACCTATTGTCTCTCTCGCCGATCGCACGATTAGGGGGTTTGAAGCCTTAGTACGCTGGCAACACCCGATTCGAGGTTTAATTTCTCCGGGAGAATTTATTTCCGTAGCCGAGCAAACCGGATTGATCGTTCCTCTGGGAAAATGGGTATTAGAGCGAGCAATCCAACATTTGACGGATTGGCGATCGCGCTCTCCTCATTTATCTCATTTAACTGTTAGTGTAAATGTCTCCGGGCTACAACTCTTTACGCCCGATTTTATTGAAGTTTTAGAAAGTCTCTTACAAAAATACAAGGTCAAAGGAGAGGTCTTAAAATTAGAAATTACAGAAAGTATTTTGATTGATAATGCCGAAGCCGCAAAAACCGTTTTCGAGCAACTCAAACAACGAGATATTCAACTATGTTTGGATGATTTTGGCACGGGATATTCTTCTTTAGCCTATTTGCATAATCTTCCCATTGATATGCTCAAAATCGATCGCTCTTTCGTCCATTCGATGTTAGCATCGCAAAGAAATTTAAGATTGGTCAATGCTATTTTAAATCTTACGGAAAGTTTGGGATTACAAGCTGTTGCGGAGGGCGTTGAAACCCTCGAACAAGTGGAAAAGTTACGAGAGTTAGATTGTCTCTTTGCCCAGGGTCACTTCTTTGCCCGAGCCCTCCATTCCGATCGCATTCTCTCATTATTAGAGCAAGAAGTCATGGCAATCAGTAGTTGATAATTGATAATTGATAATTGATAATTGATAATTGTTACCAGGGGGAGCCGATGAGGGTGAAACCCGCCCAGTAATAAGGATGTTGGAAGGCGCGATCGCCTAAATTGGCTAATTCGGGAGGCAATGTCACCCGTCCGAAAGAACTCACCAATTCTCCGCTTTCTTTATTGTTCGACAAACTTTTGTTTTGTTCCAAGCGTACCTCTCCCCGAATTAGAGCGATTTGCGCCTGTCGCAAGGCTTGGGCTTTGATGGGTCGATGCCGCAATTGGCGATAGAATTCCGTCATTAACGCTAAAGTCCCCGCATCGCTCGCATACCAAAGGCTTGCGACCGCCGCACTTGCCCCCGACTGCACCGACAGCCCCGCAAACCCATATTCGGCACGTTCATCCCCCAATGCCGTGCGACAGGCACTCAAGACCAAGAGCTCGATATTCTTCTCTCCCCAGTTCAATGCTCCCATTTCTGCGAGGGTTAGGGGGCGATCCCAGAGGCGAATGTAAGACTCAGAAGGCGTTCCGGGTTGAAATTGTCCGTGAGTGGCTAAATGGATGATTTGCGCTTGATGGCGAGAGGGTTCGCGCTGCAAGGCATCGAGGGTAAAGGTTTCATTGAGAAATGTATCGGAGGTATTGAATTCTTCGGCAATGGTGGCGATTTCCACGGGGACCGCCGGTAAAGCCTCATCATTGGCAAATTCTGACCTCCCCATCGCCACCATGGAACTCCGGCGAATATCGACGTAATGGGGAGGAACTAAATGCAGACTGGGAAGGAGAGAAATTGCATAATTTTCGACCGCGAAACGATCGCCATCGTGAAGGGCAGCGAGGGGTAAGGTGCGCAAACCGTCATCGAGGACAAACATGAGGGTGTCAATATTCAAACTTTGTAAGTCTTCTTCTGCCGGGGCGATCAGCCATTGGTAGAGCTGTTGTGCTGGCGCGAGGTAGCGGGTATTGCGACGGTGGACGGGATGGGCGATCGCGTGTTGAAAACTGGCGATGCGATCGAGGAGAGCCTCCCGAGAAACCTCGGGGAGGGTGTAATGTCGGGGAGGAGTTTTGGGCGGAACGAGGATGAGATCGAGGCGATCGCGACGGGGGAAAATATAGAAGGTTGCGGTCGTTTCTCCGGTTGTCTCGCTCATGCGACGGAGGACATCTTGCAACGCAGCAAAGGAAAGAGAGGAAACGCCTTCCTTGCCCAAATAGTGTAAAAAAGAGCGGGTGTGGTAAGCATCTAAGGTCGCGATCGCCCCTTCAATGTCGCCGAGATCGAGCAAATACTCGATTTGCTCTCGACTTACCACTAAAAATTCTCGCTCCGTGTCGAGGAGAGACCCAGAGAGGGGAGAAAGCGATCGTCCTTGCAGGGGAGCTACAAGCGATGCGGGAAAAGATATTGATGGGGCAGTCGGTGAGGGACTCGGTGAGGTTGTTGGCGGAGAAGAATCGGGAGGTAACGATGGGGAGAGATAAGTTTCAATGTTAGCGATCCCCAATGTTCCTGTTGCGGTACCGCCAATGAGATCCACGGTGACAGACTCTCCGTAATTCGAGTAATCGAGAGTATCGAAACCCGCTCCCCCATCTATATTGCCATTAAAATTCACGCCACTGGCAAAAGCAAAGGTATCATTCGCGCTGCCTCCGGTAATCTTGGCAACATTGCTAAAGGTCAAATTATTCGTCAAACCACTCACGCTACCGCTATTACTTCCCGTCAGCGTCCAAGTTGTGTCTCGATCCGCACCGACAAAATTCCCAGCTCCTGCAATATGAGTGGGTGTAGTCAAACTATCGGCATCGCTAATCGTAATCGTACCCGTCCCGTCGCTGCGACCGATGGTCGTGGAAGTAAATCCATTTTGTAGCCTTTGTAGGTCGTTTGTTTTTATATCTAATGCGGTTGGTGTCGTCCCGCTCCCGCCCACAATAATATCTCGACTTGCCGTATTAGTCTCTAAAACAAGGTTGCCCGTACCGGTAATGGTTGGGGGCACGATGGCATTAAGAGTGAGGTTATCACTGCGAATGGTCAGATCTTGAGTTGAAACTACGGAACCAAAGTTAAACGTCACTCGATCTCGGGCATTCAGGGTAATTTTACCCGTTCCCGCGTCGATGGCCCGAACAATAATGTTTTCTCCGATAAATGTCAGATCCGCTCCATTGGTTTGAATCGTAGAATCGAACTGCATATCAACATTACCGACTCCATTATTATCGGCATCGGCGACCAAGGTAAGCGAAGTTGCTGAAGGGTGTAGGGTAAAAGTAGGCGGGCTATTATTGAAAATAATATCGTTTGAGGCTTCGAGCCGAATATTGCCGGTCAATGATGCCAAAGTGGCTTGAGAGATTGTAACCGAGCCGGCAAGTTCTGCATCAGTGAGGATGGAATCGGCTAAAGCTGCACCCACACCTGGTGAATCTGGATTTGTGCTATGAATGGTAATATCGGTGGGATCGAGCAACAGGGTTCCATTTGCTCCATTGGTGGCGCTAACATCGACAAAGCCTTGAAAAATGAGGGTATCTTTCCCCGATACTTCCACAAAACCCCCATCTCCCGAAAGCGCACCGCCCCGAGCGAAAATATTCCCTTGAAAACCCGTCACGTCATCTGCCCAAACGATAACGCGCCCTCCATTCCCTTCGGAGAGGGCATCGGCGCGAATGGTCGAATCAGCATCGATATAGACCCGATCGCTGGTGGGTAAATCTCCTTGCCCTTGATATTCTCCCCCAATCCAGACTTTTCCACCCCCACCGTCTCCCGAGGCATCGATCGCGGCGGTAAAAAGGGCAATGCGATCGCCAAAAATTCCCACTGTCCCCCCGGTACTTCCCGATGTTGCCCGACTCACATCGAGACTGCCTCCAATAATCGCCGTTCCTGCTTCCCAAGGTAACTTTTGTCCCGAAGCCAGTCGAACTTCTCCTCCATCCAGACTTAAACCCGTTTGTACGCCTTGGGATTCCGCGCCAACCAGTAAAGCTGGCAAATCAAAGGCTGTTAAGGTCATAGAATCCCCAGTTGCCGATGCGGGAATATCCGGTTCTAAGGTGAGGATAATCCCTTCTTGCGAGATTTTAATCCGATTCGTTCCCGGTACGGCAGCAATGGTAATATTTCCCCCCGGCGCGTTCAATTGACCGATATTGACCACCGTTCCCCCGCTTAGCATTAAATGATGACCCGGGGTAACGGTTAAATCTCCAGCATTGATAATGGAGGCGGGGTTATTGAGGGCGAAATCAAAATGAGTTGGATTTCCTGTTAAATTAGGGTAATCGTTTTGTCCCGTCGCATAAAAAATGCGATCGCTCCCGAAACCAATTCCCGTTGCCGTCGTCGCCACAA
>JBFRWJ010000567.1:0-14531 GCA_051439525.1 Spirulina sp. | reverse complement strand
AACTGATAACTGATAACTGTTAACTGGTGGCGGGTTTGTCATCTCTGTCGGGTGCGGGAAAGTCTCCGCGCAATTGTTGTCTGCCATTACGAATGACCCTGAGCATTTCCCCCAATTGTTGTTCGATCCGCAACAGAACTGCATCGGCATATTCGTCAGCCCCATCTTGAATTTCTTCGCATTCCGCGATCGCGATCTGTCGCATCTGTTCGAGTTCTTGGACGGCCTGCATGCGCATTTGCTCGATCTCGGCAAGGGTTTGTTGTTGGAGCTCTTCGCACTCTTGGCGGACGGTTTGGCGAATTTGAGCGGCTTCGGCTTCCGCTTGGCGCACCAATCCCAGTTCGTCTAAAAATTGTACCGCTTGCTGTTTGGCCGACTCGATTATCTCTTGGGCGTATTCTTCGGCTTGCAAGAGGATTTCTTCTTTTTGACGCATTACCTCCATGGCTTCCTCAAAGGCTTCGGGAAGATTGATCCGCACGTAGTCGAGGCGATCGAGTAATTGCTCTTCATCGACGATGGTTTTGCGGGTTAAGGGAATGCGGGGATTATCTAAAATCAATTCTTCCAAGCGATTGAGTTCGGCTTGAATATCAAAGCCTAGGACTCGACCGCGATCGAATCCGTCGGGTTCTCGATATTCGGCGTTACTTCGGGGGTCTTCTTTTTGTAGCATCGATAGAGCTCTCGGGCGACGTTTGGGGGAACGAGGTGATCGATTGTACCGCCAAATTGGGCAATTTCTTTGACCACGCTACTGCTTAAAAAACTATACTCGGTGGATGTGGCTAAAAAAATTGTTTCGATATCCTCCATGAGGGTTTTATTGGTGTGCGCCATTTGCAATTCTTTCTCGAAATCGGAAAGAACTCGCAAGCCTCGTAATAAAATTTTGGCATTTTTTTGCTGGGCGTAGTCTACGGTCAAGCCGCTAAAATTATCGACTTCCACGCGATCGAGGTGCTGGGTGCAGGTGCGAATTTGTTCCATGCGCTGCTCTACGGAAAAGAGCGGTTGTTTGCCGGGATTGCACAAGACTGCGACAATCACCTTTGCAAACTGTCGGCTGCCGCGTTCGATAATGTCAAGATGTCCTAACGTAATGGGATCAAAACTTCCCGGATAGATTGCGATCGCGCCTGCCATTTTTTCCCTCTGTTCTGAATGCGATTATACCTTATACAGTTATTAGGGAACAGGGAACGGGGAATGGGGAACAGGGAACGGGGAATGGGGAACGGGAAACAGTACCGATCGCTAAAGCGGGAGGCTTGAGACCTTGTTTTTGGGATCAAAGGAATTGAGTGAGATCGAATTCTCCCGAGGGGACATCCTCCGCAAAACGTTCTGCATTGAGCAGTAACAATAACCGCTCTGTATAATCGACCGCTCCCCGCAATTCCTCTTGGAGCACCTCCAAACCCCCATTCGCATATTCTTCAAAAATGGTCGCCCTCTCCTCCTCGCTGTGAGGATTGTAAGCTGAGAGAATGGACGGATCGCGGGTTTGGGCGATCGCGAGGAGTTTGATGGCGCGATCGTAACCCCGAGAAATAAAAATATCGAGTCCAATGGGGGCGGGTTCATTTTTAGAGGCGATATCGATGGGGGTGCGTTTTTCGGCTTTGATGCCCAACATTGCCGCAAATACTAACAGATCCGCATAAGTTTGAAACGTCCCGTCGCGATCGCGCCCTGAAACCAATGACTGTACGAACTCGGATTTATCTTTTGCTACGCGGATTCGGCTTGCCATATCAATGAACAATGAACAACAGGTCGATTGGATATGAGCGCGAGAGATGCTGACCAAGAGAAGGAACGCGCACCAAGACACGATTCGCCATCCCTCGACCTCAATTATCAATGAACAATAAACAATTACGGTAAAGAACGGCAAATCTGCTACACTAAAGGACTGCCATTTACTGGATCGCTAAGCTCGACTCTATCTCTAGTCAGAGTTTCCCCATTGCGAACTGCGAACTGCGAATTATGAAACATACTATTTCTGTTTTAGTTGAAGACGAAGCCGGAGTTCTTGCCCGCATTGCCGGATTATTTGCCCGTCGCGGCTTTAATATTGAAAGCCTAGCCGTCGGACCGGCGGAAAAAGTGGGCGTTTCCCGCATTACAATGGTGGTATCGGGAGACGATCGCATTATCGAACAGATCGTCAAACAACTCTACAAGCTCATTAGTGTTCTCAAGGTACAGGATGTCACGCAAGTTCCCTGTGTCGAGCGAGAATTAATGCTGATTAAAATTAATGCCACTGCCTCGAATCGTGCCGAAGCGATCGAGATCGTACAAGTATTCCGCGCTCGCATTGTCGATATTTCTGAAGATACTTTAACCATTGAAGTCGTCGGCGATCCCGGTAAAATGGTGGCGATCGTACAAATGCTCAATAAATTTGGCATTCGCGAAATTGCCCGCACGGGTAAAATTGCCCTGACGCGAGAATCGGGAGTCAATACCGAATATCTCAAATCTTTAGAAGCCAAAGTCGGTTGAGGGGAGCGCGATCGCGAGAGTCAATCGGGTTCGCGATCGCGACGAAAAAGACAGTGCTAACTCGGGATTGTCTCAAATTGTGAATTAAATCTTACGAAGGTCTAAAGTTGGTCTGTAAGGTTGAGCTATTGTGGCAAGATTAGACGTTGCAGATCGCGTTCCGAAAATTTGTCAAGGAGATTACAAAATGACCCTGCAACTAGGTGATACCGTCCCCAATTTTACCCAAGCCACGAACGAGGGCGAAATCACTTTTTATGATTGGGCTGGGGATAGTTGGGTAGTTCTTTTTTCCCACCCTGCCGATTATACTCCCGTTTGTACGACCGAACTCGGAGAAGTGGCCAAACTCAAGTCAGAATTCGAGAAGCGCAATGCGAAGGTGATTGCATTAAGCGTGGATGGAGCTGAGTCTCATAAGGGTTGGATCGGGGATATCAACGAAACCCAAAATACCACAGTTAATTATCCCATTATTGCTGATGAGGATAAGAAAGTTTCCGACCTTTATGGCATGATTCACCCCAAGGCCAATGCTAAGGTTACGGTACGAACGGTTTTTGTGATCGATCCCAGCCACAAACTGCGCTTGACCATCACTTATCCTCCCAGTACCGGACGAAATTTTGCGGAAATTCTCCGCACGATTGATTCTCTTCAGTTAACGGATAATTATTCTGTGGCGACTCCCGTGAACTGGCAAGATGGGGAAGATGTTGTGGTTGCACCGACGATTCCCACTGAAGAAGCGAAGAAGAAATTTCCCAAAGGGGTTAATGAAATCAAGCCTTACTTGCGGATGACTCCTCAACCGGATAAATAAGCGATCGCATCTCATCTGAGTTTGAGCGCAATTCCTGAGAATCCCCTATCAAATTCAAGATTTTGATAGGGGATTTGACCATTTTTGAATTGATTTGACTTGTCCTCGCTTTAAAGGCAATAATTTAACGCCGAGAAGAGAGTGCCATCACAATCCGCAGGATATACCAGAACAACAAAGCGACTGAGGCAAAGAGTTCGAGGGAAGCAGCCACATAGTGTCGGGTGGAATAGTGATTCATGATCTTAGAGGTATCGTACAGAATGGCCGCGGAAGCAAAAACCACCATCACCACAGAGAACAATAAGCCTAACGTAAAGCCAAAAATGACACTACAAATAATTAATCCCAGTGCCACAAAACCACCCAGTTTCAAGATTCCGCCGAGAAACGTAAAATCTTTACCCGAGGTAAATGCGATCGCGGTCAAACCGCCGAACATTAAAAGAGTGAGTATTCCGGCAGTGGGAAGAACGGTGGGATCGGAGAAGGTGACGGCGATATATAAAAGAGGAGCAAAGAGGAGCGCTTCACCCACAACATACAGGCCGAGGCCGGCATATTGGACATTCGGTTCATCCGCTCGGGCGGTCAATCCTCTCGACATCCAACCCAGTAACGCAAATCCGCCCAAAATTGCCAGCCAGCTAAATCGACTGGAGAAGGCAAGTTGAGTCATTAATCTGGCGATACCCGTTTGAAAAAAGAGAAATTCGAGAGCGATAAATGCGCCGACTGCTCCGGCAAGATGGGTATAAGTTTTCTGAATAAATTGAGCGCGTTCGTTGGGGGGGGCTTGTGCAACAGTAATCATAATGGGGTTTTCCCGAGTTGATAATGAGGGTATGTCTCACGCGCTTTTCATTTTAACGAAATTTCCGAGAGAACACTTACAACCAAAATCATCGAGCAAAATTTTCAACAAGATTTAATATTGCGATCGCGATCGCAATCGATCGGATTCTCATTTTAGATCTACCACCAATTCTATTTTTTATACTTTCTTCCGAGAGAAACTACTTAATTGAATAGACTCATTCAACTAATCGGTCATCATTCTCCCAACCGTTTTAATGCGATCGCACCATTCTTTCTCTTCGGCTTTGATTTCCGGTAAGGACTCTTGCCACTCTGAAAAAAATGCCTCAGCGTCTACCTGTTGCAAGTTAAACTTCGTTTTGACTTCATGCAATGTTAAATCCTCAGCCGATATGATTTTGGTCATTTCGATATCCTCAAAAATTTGATATAGTTCGCCGTTAAGCAATACTTGTGACACCATCGAGATAGTCTTGTAGTTGGCGATCGTGATCGTGACAGAGGTTTCCTAATGGTAATTCTTCCCGGGAAAAGGCGCGGACATCTGAAATTTCCAGAGTATCCTCAACTTGTAAATTTCCGGTGGCGCGAACTTCTAATAGTATACTAATGGAATGAATTCTCGGATCGCGATCGGGAGCAGAATAGACTCCCACCAAACGACCAAATCGAACTAATTCTAATCCGGTTTCTTCTTTTAATTCTCGCTTGGCTGCGGTTGGCAAATTTTCTCCCCAATCAATTATTCCTCCCGGTAATCCCCAAGTTCCCGTATCGCGGCGACGAACTAAAACGATGCGATCGTCTGGTAAAATGGGAACGAGAGATGCTCCAACGATGGGATGACGGAAAATAATACCGAGGACGGTAGAGAAAAATTGCCAATATCGACGCATGAACATTGAAGAGGTGAGAACGCATTCAATTATACGATCGCAAGGAACCACGAACAACAAGTAATGATACCGTTTGCTGTTAAGCAATTGTTGTTAAACTCTCAAAATAATCTTGCAATTGGCGAGCATTATCGGGACGGAGTTCGCTCAAGGGTAATTCTGTTCGAGAAAAAGCACGAACCTCTAAAATTTCAAGGGTATCCTCAACTTGTAAATTTCCAGTGGCGCGAATCTCTAATAAAATACTAATAAAATGAATGCTGAGATCGCGATCGGGGGTTGAATAAATTCCTACCAAACGACCGAGTTTAACTAAATCCAATCCCGTTTCTTCTTTTAATTCTCGCTTGGCTGTTGTTGGCAAATCTTCTCCCCAATCAATAATTCCTCCGGGTAGCACCCACATTCCCGTATCGCGGCGACGAACCAAGACGATGCGATCGTCTGGTAAAATGGGAATGAGAGTCGTTCCGGCGATCGGATGACGAAAAATAATACCGAAGAGGGTCGAAAAAATTTGCCAGTATTGATAATTGTTCATTGCTCATTGATAATTGTTCATTGTTCAAAGTTTTCCTCGCTCTAAAAATTACTAAAAATAACGATCGCTTCGGGAATATCTCCTTTTTGCAAGGCATCGATACTTTTACCCCCTTGGACGAGATAGCGATACTGTCGGGTGCCACTTTTAAGAAAGTTACATTTAGGTTGTCCGAGAGTTGCTTGCAGATCGATTAAATCTGTGAATTGCAAACCATTGGCGATCGCTTGTCGTAACGTTTCCGCTTTGGCGAGGGAGACTTCTGAAACCGTCGGATCGATGGAACCTTGGGGACAAATGGACAAGCGAGAATCCGTGGATTGGGGTGTGGCAAGATTGAATGGAGATTGTTGAGAATGGGGGGAATTTTGCGTTGTATTGGGTGTTACGCTATTATCGCGATCGAGACCGCGAAAAAAATCAAGATAAGGGGAGAGATCGAAGGCTTTCTGAGAATCGCTTAATGCCGCTCCAACAATTCCAGCAACGACAATTAAGACGGAAATTCCGATCGCGCCTTTTAAGAAGTCATCCATCTTCTGATAATCTCTGTTGAGGAGAGTCCTTCGTTACCTTCCTATTTTAGTGCAAAAGCACTATTCCGCACAGGGTAAAAAGATTAATCTTCAATTAATTTCCGTAAGAAGGGAGCAAAATTTGGTAAATTCCCCAGAAGTAGACTCGGGCTGAAACCTTGAGGCGCGATCGCAACAGGATAAAAATATGAACGCTCAATTGCCAGATGGATATCGAGATCGGTTATGTGGCTTGCTCCAAGAAGAATGGCGCGGTGGGGAGAGTTATACGAAATTTGCCGCTCGCTTGGATTTGGGTTCGGGAAAAACCGTTAAAGCGTGGCTGACGTTAGATTTTCGCGCCGAGCCCGATCCGCAAAAATTGCGGAAATTGGCGCGTCATCTCGGTTGGGAGTATTGGGAGTTAACGCGCTATCTCGATACGGGAGATCGTCCCGACTCGCACTCGTTATCGCTGGATGAACTCACTTTCAAGAATGGCGATCGCGACGGTATCGCGATCGCCGCGTCGGTGTTAAAACAAATGTCCGATTTGGCAACCCAAACAATCGGATTATTAGAAAAACTTCCCTCTCAAACTCCGGAGTCGGCTTTGCCTGAAGCCAAACTTCCCTTAACCCAACCTCCCGCATTGAAAAATTTACCTCAAGCGATCGCCTACTGTCTCGAGCGATCGCGTCAAACGCCTTCCCAAATTGAAGATCGCATTCGCGATATCCGCTATTACGGCTCGTCCCAAGTGGATCTCACCCTAGAGAAGTTTGAAGCCATCTGTCGCGGCGAAATTCTCCCCACCAATGAGGTGACGATGGAAGCGATCGCGGATGTGGTGGATCGCGATCGCGAGGTGTTTACCATTCAGGATTGGTTAAGTGCTTGGATCGTGTCTATTTATTCCATGTCTGCACAAATAGACACCGAAAGTGCAGCAACCCAGTCTAATATTGCGTAACCCAATTGCGAATTAATCTCAGGCGATCGCAAACATCCGCGAGAAGGAATTGCTATAATTGCCTGCGCGATCGTAGGCTTTTCCGCGCAAGGTGTAGCGTCCTCCACTCAGCCCCAAAGCACTTAAGTCTACACTATGGTAAAAACTACTCCATTGCTGCTTTTTGTCCCATGTAGCTGCGGTGAGATTGGATGTCTCGATCGCATCAATAATTGTGCCATCTTCGGCAATAATTTCAAATGTTACGCCTTCTAAGTCTTCGTTGCCATCGCGATCGCTGACCCAACCATTGGTAATTTCAAGGGTATCATGGGCGGAGAAACGGTTCCCGTTTAACCGGAATTGCAATCGAGTGGGTGAGTCATTATTCACTTGCGGACTTTCTAGGGAGAAACGGCGTTCAAAACTGTTGCTCTGTTGTCCGGCATCATCGTAAGCTATTCCTATCAGGGTATATTCTCCTTCATTCAGAGTGAATTGACTCAAATCAAAACGGCGATCGAAACTCGACCATTTTGGACTCCATGAGGCTTGGGTAAAGCGATCGACAGAAACCAAGAAAATCTCTGTTCCGCTATGGCTCACTAATTTGAATTCAACGCGGTTGATATCATTTGCTCCATCTTCGTCGCTAATCCAACCATTGCGAATTTGTAGGGTATCGCTGGCATTATAAGTGTTTTTATCGAGGCTGAATTGTAAATTATTGGGATTGAATTGATTTTGCTGCGCTTCTAGATAGAAATCGCGCTCGAAGGCGTTACTGGTATTATTATTCGTATCGTAAGCCATTGCCGAAAGGGTATAAGTTCCCTCGGAAAGATTTAAGCTGCTTAAATCGATCTGGGTCGCAAAACTCGTCCAGTGGGGATTCCAAGAGGCGATCGCAAAGTTCGTAATATCCTCGATCTCGGCGATGAGATTGTCACTCGCATCCCATAAGCGCAGATCGATCCGAGTAATATCGTCTCCCCCATCTTCGTCTTTAACCCAGCCATTCTTCAAGGAAATACTGGCATTGGGGATGTAGGTGGTGTCATCGAGACTGAAAACTAAATTTTGCGGGGTATTTTCTGGGGGAAGAATGGTAAATAATTGTGTCGCGAGAGAACTAGAATTATTTTGCTGATCGTAGGCGATCCCTTCCAATTGATAATGACCAGAATTTAATCCCCAATCTGCAAAGTTAAGGCTGTAATTAAAGGTTCCCTGTTGGAAGTTATTCGCATCGGCAATTAAATCCGTGACATCGGTAACGTCGATCGCCGTGTCATTATCGAGATTGCGCAGGAGGAAATCGACGCGATCGAGATTTGTAAAACCATCGGGATCTTCCACTCGAGCCTCTGTTACAGTTAGGGTATCCTCGGCACGATATTCGCTTTGAGAAAGCTGAAAATCAAGGCTGGGAATGGTATTGGTGAGGCGAATCGTTTGACTTTCACCGATTACCCCATGCTCTCCTTTATCATAAGTTAGGGTTTCGATCTCCAAGGTATAATTCCCCAATTCGAGTCCCAAACTGGCGAAGTCAAGGGTATAGTTAAATGTGGCTTTTCGAGGTTCGTCGGCATCGATGGTAAAATCAGTAATATCGGCAATGTCGATGATGCGCTCGTTGCCGAAGCTATAATGATCGATGCGAAGACGTAAATCAACGCGATCGACATCGTTAAACCCATTGAAATTTTGTCTCCAACTCTCTACAGTACCTTCGGTAATGGTTAGCGTATCGCTAAAACTATAGCGATCGCGCTCTAAATTAAAACTCACCTCGGGTAGAGGATTGGTGACATGGAAAGAGTTGTAACCACTGCCATAACCAATATTACCGGCTTTGTCAAGCAGAGCGCCGGATAAATGAATAGAATGAGTACCACCATTCAATCCCAATGTTGCCAGATCGAGAGCATAATGAAATGTACCGCGATCGCTGTTCTCCGTATCGGGAATAAATGTCGTGACATCGGGAAGATCGATGTATTCTGTACTATTAATTGTTGCGCCAAAATCGATGCGATCGAGGTTATCGAGACCATTGCGATCTTCTACCCAAGTATCGGTGAGAATGAGGGTTTCTCCTGTTGTATATTCCCAATTCTCTACACTGAAATTAAATTGAGGGATTTCATTGGAAACATAAAAGTTAGGCAAAAACAGATCGTTTTGATATCCAAGTTTATCATAAATTGTACCGACAAGCTCGACGCTAAAATGACCTCTTTGAGGAATTCCTAAAGTCCCGAGATCGAGACTGTAATCAAAAGTTCCCTCAAGAGAATTATCTGGATCGGGGATAAATGTGGTGACATCGGGAAGATCGATAATTTTTTGTTCATTGTTTCCATAATTAATTATGGCTTCAAATTCAATGCGATCGAGATCGCTAAATCCATCCACATCTTCAACTCTTGCATCTTTTAAGGTCAGA
Source organism: Spirulina sp. (assembly GCA_051439525.1). GTDB lineage: Bacteria > Cyanobacteriota > Cyanobacteriia > Cyanobacteriales > Spirulinaceae > CCY15215. Next base: position 5,013 of record JBFRWJ010000567.1, on the reverse strand, counting down.
ATATCTCCAGCAGCATAGTGATGTGTCTCATTATCGAGAGTTGCTGTCCCTTGAGGGGCGTAGCGATATATGTAGATCGAATCATAGTGAGAAGTCTGATTTCCTGTGCGATCGTAGAGGGTTGCTTCGATTTTAATGTTAGCATAACCCGGCTCGAGTCCCAAGGTCGAAAGCGGGATATTATAAAGGTCGAATGTACCGCGATTTTCGTTGTTCGAGTCGGGGATAAATGTGGTGACATCGGGAAGATCGATAAATTTATACACCCGACTTCCATTATCAATGGTTGCTGAAAAATCAATGCGATCGAGATTGCTGAGGCGATCGAAATCTTCGACCCAAGTATTGGTTAGGGTTAGGACTCTTCCACCAAAGTCATAATAGCGCTCTACGATGCCAAAATCAAAGTCTGGAATATTATTGGTCACTTGTAAACGAGCTGCTTGCTTTGCGCTTCCCAATCCGGATGTTTCGTAAGCAATGCCGATTAATTGAAAACTATAGAAATGATAGTCCGTAAGCCCCAAATTTTTTAAGTCGAGGCTGTAATCAAAAGTGGCACGATGGGAATGATTGGGATCGGGATTGAATTGGGTGACATCGGCAACATCGATGACACGATCGCTATCGAGTTGCAGATAGAAATCAATGCGATCGAGGCGATCGAGACCATTTTCGTTTTCCACCCATGCTTCCTCTAAGGTTAAAGTTTCTCCGGCAACATATTCCGAGCGATCGAGTTGGAAAGAAAGGGCGGGAATGTTATCATTCCACTGTCCCGATCGATTATCGAAATCAAACGCCCGTGCTTGCAATTGACTGCTATTGCCAACGCGATCGTAGGCGATCGCTTCTAAATTCATCCAATACCTACCTTGGGGAATGGGTAAATTATCGAGGGTAAAACTGTAATCGAAATAAGCTAAGTCATTATCGTAGAGGTCTGGATTAAATGTCGTGACATCGGGAAGATCGATAAACAGATCGCTGGTCCCATCGCTAAAACCGAGGCGAAAGTCAATGCGATCGATATCCTCAAAACCATCGCCATCTTTAACTTGTCCTCCGGTAATGGTTAAAGTTTCTCCTGCGGAGTACGCGGTGCGATCGAGATCGAATTGGAATTGTTCTGGAAAACTATTGGTTAAAGAGAAGTCCCGATCCAATAATTCAGAGCGATTTCCTGCTTTATCATAGGCAATTCCTTGCAAAACTAAATCATAGGAATTATAATCGCGATACGGATTATACTTATACGCCGGCCCCGGGGCTAGATCCAAGGTTTTTAGATCGAGACTGTAATCGAATGTAAAATCATTAAAGTTAACGGCATCGGCAACATCAATCGTGCGATTGTTTTTGACATCGTAGACTTGAAAATCAATGCGATCCAGATCGACAAGTCCATCCTCATCGCTTATACGGGTATTGGTCAGGGTTAGCGTATCTCCAAAAGAGTATTGCCAATCGTCAAGATCGAAGGAGAAAGAGGGAGCGTGATTGCCAATATAAAAGCTCCGCGATTGTTCGGAATGATTTCCCCAAACGTCGTAGAGAATTCCCTTTAGAGTAGCCTCATAACTGCCAAGAGAAAGATTGAGGGAACTCAAATCGAGATCGTAGGTAAAATCCTCATACGGGCGATTTGGATTGTGTTGAAATTCAGTGACATCAGGAACATCAATAATTTTAGCGTCAAAACCCCGACCGAGAACCAGTTGAAAGTCAATGCGATCGATATCTTCAACATAGCTGACACTGGCAATATGAGTACGTTCTAAACTTAATGTTTCATGAGACGAATAAGAGTTGAAATAATCATTGTTAGCCAGATCGAAAAAGAACTGGGGGGCTTCCCTAGGGATTTGCAAACTTGGACTTTCCCAGTAGGCAATATTTCCGGCTTTATCATAAAGATTTCCCACTAAAACCCAGTCGGAAACATCATTGGGAAGGTTTAAACGACTGAGATCGAGGGTGTAATCAAAAGTGCCGTAGGGAGAATCGGGAAAATTTCCAATAAATTCGGTAACATCGGCAACGTCGATGAAGCGATTGCCATCTCTGAGTTTAAAATCAATATAATCGAGGTCTTGCAATCCATCTCCATCTTCAACGCGAGCATCATCAAAGGTAATAATATGGCTGCTTTGCCAGGGATTAAAATTAATGGTTAAGGAAGGAAGGGCATTATTGACATAAAAGTTCTGGCGAAGACGAGAACCGTTTCCCGCGCGATCGTAGGCAATGACTTCAAGAGTAAGATGGTGATTACCTTCATCAAGGGGCAGTTGTTTTAAATCGAAATTATAGTCAAAAGTCGCTCCATCGTTAGGATCGGGAGTAAATTGAGTAATTGTGGGAAGATCGAAAACTCGAGTCTCGTAGGAGTCGCGATAGAGAGCCCGTAATTCGAGGCGATCGAGATCGTCAAAACCGTCAGGATCTTGAATGCGACCTTCGATTCTCACAGAATCGCTTAAAGTGTAATAATGAGTATATATATTTTCTCGAAAAAAGCTAAATTCAACATGGGGCTGTAGGTTGGGAGCTAAGGGAGAGTTGGAAGAATGCGAAACCGAACACATATCTACACTAGCATTCAGTTCTCCTTCCGGTATGAAAGACTGAATATTCGGGTTTAAATCCGTGTCCGATCCTAAATTATCGCGATTCGGCATCTTTCCTCCCTACCCCGGGCGATCGCGGGCAGCAGTGCAAAAAAATTGAGGCATTTTTTTATTTTATACCCCATTTTCCCCCGTTTAAGTTAAATTCTGGTAAACTCCAGCAATTTTCGCGGAAACAATAGTGAATGCCAGCACGTAAAGTATTGTTAAGAGGTAACTCCAAAATTGAGTCTAAAATGAAGGTCAGAAAATCTGGCTATTTCTGCTGCATTGCAGGATTTTGTGATAATGCGCCTTTTACCCTACGAAGCCTTTACCATTCACACCCGAGAATCTCTTGAGGCAGTTATCGATCGCTTACAACCTTATATCGAAAAACCCCACATCTTATCTCGCAAGAATGGGTCTCGCGATCGCATTCTCTATGCGGGGAAAATCTCCGAGACGGGTTTTGAAGTTCGTCGCATCATTCACTATGTTAACCCACTTTTACCCAATATTCGCGGGTGTTTTGAGTGTTCCTCTCAAGGAACGAATATTCGCATTAGGATAGGTTTAGATCTCTGGGTTACTGTTTGTTTATTATGTTCGTTCTCGATCTGGTATAGCATTACCATCCCTATCTTTTTATCTTCTGGAAAACTTTTTAGGGATTTAGTAATGTCAATGGTTCTTTTGGTAATACATTGGTACTTTTTTTGGTACGAAGCTAATCGCAGCCGTCGAGAATTAACAGCAATTATTTTAGGACAATCTCTTGCAGAAGAAGAACTCATTTTCAAACCTGCCTCCAAACGTCCGTGGATTATTACGCTTGCCGCCATGATTATCTTAAGTATTGGGATTTTCGTTACATCTTTTATCCCTTCTTCTCAACAGGAGCAATCTCTTGCATCGGTCTCTTGCGTCCGAGAAGAAACTCAATCTCCTTATTGCAATTTTTCTCTTTTGCATAGCTTAGACGGACATCCAACTGCCTCCGCGATCGCTCTGGGTCCGGATGGTAAAATCCTTGTTAGTGGAGGAAGAGATAAGGCGATTAAAGTTTGGGATTTGCAAACGGGAGCGTTAAAAAGAACCCTGCAAAGCGACTCTGGAGAAATTGAATCCCTCGCGATCGCACCGGATGGAAAAACCGTGGTTAGCGGGAGTGGCGATCGCATGGTGCGCATTTGGGATATGACTGCAAATCAAGCCCCAAAAATTCTCAAAGGTCATATCACTCAAGATATCAGCCATGTTGCCATTTCAGCCGATGGTCAAGCGATCGCGAGTGGGGGGTACGATGAGATAAAAATCTGGAATCTGGCAACGGGAGAACTGAAAAAGACAATACTTGTTTCAGCAGATGCTAAAATCGAATCCCGTACCCTAGAAAATTATGCCCCTTATTTTCATGTTTACAGTATTAGTCCGGATGGACAAACTGCTTTAGTTGAGTTGGGAAATCAATTGATTGCTTGGGATTTAGAAACAAGTCTGCAAACTATCTTACCCAAAAACGGGGTCGATCGCATTAACAACGCTCGGGTCGGTTGGGATGGAAAAACTGTCGTGACAACTTCTTATCGACAGTCAAAAACCTTTCTGAGAATGTGGGATTTAACAACAGGATCTCTCACGGCAACAAAAACCATCTCTTCCTCGCGAGACGACTTGCCAAATCTGGCTCTCAGTCGCGATCGCGTTATTGTTAAAACTCCAGAAGGATTCAAACTCTTCCATCTCCAAACTGCCGAATTAGAAGCCATTTTAGACAATCTCGAACCCATAGACGATTTTATTATCAGTCCTGATGGTACAATTCTGATTGGGATGACTAGCGATTCAAGCATGAAAAATGTCAAAATCAAAGTATTTGTAAGGGGCGATCGGTAATTGCCGATTCTTTAGTCCCTACTCCCTTCCCTCCAAAACTTGATAGCATTCGTCAACAGGAGTTCGTTTTTCCATCGCTTTAACTAATGCTTCATAAGCGGTTTTATGCTTTTCGAGCAAAGATTTTGCTTGGAAGACTCCCCATTGTTGCTTATTGCGAGACTCGGTTGCGGGATAGCCGAAAAGCACGAGGGTATCGGTGACTTTTTGGCGATCGTCGTTTCCCCCTTCTTCTTTCTTATAAGTGAGGGTTTCTGCGGCGATCCCTGCCATCCAAACCGTACAAAAGCGATCGCAAAATAGCTGGCGATCGCGAACATTTTTCCCTTTCAACAATGCCTCGGTATCGAAACGCACTCCACCAATTCCCGGTTGTCCATTTTTCAGTGCTTCCCATGCTGTCAGATCGTACCCCGTAATGGGGATGCCGAGATGATAAGCGGTGAGAAAATGTCCTGCTTCGTGACGCAGGACGCGATCGCGGTGTTCGGGGGAAAAACGCGAT
>JBFRWJ010000566.1:0-3433 GCA_051439525.1 Spirulina sp. | reverse complement strand
AACTGACCCCAGAAAACGCTCAAAATGGTACTGATGCGTTTAATTGCAATTACGTAAACAACCAAAGTTAAACTTAAGGCATTCATTTGGAAACTGACTGTTAAAGCATTAAAAAAACCGATCGCTATTAACGATCTTAAGTTTTTTTGCCATTGCCAATTGATTTGCCCGAGACGAAGTAAAACGAAAGGCAATAAAAGCAGGGAAATAAATCCCGAATCCACAATAATCCAAAAAAGGGGAGAAGAGTTCTGCAAGCCAATTTTATCAAAATTACTATTTAAACTCCAAATAAAAGCGACTAATACAGCCAGTTTACTGCCGCGATCGCGACTTAATGACGCAAAAGGTGCAAAAAAATTATTCTCGATCGCGTCTTTATCAATATTTAAAATGTAAGTCCCCAAAATAATTAAAAAAATGCCAGCGATTCCTGTTATATTGGGAAATTCACCGACAATAATCGGAGAAGTCATCAATAAAAAAGCTGGAGTTAAGCTAGTGAGAGGAATAACCTTAGATAAGTCGGAGATCTGAATTGCCTTCATTAACAAAGACCAAGCGATCGCGTTACCAATTCCACTGCCTAATAGTGCCAACCCAAAGCGATCGCCAATTTCGGGAAGCGGAATCACGAAAAGAACGGGTAAAAGAAAAATTCCCGTAAAAAAAACTAGAGAAAAAGCGACCACAATAGCATCAACATCCTGTAGGGATTTTTTACTAAAAATATCCTTAATGGATTCAAAAAAAGCCGTTGCGATCGCTAAGAGAAACCAAGTCATTTCAGTTATCAGTTATCAGTTATCAGTACCGACCGCTTAAGCTGGAGGCTTGAAATGCTGTATTTTCTTTTTTATCCCCTTTAATAACTACTGCGAATTAATTCAACTGCATCTCTCCCATCCACATCTTGCAGATAAACTTTAACCTTTTCTTCAGAAGAAGTCGGCAAATGTTTGCCCGTAAAATCGGGATGAATGGGAAGTTGGCGATGTCCGCGATCGACCAAAACCGCCAAATAAATCTTCTCCGTTCTCCCGTATTCGGGAATCGCACTTAAAGCAGCTCGAATCGTCCTCCCTTTATAAATGACATCATCCACCAAAACAATATTTTTCCCCGTCAGATCGAAAGGAATCTTCGTTTTAGCTGGAGTTCGCATTCCCACGCGATCCAAATCGTCTCGGTAAAATGTAATATCCAAGGCTCCTACTGGCATTTTCACCCCTTCCAGCATCTCGATCTGATTTGCTAATATTTCTGCAAGAGGAACTCCTCGCGTGTAAATCCCCAAAAGCGCTGTATTGGCAAGATCGCTCACTTTTTCGACAATTTCCGAAGCAAGGCGAGTAATCGTGCGACGCATTTCGTCGGCGGAGAGAATTTCAACGATCGCGGCTGACATAAGGCATTATTCATCACGTTATCCATCTAATCTAAACAAAAATTCACGCTCCGGGCCAATTTAATCCATGTTATAGTATAAAAATATTACAATTCCCATAAAAACAACCCCTATGGAACTTGTTAATCGTAAAATCCTACTCTACCAAGCCGGGCGATCGCAGAAAATCTATCAAGTTGATTTGTATCAAATAGAAGGCGATCGCTATCTGGTTAACTTCCGCTACGGACGGCGAGGAAAGCAACTTAAAGAAGGTTCAAAAACCGTCGATCCCGTGACCCGACAAAAAGCAGAACGCATCTTTAACCAGTTAGTTTCTTCCAAACTGGCAAGCGGTTATCGCGATGTGAGTGAGGAAAGCAATATCGAATATATCGCCCCCACTCCCTCACCCCCACCGAGACAACAACTCTCTAGCAGTGAAGATCCTCGCCATCAAGCCATTTTAAACCGTTTGGCGGACAGAAGCGATCGCAAATGGCCATTAGATCGAGTTATTTGGCGAGCGGGGGAGTTAAAAATATCAGAAGCCACACCTTATTTAATTGCACTGTTAGGAACGGGAACAGATTTGCGAGATTATAGTATTCTTTGGGCGTTGGGATGGTGCGGCGATAGAAACGCGATCGCAGAAATCGGGAAATTTGTGAATTCTACTTCTGCGTCAGAATCCGTGCGGCGCATCGCCTGGGAAGCCTCGTTTAAACTCTCCGATGAAAGAGAACGGGAGAGAATGCAAGAAGCAAAACTCGCAGAACTTCCGGAAGAGTTGAGAGATGTCGCGCAAAGTCATGACTCGGAAAGATTTGCGCGATCGCTGCGGAGTTATCTCGACAGCAGCGATTATCGTCGTTTTAGCGTCCTAGATAGGATTTATCAACTGAATAATCATACCGTCCGTCCGGCTCTATTAGAAACGGTTAAAACAGCCCCTTTTCGTCCCAATTATTTCCAACCCTTGCGCCATATTTTTAAAATGGCAGAATATCGCCACGATGGGGAGATATTTGGAATTTTATCCCATCGCTTTGATACGGAATCGGGATCCTTTAATAATTATAAAACCGAGTGGGAATGGGATGCAGTAAAACGCCGATATCGTCGTAAAGGAAAGCGCCGTTACGAGCAAGAATTGAAAAAAGATCGCCCCAATCGTGCCTACAGCGAACAAACGCGGGACTATTTTCGACGGCGAGTTTGGCGCACTTTAAAGACCTTGGGAGAAGAAAGCGATCGCGCCTACATTCTTCTTGCTACCTCGATTCTTTTACAATATTCGGACGAACAAGGTCGTCGCCCCCAACAAACATCAATTAGACGATATAATTCGACAACAAGAAGATACGATCGCATCACCATTCATTACGATCGATTCGCTCATTTGCAAATTTTCAATCATATTCTCTACGCCAACAGTCCCCGCTACATTCCTCATTTTAAAGCGTGGCAACTTCGAGAAGGCTATCAACCGGATTCATTTTTACCCAATATTAAAGAAGAGGCATTTCCCGAACTGTGGCGACAGCATCCCGAGGCAATTTTAAAGTTATTACTTGAAAGTCGCTGTCATCCCGTCCATCAATTTGCCATCAAAGAAATGCGAGATTGCCAAAATTATTGGCAGCAGTTGACGGAAGAGAATATGATTCAATTGCTGGCGAAATCTTATACGGAAACCGTACAATTTGCCTTTGAATTGGCCAGCGATCGCTATCGGGAAAACAATCCTCAATTGAATCTCGTTCTGGCTCTTGCCAATTGTATCTTACCCGAAGCGCGATCGCAAGCATATCAATGGATCGAACAACAACGGGAGATTTTCTTGCGATCGGGTGAGTTTGTGGTAGCATTAATGACCAGTGCCCAAAGCGAAACTCGTGCTTTTATTCGGCGCTTGTTGAGTTCGTCAATTTTAAATCCCGAAACGATACAACTTTTAATCCGACAAATTCTTGCGTTTTTATTAGCCTGCGATCGCGAGATGACAGAGGCAAATTTAGTAACAGAAATTGGCGAGATTTTGTT
>JBFRWJ010000565.1:0-5407 GCA_051439525.1 Spirulina sp. | reverse complement strand
CCCTTGCGGATTACAGCGACAGGAAAAGGAAATCGCTATCTCTGCCAATCCGACAAGTTTGGTTTTCCCAAGCGGACTAAATCCGGAAAACTGGTCAAACGAGAACCCAGCAAAATTCATTACGGTTTCCAAACTGGAGATATGGTTAAGGCGATAGTCCCTCGAGGAAAGCATCAGGGGACTCATGTTGGAAAAGTGACGGTGCGGAAATCCGGTGCGTTTGACGTAACGACATCAGAAGGACGCTTACAAAGTATTCGCTGGAAATACTGTCAAGGGTTACACCGTCAGGATGGTTATCGTTATGGCTAATTGTCCGGTAATGTCCGGTGAATCAGCGATTAGAGGCGTGGCGATCGCGGGCTCATTCAATTTCGATTGTTTGGGGCTTATTCGGATCGCGATCGCCATTCTGATTTTTGGCGGTCGTCCCGCTTTGCTCGTCCAGCCAGCTTTTCAGGGGATCTTCTTCGAGCTTGAGGTGTAAGGCCCCCGCCAAGAATCCCCCCGCAAAGGCAACGGGATTTTGCAGGAATTCTTTCCCGATGGGTAGGAGTTCTTCAAAAAACATAGTAAATCTCCACAAAAATTCATATTTTCTCATTATCCTAGCTCGACTTGAGGATTTTGGGAGATCGAGAGGCGGGAAAACCCTTCCCCAAGTGGGAAATGAGTGTTTACATTTTATACCCTCGGAGACTTAATGGATAAATGTATTTTTGTGTTGATGGTTACAAAAATGTTGTACACTCGAGGGACGAATGGTAATCAAGGCGACAAACAAATTACCTTTCCCAGAAAGGGTTCTCGCGGATTCGGGTGCGATCTCGCTACATCGCCAGACTTGCTCATCTTCTCTTTGAATTATGGTCTTCAACACCCTCGCGACCCTCGATCCCCAATTACAGTGCTTATTGCCCCCCCGACTCCAGACCCCTTGGGATAACAATCCGGATCCCGATCGCTTAATGGGAATTTTTGAACACCTGCGGACGTTACGCTCGATTCTTCACGATTATCTTCCCCTACAAATTGTCACGGATCCCCCGGAAGTGGGAAAAGTTCGTTACGGTTGGCACGAAGGCACGCTTTTATTTACCGATCTCGCAGGATTTACTCCCTTAATGGAAGCGAATAGCGATCGCCACCCCCGAGGGGCAGAAGTTTTATTGGAGATTCTGCAAGGGTATTTTGAAGCCATCATTGAAATTATCAGCAAATCCGGCGGGGATTTACTGGAATTTACCGGAGATGCCGTCTTGGTTGAATTTCGCCGCGATCGCGCCGAGACGGATCTTGCCCGAGCCATCCGGGCGGGTTTGCGCATGCAGCGCGCCATGAAAGAATTTGAGAACATCCAAACCCTTGACGGCATCCTGTCTCTGAAAATGCGCGCGGGCATTCACTCGGGCAAATTCCTCGCGGCGGACATCGGCACCCCCAACCGCATGATGCGGGTGCTGTTGGGAAAAGACGTACACCGGGCCAAACAAGCTGAAGGTGCCGGACGAGTGGGACGGGTTTGCTTGAGCGCGATCGCGGCGATGCAGGCACGCGCTCAATTTCGCCTCGCCCCGGGAAAAGTTCCCCACCATCTTGTTATTGACGATCTCAGCGACGAGCAGTTGGGAGAATACGATCTCGAACTCAAACGACGGCGCAGCACTCGCGCCCTCTTATTCGATCGCGGGAGGGAGAGCATTACCCGAGAAATTCACAATCTCGTGAAACAAATCGAACCCCTCGCGAGCTATTTACCGAAACCCGTTCTTCAGTTACTGGTAGAAAATACGGAAAGCCGACACATTTCCCCTGCATTTCTCGTGCCAACCGTCATGTTTGTCAATCTCCTCGGTTTATCCGATGCCGCAGATGCGTTAAGACCTTCTGAAGAAGAGAATTTTGTCATGGGATGCTCCCACCTTTTTTCCAGAATTGATGCCCTAGTGACCGCAGAAGGAGGAGTAATGCGAAATCCGACCTATCATTTAGACAGTTCGGATATTGTCATCTATTTTGGCATTTTCAACCGACATTCTGATTGTACGTTAGAAACCCTTCGCGCCGCTTGCAAAATTCGCCAGTTCATTGTGAATTTCCCGCCATTTTGGGTGAATCAAAAACCCCTGCACATTGCTTGTCAGATCGGCATTGCCCGAGGGCGGGTCTTTGCGGCGGAAATCGGGGCGAGTCGGGGGCGCAGGGAGTTTAATATTCTCAGCGATACAGTCAATACGGCGTCTCGCTTGATGAGTCGCGCCGCTAAGAATCAAATTTTGTTGAACGAATCAGTCTACGATGTCTCGAGCGATCGCGATGCCCTCTCTGAAGCATCTTTTCAATCTCAATTTTTGGGCAATGTTTCTCTCAAAGGAAAGGCAAAACTCACGCGAATTTACGCGGTTTTGGAGAAGAACAATAGTCTCGTAGAAGCAAAAGCGCGCCCCGAGTAAGCCGATTCAACTTGAAGAGGATCTAGGTAATAATATCTCGTGCAATATTGTCGATGATTTGTGTCAGAGGATTATCGGGATATTTCAACGCAAAAATACCTTCACTGGCCAAAATCATCATCTCATCGGAATGAGGCAACACTCCAGCGACGGGAACGTCGTAAGTTTGTTCGACTTTTTCTTGGAGGGAAGTAAAATCAAACTTCGTTGGTGCTTTATTCACCACCATTAACATTTTGGGAACTTCTAACTTGCGCGCGACATCGACAGTCACTGCCGTTCCTTGATAATCTTGTTTATCCGGTCGCAAAATTAAAACCAAGATATCGGAAATTGTAATCGAGAGGAGGGTTTCTTCATTCAAGCCGGGATGGGTATCAATAAATAAATAATCTAACGCCAAATCGTCTAGGAGCATATCAAACCCATCGTTCAATAAACCCACATCGTAACCCTCTCGTAAAACCCGGGCAATTTCACTAGCTTTCACGCTGGAAGGAATGAGAAAAATTTTACTCTCTTCGGGTTTATTGCTTCCCAAGACATGAGTGACATCATGAGCCGCCTCAGTAATACTGCATTTTCCCCAAAGATACTGATTGAGACAAGGTTCTAATTGTTGGCTGTCTCCATAACCGAATAGTACGTGAATTCCCGGAGATTGAATATCCGTATCTACAACACCAACTCGGTGTCCATAACTAGCAACTTTCGCTGCTAAATTAGCCGTGGAATTCGATTTTCCCGTTCCACCTCGGTAGGAATGGATAGATACAATTTTGGACATAATATCTTCTTGAAGGATGAGAATTTGGAATAAAATTGCTAAGCTAGAAAGATAGAACAAAACAAGATAAGAGGACAAGATTGCTCGCGAGCGATCGCCCGTCGTAATCCATTTGTTATTCTATCGATCTTCCCCACAGATCTTCATGACAGATTTTCTCCAGAGAAAATCTAAAATTCAATTGAACGCGATCTGACAAGTTTCTACCATAGACGAAATGTCACCTTCAAACCAACCTCTGACAACCCAACCGCTTTTCAGTCAAAACAGAAAACCTTGGGCTCGTGTCTCCTCAAAACAGTGGCATGATTGGCATTGGCAGTTGAGCAACCGCTTGAACTCTTGGGAGGAGTTAGCACAAATTATCCACCTAACCCCCGAAGAAATTCAAGGCTTAACCGCGAAAAATAAATTTCGCGTCGATATTACTCCCTATTTCGCCAACTTAATCGATCCCGAGGATCCAACTTGTCCTATTCGCCGCCAAGTTATTCCCTTGGGACGAGAACTCGAGGCATTTGAAGGAATGCTCGCGGATAGCTTGGCGGAAGACGAACACAGCCCCATTCCGGGTCTGGTTCACCGCTATCCCGATCGCGTCCTCATGTTAGTAACAACCCACTGTGCGAGCTACTGTCGCTATTGTACGCGCTCTCGCTTAGTGGGAGATTTCCAGCAAGCGTTTAAAAAGCCCGATCTCGAACGACAACTCGATTATATTCGTCGAACGCCGCAAATTCGCGATGTTCTCCTGAGTGGCGGCGATCCTTTAACGCTGTCTCCGATTCTCCTCGATTATATTCTTTCGCGATTGCGGGAGATCGAGCATATCGAGATCCTGCGGATCGGGACTCGCGTTCCCGTTTTTCTGCCCCAACGCGTTACCGACGAGCTGTGTACCATGCTGCGGAAATATCACCCCTTGTGGATCAATCTGCATATCAATCATCCCAAAGAAATTACCCCCGAGTTAAGCGCGGCGCTGGCTAAATTGGCAGATGCGGGCATTCCTTTAGGCAATCAGAGCGTACTGTTAGCAGGAATTAACGATCGCCTCGACATCCAAAAAGAACTCCTCTGCAAATTGGTAAAAAATCGCGTTCGTCCTTACTATCTCTACCAATGCGATTTGGTCAAAGGAGCCGGACATTTCCGCACCACGGTGGCACGAGGTATGGAAATTATGGAAGGATTGCGAGGACATTTAAGCGGTTATGCGGTTCCCACTTACGTCATCGATGCCCCCGGGGGCGGAGGAAAAATTCCCGTCATGCCTCAATATCTCATCAGCCAAGGCGTGAATAAAGTGGTTCTGCGCAATTACGAGGGCTATATTACGACTTATCACGAACCGGAGGATTACGATCCCCATGCGATCGATCGCGCCCAACCCCCCAGCAAGATTCATTCGGAAATCGGTCAACAAGGGGTATCGGGGCTGCTGCAAGGAGAAGGAGAGGCGATTAAGCCCCAAGGATTCGATCGCGTCCACCATCGAACAATTATCAATGAATAATGAATCAGATCGACCGCTTACAGTCGAGGTTTGAGACCTCTTTTTTAAAGTCAATCCCTGCCAATGAATTGGCATAATTTTTCCACGGGTGCATTGGGAGCGAGAAAAGAAAATAAATGCTTGTATTGTAAAATGCCTTGGCGATCGATAATAAACTGAGCGGGGAGGGGAGCGCCCAAAGCCTGACCGACTCGATAAGTTCGGAAAACATCACAACTGGGATTGCTCAATAAGGGCATTTTCAAGTCCAAATCCTTGACGACTTTTTCACTTTGTCGGCGATCGGTACTCGTTATCATAAAAATTTCTGCCCCTCGCTCGGTAAAGCGTTCGTAATTTTCGTTTAATTGTTGAATGTGAGGATAGCAAAGGGGACAATATTGTTTATCGGTAAAAATGCGCGTAAAGGCAATCAGAATGCTTTTTTTGCCGCGATAGTCTGACAATCGTACCGTGGTCTGATTTCTAATATCGGGTAAGAGAAAATCGGGAGTTTTTTGGCCGACGATGGGGGAAGTGGTCGCGGGAATCGGGAAAAAATTGTTAAAGAAACGCGGCGTGAATAAACCGCGAAAGTCCATTGAAGTTAACATGACAACCCTAGGAAAATGAGATTTGGTTTCATTTATTGTAGCGCGAACACTCCTCTCT
>JBFRWJ010000564.1:0-18259 GCA_051439525.1 Spirulina sp. | reverse complement strand
TTGAGTTTTGATTTTCAGACTTCCCGATCCTACCCTTTTTTGGCAAAATATACAATTAATTGTGTTTGAGCACTTATCGCCCGTACTGTAGTTCTGTGCAATTGAGCCAAAGGTTGCACCATTGGTGACGCGCAAACGAACCGTATCGATCGTCATATCTCCTGACCTGCCTGCACCCATAGCTGAGGTAGTTAACCCACTGCCCGATGTGGGCTGCTGGGGCGCAAAACCATCAACTTCAACCAACTCAGAGGCACTCACCGTCATATTGCCCCCCCGCCCTTGACCGTAAGTCGCCGCACGGACTTGACCGCCTCGGCGGAGCGACAGGCGGTTCGTCCGAATCCGCAAATCCGCGCCCCGTCCCGACCCGAAGGCATCAGTGACTATGCCGGAGCTAATTTGTCCGTCCGACGAGATTCCAGCCACCTCGACCGACTCGGAGGCGAGTACCGTCAGCGTCCCGGAGGGTTGCGACCCAAAGTTTTGCAGCAGCACCAAGGAGCCGTCCTGCAGCGAAATCTGACGACCCGCCACTTGCAGGCTTCCCCCCCCCAAGCCGCTGGCATCGATTAAGGCGCGATGGGTGAGTTGGAGATCGGCAAAATTCAGATGATCGTGGTAGGTTAGAGCCCAAGCTCCGTTGGCTCGACTCAGCCCCACGCGACCCTCGGCCACGCTGGCTACTTCCACGCGACCGTCGGGGGCTCCCACCGTTCCCCCCTCTAGGCTCACCCCATTCCCCACTAAGGCCAGGGTTCCGCCGGAAAACAGTTGCAATCCTTGGGGCATTCCGGGGGGAGGGAGAATGGTGTGTTGGTGTCCCGGCCCCGCGACCCGAATCTGTCCCTGCGACCCCTTGAAGGCCAACCCCACCGGCGCACTAACCGTGAGGAGGGGCTTTGAGGTGGGACGGGCGGTATTGAACTCCACCCCGTCGGCAAAGAGAATGCTGTCGGCAGTGGAGGCGAAGAAGGAGCCGTTGAATCCAAATAGCGTTGCATTCGGCCCGAAGATAATCCCCGCCGGATTAATTAAAAACAGATTGGCGGGATTGAGGGTGGCGATATTGCCATCAATATTGGAGATGCTTCCCCCCGTGACCCGACCGATAATGTTCTGCACCCCAGAAGCATTCATGAACGTTGCCGAACCCCCCGTCGGCACGGAAAACTCATTGAAACCGTGAAAGAGGTTGGTATTGGCTGTTGTGCCACCGGTGATGATATAGTTGGGCCCCCCCAACACTGCGGTGCCGAGAGTGCCATCTCCACTGATTTGAGCCGTTGTCGAGTTCGCGGTTAAAACCGCACCGAGACAAGAGGCGAGGGTGAAGCCGAGACTCGGCCAAGAGAATCGCATTTTCTTCTGGCGAGACGGTTGGCGATCGCGCCATCTTTGCATATTTAACATGAGACCTCCTAAAAATTAGAGTGAGAAATCGTTCGAGCCGCACAGTTCGGGGTTGCTAGGGTTTCGGGTGGGACGTTGGCTTCTGCATAAATCTCCACCGTGCCATCCGCTCGAGCGCGCCATCCCGTCGCTTCGACTAGTGGTTGCCTGTCCGTTAACTGATAACTGATAACTGGTGACTGATAACTGATTGAAAGATCCCGGACATCCTGCCAAGCATTCAAGCCCGATCGCCGATCGCCGGGATTTTCCGGCAAGCCACCGCGACCCGAGGCCACGAAGCGGCTATCTCCCACCGCATCGCAACCCCGAGCCACTTGCTGGTTGGGGTCGAGTACCTTCCCTTGTAACTCTGCACTCAATGCCGCCGGATTGGTGTTGGGGTTGGAAATTGTGACAGTGCCGCTTACCCCGAACTGCGAACTGGCGGTAATGTCGCTAAATTCTGTCAATTGGTCGCGGAACTCCAGCCCGAAGATCCCGATCGCGGTAATGTCGATATTGCCGCCATTCCCTTGAAAGGCATTGGCAATGATATCGCTGTTTTCCCCCGGCACTGCCACGATAAAAGGGGCATTAATGGTAATATTGCCGCCGTTGCCCGTCCCGCCAGCTTCGGCAGAAATTAGAGCCTCCCGACGCATTAACAGGAGTTCGCTCACTTGTAGGTTAATGTTGCCTCCTTCCCCAGAAGAGGTGAGAGCTGTCAAGCGACCGCCATCTTTCAACTCGATGCGGTTGGCATTAACTTGCAATGTGCCAGCATTGCCCGTCCCTTCATTTCTCACTGTCACGGAGCCATTGTCCGTCACTTCTAAGAGATGGGTATCGATGGTGACATCGCCTGAATCCCCAGTTAAGACAAAGCCCAAGGGTTGTAAGACTAAATCGTCGGGAACATCGCCGATCGAACTAATCAAGCTGGGGGTCGTCAACCCCGGTATCGTGCCGCTGACTTTCACCCCATCTGAGGCATTAATGTAGATATTACCCGCTCGACCGCTGCTTACCGTTGAAGAGTCCACCCGTCCCCCATCCTGGACGATGAGTTGCCGAGTATTGAGTGTTAAATCTCCGCCTTGGCCGAATCCAAGGCTGGCGACTGATATATTACTGGGAACGACAATTTCGGCGATTCCTCCGATTAACTCGATGGACTCCGTTGCATTAATCTCAATATTGCCACTATTGCCCGTCCCTAAAAATGTGTTTGAGTTTAAGGTGGCTCCATCGAGGACGCGAAAACGAGCCGTATTAATGGTAGTATTCCCGGCATTGCCACTACTAAAGATCGCGCCGACGCTGACTTGGCTAAATAGAGTCTCTCGATTGGGGACGTTCCCGCTAATTTCAAACAACTCTGAGGCATTTACTGTGAGATCCCCCCCTTGCCCTTGGCCGTAAGTTGACGAAATGATGCGCGAGTTTTGACGCACCAACAGGCGTTGCGTTTGAAAATTCATATCTGCCCCATTTCCCGCCCCGAGGGCTTGACTGTACAGGCCGGAGAGAACTTGTTCGTCTGAGGACAATTGTTCTTGGATATCGACCAATTCGGAGGCGCGTAAGGTTATCGTTCCCGAGGCATCTTGAGAACCATAGTTTTGCAGCACGATGAGAGAACCATTCTCTAGCGAGATCTGACGACCCGCCAGTTGGATATCGCCCCGAGCCCCAAAAGTCACAAAATCGCTGGCATCGATTAAAGCGCGATCGCGGAGTTGAATATCGGCAAAATTCAGATTATCGGGCAAGGTCAACGCCCAACGCCCGTTCACTTGACTCAGCCCCACGTTACCGGATTGCACGCTGGCCACTTCCACCCGTCCCCCTGGAGCAAAAACCTCTCCTCCCTCTAAACTCACGCCATTGCCGACTAAGGCAAGCGTCCCCCCGGAATAGAGTTGTACCCCTTGGGGAATACCGGGTATCAAGACCGAACTGAGAAGCGTGCGATTGTGTCCCGACCCCTCGACGCGAATTTGTCCTTGGGAGCCTTTGAAGGCTAAACCCACGGGGGCGCTGACCGTTAGCAGGGGATTGGCGGCGGCACTGCCAGCATTGAATTCCACGCCATCGGCAAAGAGAATGCTGTCGGCGGTGGAGGCAAAGAATGAGCCGCCAACATTGATAATGGCATTGGAGCCAAAAGTAATGCCTGCCGGGTTGATTAAAAAGAGATTGGCGGTTCCGTTGGCGCTGATGATGCCCTCAATCTGGGAGATATTCCCCCCCGTGACCCGACCGATGATGTTTTCAATCGTCGTAGCGTTGTGGAATACGGCAATATTCCCACTGGGGACGGAAAATTCGCTGAAACTGTGAAACAGATTGTTCCCCGAAGTCGTTCCCCCGTTGATAATCAAGTTCGTTCCCAACGGGAAAACGGTGGTGCCGAGGCTGCCATCCCCACTGATTTGAGCAGTTGCCGAGCTCGCCGTCACAACTGCCCCGAGACAGGAAACAAGAGAAATCCAAAGACGCAACCCGCAGAGGCGAAGGGATTGGCGATCGCTCTGTCGAACTTGTCTATCAATATCGTGCCATCTTCGATTAATTAGCATGAGATCGTCTTAAGAATTAGAGGAGAATGCAGTTGAACCCCACAGCCCAAAGTTTGAATCGGATTTACTCATTGTTTTCAGTGAGTACCAAAAAATCGCTAAAACTATGGAAAATATTTTTTCGCGATCGTTGAGATATTTTTGATTTTAGCAAATAGTGAATCTGATGCAATATTCACAGGTTTTTCACAATTGTTGCTTGGATTTTAATTGAGTTCTCGATCGGTATTTGAAGCTCGTAAATATACTGAACGATCGCGCAATTCAACCCATCAATTGCCTAAAATCACGAAGGGATTCGCTCTAGATCGACCCAATAAATCTTGTATTGAGTTCATTTGCGCAAATCTGCTTATCCGATTTTCTTTTGTTACAAAATGTTTCCGATAAACGACCTTCACAGGTTTTTCACAATTACGCTTTAAACTTGGAGCTATTCATTCAATCTCGCATTCAACCCCAGAGCAAATTATGAGCTTATTGGAACTGAAACTCTCTCGATACGAGACGATCGAACGCATCCACGAAAGCGATCGCACTCTCGTTTATCGCGGACGGCGCAAAGAGGACGATCGACCCATCGTTATCAAATTGATGCGCAATGAATATCCTTCCTTTAACGAATTAGTGCAGTTTCGCAATCAATATGCCATTGCGAAAAATCTGGCGATCGAAGGCATTGTCAAACCTTATGCTTTAGAGCGTTATGACAACCGTTATGCTCTCATTATGGAAGATGTTGGCGGCATTGCGTTATCAGGGAATAGGGAGTCGGGAATAGGGAATAGTGATTCGATCGCCGAGTTTCTCAATATAGCCATTCAATTGGCTGAAATTCTGCACCAGTTGCACCAAAATCGCGTTATTCATAAAGATATTAAACCTGCAAATATACTGATTCATCCCCACAGCCAACAAGTTAAGCTCATTGATTTCAGTATTTCTTCTGTATTACCGAAAGAAACTCAGAACATTCAAACGCCTAATGTTTTAGAAGGAACTCTCGCTTATATCTCTCCCGAACAAACGGGACGCATGAATCGCGGGATTGATTATCGCACTGACTTTTATTCTCTTGGCGTTACTTTTTACGAACTCCTAACCAGAAAACTCCCCTTTGAAAGCGAAGATCCTCTCGAACTGATTCACGCGCATATTGCGAAATCTCCCCCTTCAATCAGTCACCCGTCACCCGTCACCCGCGATGCTCTGAGCTTGCCGAAGAGTCACCAGTTGAGGAACAGGGAACAGATTCCTGTAGTTCTTTCGGATATCGTTCTCAAACTGATGGCGAAGAATGCGGAAGACCGCTATCAGAGTGCTTTGGGACTCAAATACGACCTCGAAAAATGTCTCTCTCAATGGCAAGCAAGGGGGAAATTTGAGGCGTTTGTGTTGGGAGAACGAGATCGCTGCGATCGCTTCCTCATCCCGGAAAAACTCTACGGACGAGAAAAGGAAGTCCACTCTCTCCTCGATGCCTTCGCTCGCGTTACATCCCCCCAGCCCCCCTTGGTAAGGGGGGAGAGGGGAGAGAGGGGGGAGTGGAAATGGTTCTCGTCGCCGGCTATTCCGGCATCGGGAAAACTGCCGTCATTAACGAAGTTCACAAACCCATTGCGGAAAAACGAGGGTACTTTATCAAAGGAAAATTCGACCAGTTCCAGCGAAATATACCTTTTTCTGCCTTCGTGCAAGCCTTTCGCGACTTGATGGGGCAACTCTTGGGAGAAAGCGATGCCCAATTGCAACGATGGAAAGACAAAATCCTAGACGCACTGGGAGACAACGGACGAGTCATCCTCGAAACCATCCCCGAACTCCAACAGATTATCGGAGAACAGCCTCCCGTTCCGGAATTGGAAGGCAGTGCGGCACAAAATCGCTTCAATTTACTCTTGCAGAAATTTGTCGGGGTTTTTGCCACCCGGGAACATCCCCTCACCCTCTTTATCGATGACTTGCAATGGGCGGATTCTGCCTCCCTCAACCTACTCAAATTATTGATGGAGGAGTCGGAGTCAAGCTATTTACTGATATTGGGAGCATATCGGGATAACGAGGTGTTTCCCGCTCACCCCTTAATGTTGACTCAAAGGGAATTGCAAAAACGGGAAGCAAATCTACAGGTTCTGACTCTCGCTCCTTTAAACGAGAAAAATATCGATCGCCTCGTGGCGGATACCTTGCTCTGTTCCCAAGAAATCGCCGCCCCCTTATCCCAATTGGTCTATCAAAAAACCAAGGGCAATCCCTTCTTCGCCACCCAGTTTTTGCAAGGACTGCACGAAGATGGTTGCATTACCTTTATCCCCCCTCGTACTTCCCCCCTTACCAAGGGGGGATTGAGGGGGGATGGGGGATGGCAGTGCGATTTGACCCGAGTGCAACAGTTGGCACTCACCGATGATGTCGTCGAATTTATGGTAGGACGATTGCAGAAGTTATCCGAGGGGACGAGGGAAGTCTTGAAACTGGCCGCTTGCATCGGCAATCGCTTCGATTTGGCCACCCTAGCCGTCACCTGCGAAGAAAGTCAAGAGCAAGTGGCGACGAATTTATGGGGAGCGTTGCAGGAAGGATTTATCATTCCCGAAAACCAGACTTATAAATTTTTCCAAGGCGATCGCGACGCGGGGAAAGGAATAGAAGCGTTGTCAGTGAGCTATCGCTTCCTGCACGATCGCGTGCAACAAGCCGCTTACGCCCTCATTCCCGAGGCACAAAAACAAAATACCCATTACCACATCGGACAACTCCTCCTGCACCAGATCCCCCCAGAAAGGCGAGAAGAACGCATATTTGAGATCGTGGGTCAATTAAACTACGGCACGACCCTCATTCGCGAACAACAAGAACGGGACGAGTTGGCACAACTCAATCTTATCGCCAGTCGTCGCGCCAGAAGTGCGACGGCTTACCAAGCCGGTCGCGAATATATCGAGACGGGGTTATCGTTGTTGGGAGGGGAAGCATGGCAGAGACAGTATGAAATGACCCTCGCCTTCCACGACTTGGGAGCGGAGTTGGCATCCCTGAGCGGTGACTTTGCAGCCATGGAAAAGCTGGTGGAAACCGCGATCCAACAGGCACGCACCTTGCTCGAGGGGGTTAATGTTTACCGGGTGAGAATTTTCGCCAATGCCTCGCGCAATCAACTCACAGAAGCCATTGCGATCGCCCTAGATCTCTTGCAACAGTTGGGGGTAACGATTCCCGAAACCCCGACGGAAAACGATATCAAACAAGCCATCGGGGAATTGTATCAAGCGATCGCCGGGCGGGACATTGAAGACTTGATTGATTTACCGAGAATGAGGGACGGGGAAAAAATCGCGATCGTGCAGGTTGCCAATAGTATCATCCCTGCGGCTTATATTGCCAAGCCCCCCTTATTTCCCGTCCTCACTATCTTGGCAGCTCGGTTCTCCATTCAATATGGTAATATCCCCGCTTCCGCCTTTGCTTATGCCAACTATGGGGTCATTGCTTGCAATCTTCTGCACGATGTCGATGGGGGAGTGAAGTTCGGTCGCTTGGCACTCCAGCTCGCTTCTCACCCGGAGGCGAAAGCGATCGAACCGGAAATTTTTATGGTTGTGGGTGCGTTTATCGTACATCGCCAATCTCACCTCCAAGAGACTCTCGGTCTGACTCAAAAAGGGTATGCGAAGGCACTGGAAGTGGGGAATCTGGTATCCGTGGGATTCAATGCCCATACTTTTTGTGGGAGCGCGCTTTGTAGTGGGCGATCGCTGGCAACTTTGGAACAAGAGGTTCGCGCCTATTCCCATGCCTTGGTGCAATTGAATCAAGGTACGACGGGCAATTACTGTCGCATCTATTGGCAAACTTGTTTAAATTTACTGGGAGTTGCCGAGTCGGGGAGTATTTTATCGGGGGAGGCTCTGCAAGAAGCCGAATTTCTCCCTCAGTTACTCTCGACTCGCGACTTCTTGGGATTGTATATCTTCTATGTCTACAAGTTGATGCTGGCCTGCATTTTTGCGGAATTTGCCAACTCTCGAGATTATGTCGTTGCATGCCGACGCTATTTAAAGGCAGCCATTGGTTCGGCGATCGAACCCCAGTTATATTTTTACGATTCTTTGAGCGCGCTTGCGGCTTTGAGTCCGACAGCAACCCCGGAGAAGATTGCCGAGATCTGCCAGCAGGTGGAACAAAATCAAAACCAACTCCAACAGCATTGGGCGCATTATGCACCCATGAATTATCAACATAAGGTGGAATTGGTGGAAGCGGAAAAATATCGGGTTGTCGGGAAAAATTATGAAGCGGGGGACGGGTACGATCGCGCGATCGCGACAGCGACGCAAAACGGATACGTCCACGAGGAAGCCTTAGCGAACGAACTGGCGGCCAAATTTTACCTCAACTGGGGCAAACCCAAAATTGCTTGCACCTATATGCAGGAAGCCTACTATGCTTATGCCCGTTGGGGAGCGAAAGCGAAAACTGACGACCTCGAAGGACGCTATCCCCAATGCCTTGCCCCCATCTTAGAACGGCAACAACTCCCATTAACTTCCGGTACGATGACGGCAAGTCTGAATGGGGGGACGGGTTGCGCGACCACCCCGTCCAGCACCACCACGAAAACGTCAAACCCCTTCGATTTTGCGTCCTTAATGAAAGCCTCTCGCACCCTTTCCGAAGCGATCGATCTCGATCGCGCCATTGCCAATTTAATGCAGGTCGTCCGAGAGAATGCCGGTGCGGAAACCGTGGCCTTGATGCTCTTTGAGGGGCAAACGTTAATGTTAGAAGCATTGGTCGCTCCCGATCGCATCGATCCCATTGCCACGATTCCCGTCGAAGAGAGCGATCTTCTTCCCCATGCCATTATCAATACGGTCAAACACGGTCGCCAACCTTTAGCGATCGATAATGCTAGCGATATTCCCGCTTATGCTGGGGATGCTTACATCCAACACCATCGACCTCAATCTATTTTATGCGTTCCTTTGGTCGTGCGCGGGGGAGCGCTTCAAGAGCATCGCCCTCGCGCGATCGGTCTCCTCTACCTCGAAAACAATCAATGTGCGGGGGTTTTTAGTGGCGATCGCGTGGAAGTTCTCAATCTGCTTTGCTCCCAAGCGGCCATTTCTCTCGAAAATGCTCGCTTGTACCGACAGGCACAACAAGCGATGCACGACCTGCAACGCGCCCAGTTACAAATGGTACAAAATGAAAAAATGGCGACTTTGGGCAATTTGGTGGCAGGGGTTGCCCACGAAATCAATAATCCCGTGGGTTTTATCGGGGGCAATATCAGCGCCGCCGGAGAACACCTGCAAGATTTGCTCGCGGCGCTTTCTCTCTATCGGGAAGCCTATCCCGAGCCCGAACCCGAACTGGCTGAAGAATTAGAAGATCTCGATGTGGAGTTTATTGCTGAAGATTTTCCCAAACTTGTTGCATCCATGCAATCGGGAGTCGATCGCATTGCCAAGATCAGCACTTCTTTGCGCACCTTTTCTCGCACGGATACGGATGCTAAAACTGAGTTTAACGTCCATGACGGTCTCGACAGCACTTTATTAATTTTAAAATATCGTCTCAAAGCCAACGAACAGCGCCCGGCAATTGAAGTTATTAAAGAGTATGGCGAGATTCCGGAAGTTAAATGCTATGCGGGACAAATCAATCAAGTGTTTATGAATTTATTAGCCAATGCGATCGATGCTTTAGATGAAAGCAATGAAGGGAAGAGTTTTGCGGAGATTGAAACGTCTCCCAATCGCATTACGATTGCCACGGAATTCAGTCCCGATCGCCAGAGTATTATTATCCGCATTGCTGATAATGGAACGGGGATGAGCGAGGAGGTAAAAGCCCGACTGTTCGAGCAGGGCTTTACCACCAAAGGTGTCGGGAAAGGGACGGGTTTGGGGATGGCGATTTCCCAACAAATTATTGAGGAAAAACACGGCGGCGCGATCGCTTGTCATTCCAAGTTAGGGAAAGGGACAAAATTTATGATAACTCTGCCCATTTCTTAGAGTCCGTGCCTCTAAAATCGATCGCGCGATAAACCGCGATCGGACAAATATTCCTATCACCCTATAAAGGTTAAAATAGGTTGCAATCGCGCCACAACTCGCGCGATTCCTGCTACCACTTGCGCCTCGATAATGGGTTGAATGGGCTTATAAGCGGCGGGAGCTTCTTCAATGCGGCGTTCTTGTCGCAAGGTCACGCAATCTACTCCCGTTAGTCCCAATGCGGTTTCTCCTTGTTTTGCGCCTTCCCGTTGCATCTCGAAACGCGATCGCGCCCGTCCCGCACCGTGAGAAGCAGAGGCTAAAAATTTCTCGCTCCCGCATCCAACTAACAAATAGGAGGACGCACCCATCGATCCCGGAATGATGACGGGTTGTCCGAGATGGGCGGGACAAGCTCCTTTGCGGACGATCCAGCCTTCTCCATCGGGCAAAGTTAGATTGTGAGGGAGGTCGTAGATGAGAGGGGCTTCGATGTCTCCGTAAATCTGACGCAACCGCAAGCGCAACAATTCTGCCAATAATAAGCGATTGACAAAACCGTAATTGGCAGCAGTTGCTTCTGCTTGCAGGTAATCTTCCACGAGATTTGGGGTTGCGATCGCGGAGAAGGGGAATAAGCGAGAAGTCGGATAAGCTAGACCTTTTGCCCATGCTTTGCGAGCGCGATCGCGCCACAATTTGCCAATATATTTCCCCACGGTACGAGATCCGGAGTGTACCATAAAGGCAAGCTGTCCTTCTCGAATGCCCCATTGATAAGCCGTAGGACGGTCTACCACTTCGGCAACCTGCTGAATTTCAACAAAGTGGTTGCCCCCGCCAATCGTTGCCAAATCCCCATCTCGCACAATGCCTGTTTCGGGAACTAAATCCTCGGGGGCGTGACGAATATCTCCCTCGAGAGAGCCTTGCAGATAAACGCGATCGCATTCATGGAAAAGCTGCTGGAAATCGGACTTTTTGACGCTTCCGAGGGGGCGATCGCGCATCGTTTCCCACCAGCCGAGAATGCCGCTAGAAAAGAGGGCGCGGGCGGTTTCTGCGGTCATGGTGACATCGCGAGTGCCGAGGAAATAGTCCCCTTTCATCAACTCCACAAAGCGATCGCGCTGCCGTAAAAAGTCACTTAAAGATAAGTCGGCAACGTGCAAGCGCATCCCGCAGTTAATATCGGAACCCACGGCTGCAGGGATGAGCATCCCTCGGGTTTGCGCGATCGAGCCGATCGCGACTCCTGCATCTCCGGGATGAAAATCGGGAGTTGCTAAAGCGCGGGTCACTTTGCCACCTTGGGGATGCTGAATGCTGGCAAGTTCTGCCAATTGTTTGAGGGCTTTGCCTTCGACGGGAAGGTCTTCGGGAAGGAGAACTTCGGCAATGGGAGCATTAGGGAGGTGATTCAAGCGGACGGAATAAACTCCGTTTTGATAGGTAACATCCAATCCTTGACGGTAGAGTGCTTTCAGGATTCGAGGTAACTTTTTGGAGGATATTTTCTTGGGCTGCTGCATAATTTTTTCGGGATTGGGAATTTCCCGAAGGTTGAAGGGTATGAAAATTACGGTTCAGCAGCCGCAATATAGAGGTTTTAGCACTTGCAATTACGGGGGTTTTGGGTAATTGCGAAAGTTTGGTTTCTATCGTAACACGGTTTTTTCGCTTTGCGATCGCTCTTCTGACTTTGTTGGATTTGAGAGGAGCGATGGTATTCTCGAACTCTTCTACACTCAAAACTCAATTTCTGCTATGATATAAAGGTAAATTTTCATAAACTAGATCGCGATCGAGCATGAAAATAAAAGTTATTGTTTGGCAAGAAGAAGATCTTTGGTGTGCAACTGTTCCAGCTTTACCGGGTTGTCATACATGGGGAGAAAGCTACGAGCATTTAATGGAAATGGTCAAGGAAGCAGTTGAAGGGTGGTTAGAAGTCGCTAATGAAACTCTTGTTCGATAGATTATTTAGAGTTGTATTAATAAATAATCGTACTTCTGTTTTTTTATTTGAGAGACTATTTCACTAAATATAGGGAAAGAATCTTATGGCTAAAATGTATCCCCCTGATAGACCAGCATCCACCAAAAGTAATGCAGAGAGGTTACTATATCCTACATTTCGAGATAAATTAGATGATAGTTATCATGTTTATCATAGTCGCTGGTGGCAATTCAAATACAGAACAGGTGAAACAGATTTTTTAGTTGTTCATCCAGATAAAGGTTTAATAGTAGTTGAGATAAAGGGTGGTATAATTGAATATGATAATGTTTACGATCATTGGTATTCTAATAGTAAAAAATTGAATAAAAGTCCTTATATTCAGGCGGAAGATACTTGTAGGGAATTGATTCGATTTCTTAAAGAAAATTACAATTTTTTTAAATCTCGAAATTTTACATATAAATTTTGTGTTCTTTTTCCTGATATTGATGAAGTGATAAATTTACCTAATCATGGTAGAGGTAAAACCTTGACAGGAAATGATTTAGATAACTTACAAGAAAAAATTGAAGATCTCTTAGATTCGTTGCCAACAGGGAAAGATAAATTAGGAAAAAATGGCTTGGCAGAACTACAAAAAATTATTGCTCCTGAAACTGAATTTATCATTTATGATATTAATGAAATCTATAGAAATGATAAACTTATTCAAACATTTACTGATGAGCAAAATATTGTTTTAGAGGAATTAATGGATTTTTCCCAAGTGACAATCTTAGGTTGTGCTGGCTCAGGAAAAACACAACTTGCACTTGCAAAAACTAGAGAGCTTGTTCGACAAAAAAAAAGAGTTTTGATGACTTGCAAGTCTGATAATCTTGCAAGTTTTATTTATTGTTCTCTAGAAGAATATGCAAAAAATAAAGATGATTATAGTTTACAGGTAGCAAGATTTCATCGAATAGAATATCTTTTGAAAAAAGATATTTCTGAAAGATGTGATGAAATTCATGAGCTATTATCTAAGCATGAAGAATTAAAATTTGATGCAATTATCATTGATGAAGGTCAAGATTTCAAAGCTCAAGAAATAAAATTTTTAAAGAAATTACTTAAACATGAACAATATTCTATTTTCTATATATTTCAAGATGACAATCAAAATATTTACAAAAATATCTTAAATAATAATATAAAAATACATCCAAGAAAATTGATTACAAATTTAAGAAATACTAGACGGATTTTTAAATATTTTTATCCTCTAGTAAATGAAAACAACCGCATAAAAAAAATACAGGGTAACGAAGGACCTGAAGTCAAGCAAATAAAATTTGAGAATAAAGAACAATTAAGATTATTACTTGAACAGGAGTTGCAAAGTTTAAACAACAAAAGAACACCATCGAGTACGATTTCTTTATTAACAAATGTAGATAATCATAAAGAAAGTATCTTGGCACAAATTTCTAATCTTGGAGGTTATGAATTGCAGTATTTTAATTTTGAAGAATATCTAAAAAATAACCATTATGATAAAATCAAATGGTCAACTGTCAAAGAATTTAAAGGATTAGAAAACAATATAATATGTTTTCTTCAAGAACATCCTATTTCTTACATTCCTAGTCAAAAAGACATTAGTAATAAATACATAGGATATTCAAGAGCAAAATGGCTATTAATCGATTTTATGGAACGTGAAGATTTTTAATGAAGGTTACAAAATATCTTCCTGATTTTCTTGTGCTTCAGGCATAATTTCATCAATAGTAGCTAAACTTATACTTTTAAAATTTAACGTTTGAAGCTGAGAAATAATATCTCGAATTGGTAATGGAATAGGCTTAGGGATAAACTCTGTTACTATATTGGTAATTTCCTCTTCTGCCTCCAGAATTTCATATATTGCATAAAGAGCATTAATTTGGAGTTCTACAGATGGATAAATAATTAGTTCGTGTAAGATTGCTTTAAATTTTGCGATCTGTTTTGGACTTGTATTTAATCTTTTGATATAACTCAGAGTTCCTCTATTTGGCTTAATGACATGGTGTAAAATCCGTGCTTTAGTCCATGAATTAATTTTTTCATCCTGAAGTATATCTAGCATTTCATTATAAGCAGCTTTTTGCACTGAATTAGGATATCCCCAAAAGCAGAATCTAACAATTAACCAAGCACAAGTTTTTACGGGATTTATTGATGGATAATTTTGAAGAATAGTTTTTATTTTTCTAACTTGTCTAATTGTCAATTCATTATCAAGTGATTTATTCGGTTTTAACACTTGATTGATATATGTAGCCCATAATTTAGCATTTTCTAAATTTTTGATTTCTTTATCTGGATTATAGCTTTTTGGCATAAAAGCATCTTTGTCCATTTTTTCATCTATAGGAAACTTATTATTTTCTGATTGATCCTTGTTTTCAATATCATCTAAATTTTCATCAAGCAAACTAAAATAGTCTTGAATTTTTTCTTTCTTGATAGTTTTTTTGATTTCTTTCTTGCCTTCCCATATTTTTGTTTTATAAGCATTAAGATTCAATCCTTTTTTTAGCAAACATTCTTGTATTATTCTCGAAAAATATAAGGAATCTTCTTTAGAATTAGTGAAAATTTTAGTGTCATCTACATATCTTCCGAATTCTGCACCAACCTTTTCTAATGCCTCATCTATATCATGAAGATAAATATTAGCTAAATATCCATCAATTTGATTTCCAATTACCAATCCTTGAAGAAATTCACTTTCCAATAGTGAGTGATCTAAAAATGAATAATTAACAACTCTCAAATTAAGAACTTTTTTAAACAAAAATATAAACTTACAATTTTCACTTATGTCTAATTGTTTTAACAATATTTTGATTAAATAATTATGAGAAACTGTATCATAAAATGATGAAATATCAGTCTTAATCAACACTCCAAATTTATCTAACGTATTTTCTTGCCAGTCAACATACTTATTCCACAATATTTGATAAGGCTCAAACAAATTTTTTCTTTGATTTTTCTCTGATGCTTTTCTATATGAAAAACATTTATTTGATAGAGTATATTCTGTTAATTCGACTATCACCATAATAAGTATATATCTTAAAATCAATTCTTTGAAAGGAATATAGATGTATCTTCTCATACATACATCATCTTTAGGCACATAATAGGAGAAACAAACAGAATGTCTAAAATCTTCAGGACATTCAATTATTTTTCTTATATCTTCCTGTAATTTTGTTTTGTTATTTTGATAAAAATTGATTTCAAAAAAATTGCAAAAAGTATCTTTTTGTATTCTGTCATGAATAGTATAAACAAATGCTCTATCAAAGAGATGTTTATCATTTAATCTTTCATATAATGATTGTTCATCCATATTTTATACAAAACTACACTATAAACGTTGACGATCTTCGGCAGAATAGCGAATTTGACGAGCATATTCTTGACTATCTTTAATATCGGGACGAGAATTAATTAATCCTTCGTTTTGCCAATATTTTACCAGTTCTGCTCCTGTTTTTGGAGGATTTGTTAAAACCTGTCTAACTGAGAGAAGATGCAAAATATATTCAGATAAAGATAAATCGATCTTTTCTGCTTCAAGAGCTAATTGTTGTTCTAATTCTTGAGGTAATTCTAGAGTAATTGTCATGATAGTAAAGCGTTGAAAAATTGGCGATCGCTTAAGCAACGGCAAACTCAGTCAGTTTACGAGTTTCCGGATCGTGAAAAGCTAACACGATATCTTCTTTCGGGACTCCTTCCCTCAATAGTTCATTGGCAATCCCTTCCTCAGTCCAATCTTCCTCAATATAAATTTTCTCATTTTTAATGCGGATATGAACTGAATTTCCTTTAATTCTTTCCTCAGATGTCCACCCCACTTGAAACCATAAATATTGATTTCTTTCATCATCAAAAGCCAAAAGCATTTCTACATTTTCAGGCGATGCTGAAGAAAAAAGTTGATGATATTGCGTTAAAATCTTTTTAATGGTAGAACGATAATGCTCTAACTTATCCATTTGGTAATAACCTCCTTTTCTGTATCTACAATAATTAATTTCAGTTGGTTTTCATCAACGATAATTTGAATTGCTTCATCAAAATTTGCCTTATATACAAGCTGACTCAACGCTAAATAAATTTGACGATCTGGTGCAGTTTTTTTGAGGAAATTGCGATAGATAATATACTGACCTACAGCCCGTTCCAGATCGTAAATAAATGATGGACTGACAAAACTTTTAACTTCTATAACTATTTTTTCGTCTCCTTTTTGTGCAGATAATGTACGTTCAGCACCAAGATCGGCTACAAGTCTTAGTTTTTTGTAAATTATGTAATAAGGACCGGCTGTAATCGTCCAGCCATCTTTAATTAAAGCATTTTTCACTGCTTCATGGTAAACATCCTTCGCTGGCATTGCCCTCCTTGTAACTGAGCGAGTAAACCAATTAAGACCTACCCCAATCATTATACTAAACAAAAGCCTATCCGAAACCCTCGCGATCGCTTAAACCACAGCAAACTCAGTCAGTTTACGAGTTTCCGGATCGTGAAAAGCCAAAACAATATCTTCTTTAGTTACCCCTTTCCTTAATAATTCATTGGCAATTCCCTCCTCTGTCCAATCTTCCTCAATATAAATCTTCTCATTTTTAATCCGAACATAAACGGAAATTGCCTTGACTCTTCTCCGATCTTTCCAGCCAATATTAAACCAAAGATATTGACTTCTTTGGTCATCAAACATCAACACCTCATCTATATCGGGATCGGGAACTTGGGATGAAATTCTCTCATATTCAGTTAGGATTTGTTTAACTAAATTTTGATAATGAGTTAACTTGTCCATTTGATAATCTCCTCTTTGTCAAGATCGACAATTAACAGTAAAACTTGAAACTTTGTTAAAATTAATTCAATGGCAACTTGTTTAAAAAACTTTTCATAAATTTTGTTTCCGATCGCTAAATAAACTTCATAATCGGGATGGGTATGAGCAAGAAAGGTTCTGTAAATCAAGTATTGACCCAATGCTGTCTCAAACTCGCGCATGGGAGAACGACCCAAAAAACTTTTAATTTCAATGACTATTTTGCGTCCTTCTCGAGTCGCAGAGATTGTTTTTTCTCCAGCCAGATCGGCAACTAATTTAACCTCTTCATATTTAATGGGATAAGGATCGAAAGCGATCGTCCAACCGTCTTTAATTAAAGCATTTTTCACCGCTTCATGGTAAACATCCTTTGCTGGCATTACCCTCCTTGTATTGAACGGGCGAGTCAATTAAGACCCACCCTACAATTATACTAAACCAAAGCCTCCTCTAACTTCGGCATCTGCTCGACCGGAATCACCCGTCCGAAATCCTCAAAATTCTCAATTTCATTGAAATTCAGATAGCGGTATAAATCTGCCTTAAAGGGATCGACCTTTTCTGCCACAATCGATAAATACTCCTCAACCGTAGGAATTTTACCCAATAAAGCACAGACCGCCGCCAATTCCGCCGAACCGAGATAGACTCGCGCGCCCTTACCCATGCGATTATTAAAATTACGGGTAGAAGTGGAGAAGACCGTTGCATTATCCTCAACCCGGGCCTGGTTGCCCATACAGAGGGAACATCCGGGCATTTCCGTCCGAGCCCCTGCAGCCCCAAAGATTGCATAGATTCCTTCTTCTTTCAGTTGTTGTTCGTCCATGCGCGTCGGAGGACAAATCCAGAGGCGACCTTTGACCGTACCCGCACCCTCTAAAATCTTAGCAGCAGCGCGATAATGTCCGATATTGGTCATGCAGGAGCCAATAAACACCTCGTCCACCTTATCCCCCGCACATTCGCTCATTAACTTCACATTATCGGGGTCATTGGGGGCGGCGACAATGGGCTCTTTAATTTCGTTTAAATTCACCTCGATCGCATCCACGTATTCCGCATCCGCATCCGCAGACATTAAACTGGGATTCGCCAACCATTGCTCCATCTTGGCAATACGACGCAACAAGGTGCGGGCATCTTGATAGCCCCGTGCGATCATATTTTTCATTAACACCACGTTAGAGCGCAAATATTCCGCCACTGTTTCCTCCCCGAGTTTAATGGTACTTCCCGAACAGGAACGCTCGGCAGTGGCATCGGTCAACTCAAACGCCTGTTCTACTTTCAAATCCGGCAACCCTTCCATTTCCATGATACGCCCGTTGAAAACGTTGATTTTATTCTCTTTGCCAACGGTTAATTTACCCTGCTGCATGGCAACCCAAGGAATGGCATTGACAATATCCCGCAG
>JBFRWJ010000563.1:0-6927 GCA_051439525.1 Spirulina sp. | reverse complement strand
TAAAGGAAATCGTTTCGAGATCGTCATCTAACCCGTATACTTCATCATCCTCATACGTTTCTTCTGCTGCTCCCTCGGGGGGAAGTTCGTCAGCCAAATCATCTGAGGCCAATGAATTGTCAAATTCTGACGAACTCATGAGGAGAGTTTGTTGATAATCATCTTCATGAAGATTAAAATGCTCGTTTTCCTCTTCGAGATCCGGACTAAAGTCACTGGTTTCGTCCAATAAATCATGTTGGGGGTCAAAGGGATTTTCCCCGCCCGTTCCCGGGGGAATGACAAACGTAGAATCTCCGGTTTCGGGAATGTCGTGCAAATCCGGAGCAAAGTCATTGTCATCTTGAAAACTTTGTCCGTTTAAAGTTGAATCCATTAAGGCGGTAGAATCCTCTTCCGATTGCCAAACTGGATTTTCATCTTCCAAGGAAAAAGGATCTCGATAGGCTTCTTCCTCGGGAAAATGCTCTTCCTCGAAATCCGAGATGCCATTGGTTTCGTCGAAAGGATTGGCATAAGTTCCGCCGTCTAAGGAAGTTTCCAAGCCGTCATCGCTACTCTCGAAGTCGTTGTTGCCAAAATCAAAATCCGTTAAAGCATCGGCATCGTCCAAATTGGGCAAACTATCGTAATTTGAGAGACCTTCGAGTTGTTCGTAACTTTCTGTGCCAGTATTTTCTCCGGCAAAATCTTCCGTATAATCTTCTTGGAGATAATTGCCGCTCAGCCCGGCATTGGCATCGGCAATGCCATTATTGGCGTAATTAATAAAATCGCTATCATCGGTGAGTTGTTTGACCCGTTCGTATTGCTCCCGGGCCACCTCGTAATCTTGGAGACCGTAACAGTAAATATGTCCGCGCAGTAATTGAATGGCCGGATCGTCATCATAATTTTGAGACAGGCGATCGATAATGTTGGCTGCTTTTTCGTAATTGCCTTGCAAGTAAGCGCGTTCGGCTTCTCCATATTCTTGCGTATAATCGGTTTCTTGTGACATGTTGGTAACGGGTAATGGGTAATGGGTAATTGATAATTGATAACTGTTAACTGTTAACTGATAACCGATCAACTCGCCCAGCGAGCCGATCGCAAAATTTTGCTTTGATCGAGGAGTCGCAAGGTCTGATTGGTTTTGGAGTTAAGAACCCACTCTCCGAGGACAAACGAGGTCATGCTATCGGGGACGTTACTGGCAGGTTGGACTTGTTCGCTATCGAGCCAATCCGTGTCGCCGATGCGATCGATCGCCAAACCTAAGATGATATCTTGATCTTCCACGGCAATCACCGGAATCTCTTGGCGCTGGGTATTTAACGCCACCGGATCCCCGAGAAATTGTCCC
This sequence comes from Spirulina sp., assembly GCA_051439525.1. Lineage (GTDB taxonomy): Bacteria > Cyanobacteriota > Cyanobacteriia > Cyanobacteriales > Spirulinaceae > CCY15215. Next base: position 5,582 of record JBFRWJ010000563.1, on the reverse strand, counting down.
AAATCCGCCACCCAAATCACCTGACCTCGCAAATTCAGCGTCCCCAATAGGAGAGGGGAAGCATTGGGAATGGGAGTAATGCGATCGGGGGGTTGATTCATCACCTCGCGAATGCCCGTTGCCGGAAGGGCAACTTCAATTCCGGAAGGGAGAAAAAACCGCAAGTGCAACTCGCCTTCCGGGGTTTCTAGTTTTTCGATATCGGGAGCAATATCTTCATTATTTTTCCCTAAAAAATTTGTCTTGCCAACCATCTTTCTGGCTTCCTTTCCCCATCCGGCAGGATTTTAGCGAACGATCGCTTCGGCCGGAACTAAACCTCTGTTAAGTCTATTCTATCCTCGTAGCAATTGTTTGACCGTCCCGATCAGTTCTTTCGGCTGAAAGGGTTTGGCGATGTAGGCATCTGCCCCTTGCCGCATGCCCCAATAGCGATCGAATTCCTCCCCCTTGGAAGAACACATGACCACGGGGACGTGTTTCGTTTTCGGATCGGCTTTGAGACGGCGACAGAGCTCGTAACCATTCATTTGCGGCATGACGATATCTAAGACGACAATGTCGGGTTCGTACTTTTTTTTATTGATTTGGTCGAGGGCTTCAACGCCGTTACTGGCGACTTCGACAGTCAGACCGCTACTTTTGAGCAACTCCGAGATCATTTGTCGTTGTGCCAAGCTGTCTTCTACCACTAAAACTTTACTCATATTTCCTCGTTTCGACTTCTTCTTTAGCTTAATTCCTCGTTTGGCGATTAATGTATCTTTTGTTTGGACTCGGCGCGATCTCGCCGGGTTAAATGGGGGGAGATTGTTGGCGGGACAGTTCCCGTCCCTGTTCTCTTGGATTCCCTTCTGCTTCCTGTTCTCGAGGGAGGGCTAGGGGATCGCAGCCGAGATATTTCTCGATCAGCATTAATAATTCCCCCGCCCCAAAAGGTTTGGTCAGATAATCCGTCGCGCCCACCAATCGGGCTTTGACGCGATCGATGAAGCCGTCTTTGCCGGTCAGCATGATAATGGGGGTTTGGCGAAAGCGCGTTGAACTTCTCAGCATGGCACAAATTTCATAACCGTCCAGTTCGGGCATGGCAATATCGCATAAAATTAAGTCGGGTTTGGCCCGGAAGATGGCCGCGATCGCTCCGAGGGGATCCGTCAGGGAAAGGGTTCGATAGCCGTGGGATTCGAGCATGAATTCTACAGTTTTGCCGATGGTGCGATCGTCGTCGAGACAAACGATCGACGGGGAATCGGGACGAGTTTCCCGCCCGGTTGGGGGGATTGCGCTCGCCGGAGCGCGATCGAGCATTTGAATCCAACCTTTGCGCACGTAGGGATAAATCGCCCGGGCGATGGTGGTGATATCCCGATTGAGAAAGCGCGAAAGTTGGCGCAAAGAGGTTTTCCCATCCGCCCAACGATCTAGATTTTTATAGGCATTATCCGGCAGGGCGGCTTGCAAGGCAATTTTCTCGCTGAGAACGGGACAGCGATCGGGGGTTTGAATATGGGGATGAAATTGTTTCCATTGTTGGATTTGCTGGACGATTTTGGCGGCAAGAGGACCGATTTCGACCGTGGTTAATTGGGGAGCCAAGGCGGGGCCGATCTCAAAATTAAAGACCCCCTGATGCAGTCCGAAAAGATCGAACAACGTTTCCGAGATCGTGCGATAGATGATATTGCGGCCTTGGGCGGGGGTAATGATTCGCTTTTCCATTAATTGCCACAGGTAAGCATATTCGGGGGTGGTTAATTTGCCCGCCGGACTGCTGAGGTCGGCGATGGCCTCTTCAGCTCGATAATAGCGCAGGTAGTCCCGCAAGCGAGAAAGACTGCTGCTGGCGCGATCGGCCGCATAGGCAATTTTGCCATTGGCAAAAAAGACAAACCAAAACGGAGCATTGCCGGGAGTGGGTCGAGTTAAATAGCGCCGCGAACTCGGGGTTAACGCGCGATCGAGATTCTCCCGCACGGGAGAATTATAGGTTTCTACGAACAGTTCTCCCGTGCGCTGACCGAGTTCGATCAATTGCAGGATGCTGCGAATGTCAATTTCATTGAGAGTTCCCTGCATGGTAGGCAAAAACCGCTCTCGAGAGCGGGAATGGAGTTGGCAATCGATCCACTCGTTGACATCCTCTCCCGCTCAATCAAAGATTAAGCGCGGGAGATTCCCAGACCTCACGATCTGAGTTTCTGTTTCTTTCCTCTTCGACTACGCTCAGAGGTCACTGAGCTAAGCCGAGGTGAGGTTTTTCGCAACTGCCCTATCCCCCTATCCCCCCTATCCCCCCTTTGGAAGGGGGGAACTGAAGGGGGGATGGGGGTTAGGGGGGATTCAGGTCTTATGTCCGCTCCACAGACTGTAACCGCCAGCCCGGCGGCCAAGATATTATTCGCCGCATTGATGTCGCGATCGTGGCTCGTCCCGCATTCGGGACAAGTCCATTTGCGAACATTCAATGGCATTTTCTCGGCAACGTAACCGCATTTCCCGCAACGTTTACTACTCGGAAAAAAGCGATCGATTTTCACCAACGGGTCGATTGGACATGGCGAATTCGATTCGCCGTCCCTCGACCCCAGTTCTCGCCCGTACCATTCACACTTGTATTCCAGTTGGCGAAACATTTCTCCCCAACCTGCATCCGAATCCCCCCTAGCCCCCCTTTCAAAGGGGGGAAAAGAAGGGGGGATATGGTTTTTGACCAAATTTCTCACTGTCAAATCTTCAATGGCAATAACTTGGTTTTCTCGAACCAAACGGGTTGTCAGTTTGTGCAAAAAATCAGCACGAGCATCTTTAATCTTGGTATGAAACAGGAGCTTCGCTAACGGTCATCTGTTTTTTTGGACTTGGCTCTTTTCACAGTGTATCATATTTTTTGTAAAAATGTCCCTCCGAGCAGCTATTGATTCACAAGTTCCGGGGCATCGAACCCCGAAACTTGTCCCGTTTTCTCAGAGGCTGGGTGCGGAACCTGCGTCCGCACTTCAAAAGCCCCGTCCCGCCGCTAGATCCAAAGGGTTAGCGGCGGGAGGAAACGGAAGGTTGGTGATGAGCAGTTAGATATTATTGTACGCTTCGACTCAACGCCTAGTCTCTCGAAAAATGATTTTCTCGCTGGAGATCGCTGGGGCAGGTCGTTCGTTCAACCCCTAACTTGTCTTGGGAGCGCCAAGGTTTGAGGGACTTTTCGAGGTCTCATCTTGGCAAGTGAGGGTCTGAGTGGTTAAGCTGGATACTAAAGTTGGATCGGCGAAGGGTTAATGTTTAACAAAACATTGGGGAATCCGTAATTTTGGAGATTTGCTCGTCCGGATTCCCTCGCGCCCTGTTGCAAACGACCCCGACAACAGTAAAATTGAACGATTATTCTTAAATTGAGTGACGCGGGATGCTGTATCTTGCAGAGGTTAAAAAGCAAAAAGGCGGGTTCATGTCCAAAGCGGCAACTGAACTCAAACTCCTTGCCTGTCAGCGCAACGAGCAAAATTGGAGTGCGGTGCCGGGGGAGGAAACCATTCCGGCAGAGGCCGCCGGGGATTTCGAGCAGGGTGCTCTGGTTTTAGTCAATATCGGGGGCAATCGACAGATTCAAGGGACTCCCGAGGCGGCGGGTCCCCAAATCGTTCGCGACCTGCAACGGTTATCTAAACTTCAAGAAAAGATTAAGACCCAGCAAGAAGAAATTGAAGGCTGGAAGCAATCTTTAACGCTGCAAGCTCAAGAACTCAGCAAGCGCGAAATGGAGTTGGATGCGGAATTGGCTCAATTGGAAGAGTTAAGGGAGCAAGCCGGAGGAGACCGAGATGGATTGCCGGGGGATGGTGGCGAGGATTTGGCACAGGCTCGGGCGGAAGCCGATCGCATTCGAGAAGAGTTCGAGCGCAAAACCCAAGAATTAGAGCAAGCGTGGGAGCATTTGCGGGGGGAACAGCGTCGCTTGCAAGAAAGTCAAGAAAATTTACCCCAAGGCTCGGGGGGAACTGGTATTGCGCCGGAACAAGCCACGCGCATTCAAGAACTCCTCGATTATCTCGAAACCAATGTTCTGCCAACGGGAGACCTGCAAAGGCATTTGGAAGGGGCAGTCATGGCACTCGAAAGACAACAGGTCAATACGGAGGAGCATTGGCAACAGCTCGAGGAGGTGCGATCGCAGGCTCAAAGCCAACAAGCCGATCTCGATCGCCAAAGTGGCGAACTTGAAGAATTACAACAGCAGTATCAGGCCGCGATCGTCTTGGTAGAGGAAGCCAAGCAAGAATTACAAGGGTGCGTCCATCGTTTGGAGCTGGCGGAAACGACCATTGCTTTGCTGAAGCAGGATGGGGAGGAGCGAGAGGCGACCTATCAATCCCTGGCGAGTTTGGCGGCGGGAAATGCGGAACCCGCTCACGAATCGTTGGTGGATGTGTCCGCTCTCGAAGCGATGCCTGTCGAACAATTACAAACTGTGGTGGAAGGGCTGCAAAAAGAACTGGAAAAATTAGAACGGTTTGTTGCCGATCAAGAAGAGGAATTAACCCTGCAACAAGAAGCTGTAGAAGAGTTAGAAGAAAAGCTGAAAAAGGCGAACGTTTACGAGAGCTCGGATCTCGAGCAAGAGTTAGAAGACGAGCGGGAACAGAAAAAACTCCTCGATGAGACGCTTGTGGGTCAGCGACGAACTTTGGCGGAAAAGCGGGCGATTTTGAGCCAAAATTTGCGCGTTCTCCATCGCCGGCAGGGAATTCCTCCAGAGGACGAGGGCAGCTCACTCGATCTCTCCCCGATCTTAAGCAGTCTAGAAGCTCAGCGCCATACCCTCGAGGCAGAATGGAAAAAGCGCGAGGGGGAATTGGCGGATATGAAAGCGTCGATCGCGGAAGCGGAAGCCACTTTACACCGTCGCAGCGACGAGTGCGAAACCCAACACAATGCCGTGCAAACTTTAGAACAGAGTCTCCAAGAAGGACAGTCCAGCACCTCTTTACTCTGGGGACGGGTGAATCTCTATGAAGAAATTTTACCCCCCATGCGGGAGGCTATTGAGGAAATGCAGCAAAAATTAGAGGCGATCGCGCAATTGTCAAACCAGTTCAAGCAAACGGGAGATTACCACCAAGAAGCGATCGGCAATTTAAAACAATCTCTTGGCGAGGCCATTGGGAATGAGGTTTAGCCCCCCAGTAAAACTGGGATAGGTGTTGGGCATATTCCGAGCGAAGTTTTCGAGAAGTGACAGTTTTTAAATTATTAACCAACTTAGAGAGTTCAACGCTAGGATGTGCCTCGAACAGAATATGAACGTGGTCGGATTCACCTCCAAATTCTATACAGTCACATTCCCATTTAACTAATAATTCTTTCACAATCTCTTGCATTCGTCGGTATCTCAAGCCTCTGGTTTTGATCGTTAATGCTCAATGGGTGACGTTGTCTGGACTGGCAACAAAAGAGCGGGTTAATCTCATCGAGAAAGCCATTCATCAAACGGCCAAAAATCCAGACCCCAAGCATCGCTATTTTCCCTCGGTGGTGCAGAAATATCCCTCGTTTCGCAAATTCCCCAGTTACTTAAGACGGGCAGC
>JBFRWJ010000562.1:0-17073 GCA_051439525.1 Spirulina sp. | reverse complement strand
ATTCAGTCCAGAACCCCCATCATCAGGGACACGAGTAGGTGTCCCTTTTTTATGTTTTGAGAAAGCCTAGAAATAGATGGCAGCTTACTTTTTGCGGAATATCTTTTTACCCACGCGATCGCTCAACATTTCTAATTCGGTGAGTTTAAGGAGCATGGCCAGTAAGAAAAAGATCGCGACAGCAACAAAAGCGCACGCTCCCAGTTGACCGAAAAGCAAGAAAAAATTGTCATTTCCGAACCACTGTTTCCAAAGTTGACTCGTGCCAAAACTCGCTAATCCTGCCACCGTACTGCATCCGATTAAACCGCAGAAAATTCCGCTCCATTCCCATAGCGGTAAACCTCCCAATCGATGATTTAAAATGCCTAAAAAAATAGTCATGGAAATAACATTAACGCCAATGGTTGCCATAATCAATCCGGGGGTTTGAAAGGCGTTGACCAGAAAATAATCGAGAATGGCATTGAGAAAAATATTGATAATGCTAATCCGAAAGGGCGTTTCTCCATCCCCCAACGCATAAAAAACGCGCACTAAAACATCTCTGGCTAAATAGAAAAACATCCCGAAACCATAAGCCATGAGAACGGGAGCCACTAATCTCGATGCCTCTTCATCAAAGGCAAGGCGCTTGTAAATGACATCAACAATCGGCCCGGAAACGGACATGAAAATTGCGGTTAAAGGCAACATGGTCAAAGCCGTTAAAATCAAGCCTTGGCGAATGCGAGTTTTCAGTTCCGGCCAATTTTCTGGGGCAGAGAGGCGAGAGAAGACGGGCAAAAAAGGGACGAGAATCATGTTAGAAATAATTCCCAAAGGCGTGAGAGCGATAAAGTTGGCATAGCGCATGGCGGCGGCGGCCCCTTCAATACTGGAAGCAAAAAAGAGGTCGGTATAAACATTAATATGCAGCATTCCCGAAGAAAGCGTTGCCGGAGCCATTACTTTCATGACATCTCTCACGCCAGAATTATGCCAATCAAACCGCAAGCGAAACTTGCCCATTCCCGATCGCGTTTGGGCAAACAGTTGCGCCAACCATTGTAAAATCCCGCCAACTAATGTTCCCCCCGCGAGCACGATTCCTCCCAGTTGAATGTATTCTGGGGCATTAATTTGCTGACCGACTCGCCAAACCAATAAGCCAATTGCGGTAATAATTGCCAAGCTGGAAAAGAGGGGACTAATTCCGGGCAACCAATATTGGTCTGCAGCATTTAAGGTGCCAAACCCAATGCCAATTAACCCGGCTAAAATGGCTAAAGGAGCCATGATTTGTAATTGGAGAATGGCTAAATCGCGAGTCGTTTCATTCAGTCCGGGGGCGAGAATATCGATAAAAACCGGGGCAAAAACAATTAATACGATCGCAACGCCAATTAATAAGAGACTGACGAGGGTACTCACGGTTTCGACAATGGGGGCGGCTTGAGATTTTTCTCGCTTGGAAAGAACGCTCACTAAAGCACTGTGAAACGGCCCGTTAATGCCCCCCAAGAGAATGAGGAGAAAGCCCGGAATAACATAGGCATAAGCATAGGCATTCACCACCGGTCCCACCCCAAAAGCCGCCGCGATCGCCTGTTCGCGAAAGAGTCCGAAAATTTTACTAATTAAGGTTGCCAGGGCAACAATTCCAGCAATGCCAGCCAAAGAACGGTTTTTTTTCACAATGAAGGATGAGCAATTATCAATGAACAATTATCAATTATCAATAAACAATTATCAATTCTCCAATTCCACGATCGCGATGTTCCACTGGCCGAGTTGACTGGTTTGGAAGGCGACGGAACTGCCATCGCCATTAATGGTGGGGTGGCGCGAGGATCCCCGCACATTTGCCGTTAACAGACGCGATCGCGCGGTTTGGCGATCGTAGACATAAACGTCGCTTCTCCCCCGTTCTGTGGAAATATAGGCGATATAGCGACCGTCTGCACTGAGGGAGGGCTGATCTTGGGCGGCGTTGCGACGGTTGAGGTTGGGGAGGGGAACGAGGGTGCTTTGTTGGAGATCGTAGAGATAGATGTTACGCCGTCCATTGCGATCGGAGGTAAAGGCTAAATAGCGTCCGTCGCTACTATAAGCGGGATTTTCTTCAGGGGCGTTGCTATTGAGTCCTCCCGTGGGAATTTGCGGACGAATGAATAAACCCCCGCAACTTTGCAAAAGAAGAGCCAGCAAAATCAGGCGAATAATCGGTTTTTGACTTATCAATTCCTGCACGACTTGCACGGATGCGACAGGCAGTTACTACGGCTGCTTCTAGGGGGATTGTGCGATCGCGTTCTGGTTTGGAGGCGATCGCTGTACTCTATAAATTTACGTCAAGAAACGGCAATGGGGTTGCGAGTTGCTGAAAACAACCCGTTTCTACGATTGCAACCCCTCGACAAACGCGAGTTTTTCCTCCAACGTATTTAAACTGGGTAAAGCGGCATCAATTTGCTGAAAACGGGTTGCTAACCCCATCCGGTTAGCAATCTGAATGGCTAAACCCGGTCGAGCATTCAACTCCAAAATTAACGGACCGAGATTTTTATCCAGAACAATATCGACCCCCAAATAGCCGAGGTGACTCAATTCCGCACTACGAGCCGAAATATAGAGAATTTGCGCCCAGCCGGGAATTTGTAAATCGGAAACCGGTAACTTTGTATCGGGATGAACCTCGACAACGCGATCGTGTTGAACGGCGGTCGTTGTTTTTCCCGTTTTAATATCAACTCCTGCTCCAATTCCTCCTTTATGCAGGTTGGCCTTACCGTCGGATTCTTTGGTGGGTAAGCGTAACATGGCCATGGCCGGAACGCCCCGATAAACCACCACGCGAACGTCGGGAACGCCTTTGTAAGTAATTCGTTCAAAGACGGGATCGAAATTAACGCGGTACTCGACTAAGGCAACATCCGGTTGACCCGCCAAGCTATACATCCCACTTAAAATATTGGACAGATAGAAGGCAAGATTGCTGTCTTTAATGACACTTCCCCCCACTTTGCGCCACCCGTCACTGGCGCGTTGGTCGATAACCGTAATACCATCTCCTTGGGAGCCTCGAGCGGGTTTAATGACAAAGGTTTCTCGTCCCCCGAGCATTTTTTGAAAGTTTTTAATTTGCCCTTGACTTTCAACGACAGCATACAATTCGGGAGCTGCTAGATCGGCATTAATGGCGAGTTCTTTGGTTTTTCGCTTATCATCGACCAAGGGATAAAACTTGCGCGGATTGAGGGGCATAATATACCCGGCATTCCGGGCATTGATGCCAACAACTCCAGCCTTTTTCAATTCTCGTATCACTCCCCACATTTTTCGCTACTCCTGCTTGACTAAACTGCTAAAACGATACAATTCCAACAACCGATACCCCGTATAACGCCCCATTAAAATAGTGATTGCTAAGACAATCAATAGCAGCTCGGGATAAGCAAAGATGAGAAACTGAATATAAGAAATACTCATGACCAAATAGGCAAGAATCGCCGCCAGCAAACTGGCCAATCCTCGTTTTATACTTTCTCTGGCGCCGTATTCCTCCCAAACAACGGACATCCGTTCGATGACCATTGCTAAGATCACCATGGGCAAGAGCGCAACGTACACCCCCGACCCAATTTGAACCATTTCGACAATCGTGCTGGAAACCATCATCAGGAGAATCACGATGAGTAAAACTGACGCTAACCTCGGGACGGATAAGAGCTTGAGTTTCTCAAAATAAGAGCGAAACAGTAACCCGACGGTGACGAGTACGGTAAACAAAATAATTCCCGCGATAAGATTGGTTTCCCGAAACGCGAGCGCCACCAAGACCGGGGTAAACGTTCCAAAGGTTCGCAGCCCGACAAATTGACGCAAGATAATCAGCACCAAGACTCCAATCGGAACCATCAACATGATGCGATAAACTTGTTGAATATCTACCGGAAGTTCAAACAAAGTTAGGTTATAGAGGGGATCTTTCTTAATTTCTGCGATCGCCTTCGAGGTTAAATATTGGGGATTGGTAATGCGACGGACAGAGAAGGTGACTCCTCTCAATTTGCCCCCATCTACTTTTGCGGCTTTGAGAAATCCCCGCCACCATGGAAAATAAGCGTTGGGAATGCCAAGTTTTCCGGTTTCAATGTCATAGGATTGCCAAGCTCCATCTTGCCAAATTTCGACCCAATGAACCGTCCTAACGCGCCGTCCGGTGGTTCTGAGATCGAGTCCTCGGACTGCACGAGCGGGAATCTCATTCATTCTCGACAGTAGCGCAATTCCATTGGCTCGAACGGATGCCGGCAGCGGGCGATCGGGATCGGATAACAAGATGTCTTCTTCTTCAGATATCTCTTCATCTGTCAGTGTACTGACGGCTTGTTGAATGTAAGTCTCCGTCGTTGCCGATCGCTTGGCTATCTTTTCCTGGAGACGGTTGAGCGCTGCTTTTTCCGAGTCGGACCAATCCTCGATAAACGATTTGTATTCGAGAAACTGAGACGGATCGCGAGCCGTTCCCACGGGGGATTCTGCTCGTTGAAAGCGGTAAACATCGGCTTGATAGTATAAATTGAAGCGACTATCGGGTAAATTGTTGGCCGACCAAGTCACCAATCGATTTCCCTGTTTGTTGGCCGCAAGCGTTAAGCCAAAATCTTCCGAGAAAAACTTCTCCTCAACAACCCCGAAGTTGCCTTCCGATTGGGGTAGGAATAATTGAGCAATCGTGTTTTCCTCGGTGCTTTCGACATCAACTTTTGCCTCGACGCGCCAGCTTTCTGAAGACGAGGGAGCAAGGGGAAAATCCAAGACAGTAATTTTATAAACGAAGAGAAAAACAGCAACAACGATTAGAGACGTTACTACAATAATTAATTGGCGATTTTTCATGGATGTTGTTCTCTGATGCGGATCGAGGTAGATAACGAAAAATGATTGGTGACAATGCTCGCCCTAAAATTGCTGCCTAAATCTGACAATTTAGGGGAGTTGTAAATTCGGCAGCAGAGTTCACTAAAAATCCTCGTTCTAGAAAACTACGACCCAATAGGAGTGGATATGACAGATCTCTGCGATCGGCAAGATTGACTTCCACGGTTTCTGACTGACGACCGACGCAAATACGTAACTGCACGACGGGCCGTTGTGCGTTAGCTCCCGTGCGCTGTTTAATCGTGGCGGTTCGGATGACTTCGCGCTCAAAGGTTGCATTCCGTCCGTCATCTCCCGTAACTTGAAAGCGAACCCATTGTTTTCCGCGTCGCTCAAAGAATTCAAGATTGGTGGCATCGAGGGACGAATTATCCGCTCCCGTATCCAGTTTTGCTTCCATTTCTAAGGTTGCTTCCACTAACATAGCGCGTTCCAAATACCCGTAAATGCCAAAGTTGATGGTGGTTTGGGAGCGAGCGACCCGAGGAAAGATTAAGGGGATGAGTAATAAAGTTGACAGGGCAAGATATTTCATGGATTTAGGGGAGAAATGTCACAATTTATAACATGGAAAGCGCGATCGCTTGCTCGTAAAATTCAATGGGGACGGCGATCGGTTCTCCTGCGTGCCAGCAAATCGTCAGTTAATGTCAAGCACTTTAAAAATTTAGCCATTAATCTCTCCTCAAGGTAGAACTCTCTTTGCGATCGAGGATAATCCTAACACGGCTCTCAGATTCTCAAAGCAAGCGGGTCAAGATTTTAAGATTTAAGACATAATTGACACTTTAAAAAATTGCTGCTCTCAGATTTCCCAAGCAAGCGATAAGCCTCAGCATTTGTTTGACTTTGGCTAGCCGTGATTGGGAATCCTTAATTCTCTTCAATCGCGGGCTCGTTTTTCAAGATCTCGAAGACCAATAAATTGATCTCCAATTTGACGGGTTTCTCTAGCTCCTCGGACAAAAATCCTTGTAGTGAATCTACATCTTTTTGAGATATTGCACCAATCGGTGCAAGAACATTGAATCGCGCATACAATTCTCGATCTCGATTTTCTAAATACACATTTGTCGTATCGATGCGATCGGCTAGTTCGTTATTTTCAGCGTAGAGATGACCAAAGCGATCGAGACTTTGCAGCACCCGATCTCGAATTAGGATAGTCTTTAACTGAGAAAATAAAAGCAAGGAAACTAATCCTAGTAACACAAAAGTAAGAAACAATCCGCCTAACGCCTTCTTCAAATTTCCATAGCCTTGAATAAGAAAGACAATCCCAGCACAGCAGATAATCCCAGCCAAGTTAGTAACAAATAGCAAAAAAGAACCACTGGTGAGGTTCAATTCTTGGTAAGCTCTCCCAAAATACAAACCAAGATCGATAACAGCATTTCCTCCTAAAGAAAAACCGATACCCGTCACGCACAACGGCGGTACCAAGGCCACGGCGATCGCCACCCCGGGTAATGTATTAGAAATACTGCGACGGGTGTATGCTAAACCGGCTGCCGTTCCAGAAGCGAAGGCGACTCCCAAATCTAATAAGTTTGGCTCGATTCGTCCGAGAATCTGCGATCCAACCACTTTCGTTCCCAAGAGCTGGGTAGCGCAGAAGGAAAGCCCGATCGTTAAAATTATCCCGGTCACGAGAGTCAGAGTTGCCCGCTCGAGCAGGCCTCGATCGGCAGCAATAACGGCATAAGATAAGCTAATAATAGGATTCATGAGGGGAGCGATAATCATTGCCCCGACAATAGTAACGGCATTATCAGCCAGCAATCCCCAAGTGGCGATTGCCGTGGCCAGAGCCAGCAGAGTGTAAAAATTGAAAGAAGGGAGTGAGGCCTGCCCTAGCATTCCCACTAATTCCTCAGCCGACAAACATGTTTCGCTGAGTCCCCGTCTGTCATTGCCTAAACGATGCCATCCTCGGACGAGAAAACGCCTAATTTGGGTCAACCAAAGCATACTTGATATACGGTAAACTTAACTATTCTATGATTTTCCCCTATCCCTCGTTCGCAATATTTAGCACCGTATCTTGCTGTTGGGATTGGGTACGACTGTTAAGCGAGGCCATATCATCAACATTAGAAGTCAACGTGCCGATCGCAGGAGACAACGGGTTTGATTTTGGCCTCAAAGGAACGATAACGCTATTTTTATAACTCCCCCGCGTGCCAGCAAGTCGATATTTTTTGGACTTGTTGGCAAGCTCTAAGGTTTGGGTTTTCATGGGAATTCATCCCGAATTCAGGTTATTTGACCAATCGGGGAATTTCTGTGAGGATCGTCTCAATTTCTATCAATCCAATCCGCTCCGTACAGGCTGCTTTAATGGCCAAACGAAGTCGATCCATCTCCCGAGGCGAAACCGACCGGCTGGAGTTCAAATAAATAATTGCAATATGAAATCGTCCGAGCTTGGATGCGGCAATATCCACGAGATTGTATTCGGTTGAATCTATGACCGCGATCGCGGCTTCTCGGATTGCTGCGATAACCGTCGGTTTGGCGGATTCCCCGGCAATTTCGGCGAGAGCGTCTAGGAATAGCGAGATCGGCTGTCTGATAATGGCGATCGCTAGAACGATCGTGACAATGGAATCGATAATCGGCAATATCCCGCTCAGAGGCGTGTTTCGCAACAAGGGGGCAACCCCAAAAGCAATCCCAACCCCGGCACTTAAGGCCCCATCAATGATTGCGGCTCGGAATTCAGTTTTGAGAATATCGCTCTGCTTGTGGGTTTTGAGCCAGTTGCGATGGTGAGTCCAAGCCAACCCCAAACAGATTGCAACCATCGCCACAGAATAGATGACAATCACCCCAAAGACGAGCTGGGAAATCTGGCGACCCGAAAGATAGGCAATAATTTTCGAGACGGCTGCGAAAGCAGAAAATAATAAAATTCCCAGTAATATCGTCGAGCGAAAGGTAATATAAACGGCCTCGTCGGCGTAGTAACCAAAGGGATGGCTTTTATCCCGCGGACGCATGACCGATTCGCCGACCTTGGCCGCCACGAGGGAGGAGAGAAAATTAACCCCAGAGTACAGCCCATCCACCAGCAACGCATCGGCATTGGACAGCCACGCCGCGAGAATGCCCGCGATCGCCATTACCAAGTTCGCCCACCGCGCGATCGCGAAGGAGCGTTTTTCAAATTTGCCAAGGATAGATTGAGACATCGCGATCGTCGAGCAAGCTCCAGAGACTTCAGATATACTAACCAATAGAGACCCGAACGGCAGGCAGTGCCTGCCGCCCATGCGCTTATAAACGAGCGGGAGCGAAAAAGCTCGAAACATCTCCGGTCAATGAGGGATCCTTCGGATCGACCTGACGGACTCCCGAACCTTCACTCAAGTCAAGGTTGTCTAATTCCACCCAAATAATGTTGGGGCTTTGAACCCAATTGAAGTAATAAATGCGGTTATCGAAATCTATTGCTGATAACCACCATGTTGGATACACGGACTCCCCTGCTCGACCGCCGTAGGGCGCGCCAAACGGAACCGCAACATTCCGAATGGCACTGAAGACGGAACCAATCGCCTCAACATAAGTCTCTGGCTCTGGTAAAAATTGACCGAAATATGCTAAACGCACAAATCGATCGGCCCCCTCAATACCACCTGGAACTTCTCGCTGCCCTCCAAAAGTCTGATATTGTCTCAGATGAGTTAGTTGCCAGTCATAGGATGGATCGTTGGTCATCACGTTAAATTCTTTGCCGTGATGCACCACCATCTCGCCATTGAGAATCTCGAAGATTGCAGAATCACCAGTTGAATCTTCAATAGCAAGATGGGTACCGAGAACTTCTCCGCCGAGTTCGACAGGGGCAATCCGGACATTGCGCATTGCCTTAACGGCTTCTTCAACAGTTGCAAAATTGTCAAGAATATAGCGCACCCAGCGCAGATAAGTCACTGCGGGCGTTGCATTAGCTTCAGCATACTGAGTTTCCTCAAGATAGAGGATATGGGCGGCTAAGCCAGCTTCATTGATTCCATCTGTGGCACCATCCTCGATCGTGAAGTCGTACTTCTTCGCGTAGGGAATGATGGTGCTGACCACACTGCCATACTTTGATGTCCATTGCAGTGAGTTTTCACCAGCACCACCATCCATTTCCACGCCACGGGGAATCGCGATTAAAATGTCGTCAAATGAATGGCCCCAATCCATCGAACGAGAGGCGAATACCCCTTTATCATTTGTATTCCAGAGGAATCTGGAACAGGCTTCTACAGCCAAAGCAGAGTTAAGGGCTAGAGTTGACCCCATCGCAATCGCTAAGATCCCTTTTTGAAGTTTGCGAAACATCATTGACTCCTTGAAATAAAAAACAAAAGAATCCATTGAGCAAGGTTACTTCCCAGTCAGATACCCAATGATGGAATCATAGGCATTGATGTTGTACTCGTCGTAGAAGTTTGTTGACGATACAGGCTGGGACGACTGCTTGATGATGGCAATATCGCGATCCACATCGATGTAAATCCACTGGCCGTGAATGCCGATCGCCGTGAATGCTTCTTTGCCCTCGGTGTGTCTCACCCACCACTGCGCCCGATAGCTCCAATCCTTGTTGCCGAATACCCCTTTAGCATCGGGACCTTTCGAGAAGGCCTCAATGCTCGCACCATCTGAGAGCTTTTGGATCGTCTCGGGGGAAACTACTTGCTGGCCGTTAAATTTACCATCGTCGAGCATCATGATGGCGAACCGAGCGAGGTTATAGGGTGTTGCATTCAAGCCGCCCCCGGCAAATAGGGTGTTGTTCTTATCCAGCAGCGCGTAGGTTTCGCCTTCGGTGCCCAATTTCGACCAGAGCCGTTCGTACATATCATCTTGGAATGAACGACCCGTGGCCCGGTTTGTCACCCAGTTGACCACATCGGTTTTGGGGGTCTGATAGTGAAAGATTTCGCCATGGTCGTGGTCGGTATCTATCTTCAGAGTGACCAAGTAGTCGTAGATGCTATCGGCATAATCTTTGCCGGGTACGGGGTCGATGAACCCCTGCACGGTGGCATACTCGATGACATCGGAGTCCGGATCGGCGTAGTCTTCGGAGAAGGCCATGGAGTTGGTCATGTCGAGCACTTGGCCAAAGGTCGCGTCTTTGAACGCACTGGCAGCCTCTAGTTCGGGAATGTATTTCGTCACCAAATCGCTCTCGCTCACTTCCCCCGCCTCCACGGCCAGCAGCCCGAACAGCCCGGCAAAGGATTTGGTGACCGACATCATTTGGTGGGGCTGATTGGCATCCATGCTATTGAAAAAGGCCTCGTAGACGATCTCATCCCCCTTCACCACTACAATCGCGTCGGTATAGGTCTCCTTGAAGTAGGTGGCCATGTCCACATCTTCCCCCGTGTCGGGGTTTTTGACCTTCAGGTCAGCAATCCCGGGGTCGATTGCCTGCTTGACGGGAACGGCTTCATCGGCTGGGTCGATACCTGCCGTGGGATAGAGCAATCGCATATTGAGGTAAGCCCAACGGTTAAAGGGCGGCTTAACTAGGGCGTTAGAGCGATCGACTCGTTTGTCCGGTGGCGGCGGAAAACCTTCCATCAGACCGAGTTCCTCAGCCGTGGCAAATTCGTCGGCATCCGTTGCATTATCCGCTTCTGTTGAAGAGGTGGAAGAGCTGGAAGACTCTGGGGAAGTGGCTTGGGGTTCGCAGGCCACAGAAACGAGAAAAGCAGAAACTAAACCAAGGGACGCAGCAGTCATGCGTCGAATTCGGGGAAACTTAATCATTTTTGATTCGGTTGAGTTGGATAGTTAAACAGCAGGCCATTCGATCGGGGAAATTGATTTTGGTTGTCGCGATCGCGACAACCAAAATTAGGACTTCTAGCCCGAGGCAGACTCATAATACCCCTAAAAAGTTTCTATCGGAATCGATAGGCGATGGAAAATATCGTATTGAATCCTTGGGAGGCATTGAGAGCGCCAAAATCGAAATAGCTACTCAAACGCAGCCGCATCCCGGCTTCGGGAATGCGATACTGAAGCTCGCCGCCCAAGCCAAAGTACCGATATCGGGTCGGATCGCCCGTAAAATCCGAGCCGGTGGTCGTACTGGTTTGAAAGGCGGCATAGCCTACCAAACCCGCATCGAAATTCGGCGCAACGGTTTTGCCCACGCCATATTCCAAGGTCAAAGTATCCCCGGGTCGAATATTGGTACCTCGAATCTGAGTGTGAGTTTCATAACGAGCCATCAAAGAGGCAATCCACGGTAACTCGTCGGGAGAGGTATAGGTCATCGCCGCCGCCACCATGTGAGTCCAGAAACCCCGCCCCACATTGCGACTGCCCCCGGTTTGAAAGTTCCCGGTCGGTGCCCAAAAACCATAGCTGGTGGTAAACTTCCAATCCCCCGCCACCCATCCTAGGGTGAGGGGTTGGAAATAAATATCCGACACCCCAAAGGTGCTTTGAACGCCCGGAAAGGGGCGCGTGTTCAAATTAGCCAGAGGAACGCTGACCACCGCACCATAGCTGCCCCCCAACACCTTAAAGTCTGCTCCCCACGCGAAAGCGGTGCGGTTGACCACGGGATCGGCAGTTGCACCCAAGTCAACCCGATCGCCATTGCTCTCAATAAAGGTATCCGTCGCGTAGAAAATAAAGGCATTGTCAATGGCAAAGCCCGGCACGGGGGGATTTGCCAGCCGCAGTCCGCCACCGGCTCCCTGCCAGTAGCGACCGTAGACATTTTGAGCCAGGAGTGCCGAGGCTTCGGTCAGGGGTTGGCGATAGGGTTCGATCGGGAGTTGGTCTTCCCGGAATACATCATCGATCGCTGCCTCGGGGCGGGATGGCGATCGCGTTTTCGCGAGGGGCAAGGGTTTCGCGGCTTCCTCCTCGGGTAAGGGGAAAGATTCCGGTTCTGCAACTGACGCGATCGCGCGATCGATTAACCGCGTTGGAGTCGCCGTCGCCATCTTGGCATCTAGATCGGGGGCTTGAAAATCGCTAAATTCTGGAGTGCTTAAGGTGTAAGCCTCAGAAGCGATGCCAAAGTCTCTAGATGTTGAATATTGCTCTAAATCTGGAGGCGATAACAATACCTGTTGACTTTTCTCTTGTAAAAAAATAGGTTCTTCGCGATGACGATTATTTTGTCGTTCAATTTTTTCGGCTTCACTGGCTCTGACTGTTGGGATCGATCCCACAATTGCCGATGCACCCAAAATAGCCAGCAATGTACGTTCGGGAGTATTCATGGCAGTTCTCCACAGTAGCCAGACCTTGACCGATTGTACAGGGTGAATCTCATCGCTGCAAACCTTTCTTCGGTGTATAAAACTATCGCATACTATGAATTTTCATAAAGTTAGTGCCCTTGTGTTGTTGAATGGGACTACCTCCTAAAATGAGAATTTTATCCCCTGGATTCGCTAACTTGCGATCGCGTAACGTTGCTTCAATGCGATAAATCAACACATCCAAAGAATCCACCGGACCATCGATAAACATCGGCACAACGCCCCAAATTAACGCCATGCGATAGTAAAGAGCGCGATTGTTGGTAAAGGCAATAATGGGAGCGTGAGGGCGCTCTGCGGCTGCTAAATTAACCGTATATCCCGTGGTCGTAAAGGCGGCGATCCAGCGCAAATTGAGAATTTTATCAATGGTATTCAATGCCTCCGTCAGCGCATGGGTTTCGCTGGACATTTCCGGGGGAAGATTGACAAATTCGATACCCGGTTCCACCTCCGTCGCAATACTGGCCAGCATTTCTACTGCTAAAACGGGATATTTCCCCACCGCAGATTCCCCGGAAAGCATCACCGCATCGGTACCGTCTATAATGGCGTTGGCAACATCGCTGGCTTCCGCACGGGTGGGACGGGGATTCTCGATCATGCTCTCCAACATCTGAGTCGCCGTAATTGCTGGAATGCCGTGTTGATTGCAGGCGCGAATGATTCGTTTTTGTAACATGGGGACTTTTTGGGGGTTCATCTCCACACCTAAATCCCCTCGCGCCACCATAATGCCATCGCAGGAACTGACAATCTCATCTAGGTGATCGATGGCTTGAGGTTTTTCGATTTTGGCCAAGACGGGAAGATCGCTCGCGTCTCGTTCTTTGAGAAACTCTTTAATCGCATAAATATCTTCAATTTCCCGGACAAAACTCAAGGCCACCATATCCACCCCTTGAGACAGGCCGAATTCGAGGTCTTGCTTGTCTTTTTCCGTCATGGAAGGCAGGCGCAGGTTGAGATCCGGAACGTTGACCCCTTTGCGACTTTTGAGGATGCCCCCCCGGACAACCTGACAGGCCACGCCGATTTCGGTCACTTCTGTTACCTTGACTTCCAAGCGACCGTCATCGAATAAAATGCGAATCCCCGCCTCGGCTTCCTCGTTTAAGTAGCGATAATCGATGGGAATGAGATCGGGTTCGTTGTTGTAGCGATCGCGATCGACCAAGGTAAAAATTGCTTCCTTTTCTAAGGAGATTTCCCCATTAGGCAGTTGACCCACCCGCACTTTCGGACCTTGTAAATCTTGCAGGAGAGCGATCGGCGTATCGAGTTCTGTCGAGGCTTCTCGCAAAAGTTGAACCGTGCGGGCGTGATCTTCATAACTTCCGTGAGAAAAATTCAGGCGAGCCACGGACATTCCCGCTTTAATCATCTCGCGGATCGTTTCGGGGGAACTACTGGCGGGGCCGATCGTAGCGACGATTTTGGTACGGTGAGAGCGAAGAGACATGATCTTAGGCAAGAAGGAATGGAGTGCAGTTCAAAGGTTTTCGAGGGAAGGATGTATTTGTTCCTAACTTGCCACGGCTCAAAGACAGCCTGCAAAAATCAAGGTAATTCCTTAATAGTCTCGGCAAAGATTGTAAAAAGGCGATCGATCTGTTCTTTACTGATAATCAAGGGAGGCGAGAGGGCGATAATATCTCCGGTTGCTCTGACCAGTAACCCTTTTTCAAAACAGCGTTTGAGGCAAAATGTCCCTCGATCGCCCGGGCGATCGGCGATGGGTTCAAATTCTACGGCTGCGACCAAACCCAGATTGCGAATATCGATAATGTGAGGTAACTCTTTTAAATTATGAACGCATTCTTGCCAATAGGGGGCGAGTTCTTTCGCGCGATCGAACAGTCCTTCCTCTCGGTAAACGTCCAATGTCGCTAAAGCGGCGGCACAAGCGAGGGGATGCCCGGAATAAGTATACCCGTGGGGCAGTTCGATCCCCCGTTCTGGTGCGGCGGCAATGAAGGCATCGTAAATGCCTTTGCGGGTTAAAACGGCTCCCATGGGTACTGTTGCATTGGTAATCCCTTTAGCAAGGGTAATGATATCGGGAATCACTTGGAAATATTCTGTTGCGCAGGTGCTTCCCAAACGTCCGAAACCGGTAATCACTTCATCAAAAATGAGGAGGATGCCGTATTTCGTGCAGATTTCTCGCAAGCGTTCCAAATAACCCACGGGAGGGACGAGAACTCCCGTAGATCCGGCGATGGGTTCGACGATAACGGCGGCAATGGTAGAGGGATCGTGCAGTTTGACCAAGCGTTCTAAGTTGTTGGCTAAATGCGCCCCCCACTGGGGCTGTCCCTTGCTGAAAGCATTATGTTCGAGGTTGTGGGTGTGGGGAAGGTGATCCGTCCCGGGGAGGAGACTGCCGAAAAACTTGCGATTATTCGCCATTCCCCCCACGGAAATGCCGCCGAAGCCTACCCCATGATAGCCCCGTTCTCGTCCGATCAGGCGGGTTCTGGAGGCTTCTCCCCGCACGCGATGATAGGCGATCGCGATCTTCAAGGCCGATTCTACTGCCTCGGAGCCGGAGTTGCCGAAAAAGACGCGATCGAACCCCTCGGGAAACAAGGCGATCAAACGTTCTGCCAATTCAAAGGCTCCGGGATGCCCCATGCGAAAAGGCGGTGCGTAGTCCAATTCTGCCACCTGTTTCTGGACGGCTTCCACGATTTTTGGCCGGCAATGTCCCGCATTGACGCACCACAGTCCGGCAGTCCCGTCGAGAATTTGGCGACCGTCGGCACTGGTATAGTACATATCCTTAGCAGAAACGAGGATGCGGGGATTGGCTTTAAAGGCGCGATTGTTGGTGAAAGGCATCCAAAAGGCTTCCAGTTGTTGGGGTTGCACCGCTTTTTCTCCTTACGCTTGACTGTTTCCTCTCAATTAAACAATTTTTGCATTGGCGAATGCTTTACGCACCGACTGCTTCTTTGGCGGCATACATGACTTCTAAGGTGATTTCGCCAATGCCGCGATCGCGCGCGAATTTCTCGGTATTTCGCTTCACTTTTCCCCGCACGAAACCGGGAATTTTATTCAATTCTGCTTTGGCTTCTTTACTCCAATCGAGATCGGAATCCGCAGAAATTCCCTTGGTAATCACTTCTTTGGTATCGTGACCGCCAAAGATTTCTAAGAGGTGATCTTCCATCCCCAAGGTAAAGGAATTATACACCAAATCAGCTATTTGATTGGTGCCTTCATAGCCCACAAAGGGACTGTAACCGATGGGGAAATTTTGGATGTGAATGGGGGCGGCAATGACCCCGCAAGGAATATTTAAACGCTTGCCTACGTGACGTTCCATTTGAGTTCCAAAGATAGCAGAAGGCTCGATCCGCGCGATCGCATCGCCAATCGCGCCATTATCATCGCTAATCAAAATTTCATCGCAATATTCGCTGACTTGTTCTTTAAACCAGTCCGCATCATATTTACAATACGTTCCCGCGAGAACGACATGAATCCCCATTTCTCGTGCTAAAATTTTGGTCATGGCGGCGGCATGGGTATTATCTCCAAAAACCACGGCTTTTTTACCCGTTAAATTCTGACAGTCAATGGAGCGCGAGAACCATGCCGCTTGAGAGACATAGCGGGTTTGATTGTCAATAAAACTTTCATAATCGACGTTTGCCCCTTGGGCGTTAATCGTCTTTTGAATTTGTCGAATACAACGAGCAGTTTCGACCACGCCCATCGGGGTAATATCCACATAAGGCGTGCCAAATTCCTCTTGTAAATATCGTGCTGCCATCATGCCTAATTCCCGATAAGGAACGAGATTAAACCAGGCTTTCGGGAGGTTTTTCAGCTCGTGGACGCTAGCACCTTCGGGAATCATTGCATTGATTTCAATTCCCAGATCTGCCATTAAACGCTTCAATTCCGTGCCGTCGTGCTGGTTGTGAAAACCAAGGGTAGAAATCCCAATAATATTCACCGAGGGTTTTTCGGTTTTGCCTTCGGGAAGTTCGCCTTTTTTGCGTGCCTTATTAATGTAAAATTGCACGATTTGTTGCAGGGTTCGATCGCCGGCTTGGAGTTCGTTTACTCGATAGTGATTGACATCTGCCAGCATCACATCGCCTTTCGCATCCAATTGCGCGCGATCGACAAAGTTTTGTAAATCTTCTTGCAAAATACTGGAGGTACAGGTGGGAGTCAAAACGATTAAATCGGGGGTTTCTTCCTTATCTTTGCGGGTAATATTATCCACCACCTTTTCTTGGGATCCCCGGGCCAAAACATTGCGATCGACAATACTCGCCGTCACGGGGGTAAAATCCCGTTCTCGTTCCAACATCGATCGCATGACGTTAAAATAATCATCTCCTAAAGGAGCGTGCATGATTGCGTGAACATTTTTAAAAGAACTGGCAATGCGTAGGGTGCCGATGTGTGCGGGTCCGGCGTACATCCAATAAGCCAATTTCATAAAAGGTTGCCTCCTGCAAGTAATTGTAAAATTTCTTAATGTTCGCCTATTCGTTGCTCGAGTATTGTCTCAGAAATTTGCGCGATCGCGATTTTGGACTACCTCTCTTTATCAATGTGACAAAAAACCCTAGATTTCTTGATTGTCGCTGCTTTTGCCATCCATTTAAACAACAAAAACGTTGTTTGTTTGTAATAATTCTTAATGATTCTTTACTTCCTACAGAGAGCGATCGCCAATTAGATCCTATCTGACAACTGTGGTATAATTAATAGTCAAGCTGCTTGATTTCTTGGTCAAGACGATACCATAAAATTATCTATTGTCTTGACAGGGATGTTTAGCAATGAGAGCAATATTTCGAGATAACTGGTGAGACAATTTGCA
>JBFRWJ010000561.1:0-2602 GCA_051439525.1 Spirulina sp. | reverse complement strand
TTGTTCGACTTCATTGGGGGTAACGTTATGTTTTAGAGCAATTTTATCAACAAATTGGTCTTTCCAGATAATTTCATAAATTTGCATTCAGTCGGTAGAGTGAGAACATCCGCTTCTATTATAGCGATTTTTCCTTGTAGATCGTTCCTGTTGTTGGAAAGCATTGGCTTAGACTAGAATTGCGATCGCTGAGATTTAAGCTAAAATGGGACAGCGATCGCAATATCAAGTAAAATAGAAGAATCGGTCATTTGATGGGGAGTGCAAGATGGGCAGTTTATTAGAGTCTTTTCAGGAAGCCTACCGAAATTTAGATCTTCTTCCCCTCGTGACTGAAAAAGAATTGAATGCCCTGCGAGTCGAATACGGACGAGAGACCCTTGAAGAGTTAGAACAGTTGGTCGAGGATAATCCTTCGAGAAGCAGTAAGATTGTTTTTTCGGGTCATCGCGGCTGTGGAAAATCAACGCTTTTAGCAGAATTTAGCCGCCAACTCAGACCCCGTTATTTTGTGGTCTTTTTCTCGATCTCCGATTTGATTGAAATGTCGGATGTCAATCATATTAATATTTTGTTTGCGATCGCGGTACAGTTAATGGATGAAGCGGAGAAGGAGCAAATTAAAATTAAGGATTCGATTAAAAATCAATTTTATCAATGGTTTGCCACCCGAACCAAGATTGCAACGGAAGAGTTGAGTGCAGAAACTTCTGCAGGGTTTAGTTTATTTGAGTTGATTAAAGGGAGATTAAAAGCCGATGCTAAGGTTCGCATGGAAATAAAAGAGGAGTTTTTACGTAAGGTTTCCGAACTGATTGCGAGAATTAATGAGATTGCTGCGGTTATTTATCAAGGGACACAGAAAGAGATTTTAGTGATTATTGACGATTTGGATAAACTCGATTTGGCTTTGGTACGAGAGGTTTATCAGGATCATATTAAAGCTCTATTTCAGCCCAATTTTCATATTATTTTCACGATTCCTATTTCGGTTTTGCGAGATGTGAATATTGCCACGATGCTGACGACGGAAACGAACGATCAAATTGTGACTTTACCCGTTTCTAAACTCTTCGATCGCGGTGCATCTCGTCAAGTTAATGCGGTGGCAAATTCCGAAGCAATGGCGACGTTAAAGGAGGTAATTGACAAGCGCATTGCTGCGGAATTGATCGATCCAGACGTTATCGATCGGCTCATCGTTTCTAGTGGGGGAGTATTGCGGGAATTGATTCGCTTGACGAATGAATGCTGTCGCGTATGTTTGCGGTTAATTCGGCGCAATCCTAACGATTCCGAGATTAAAATCAATCAGGAGATTCTCGAAAAAGCGATCGT
Organism: Spirulina sp.; assembly: GCA_051439525.1. GTDB lineage: Bacteria > Cyanobacteriota > Cyanobacteriia > Cyanobacteriales > Spirulinaceae > CCY15215. The sequence continues at coordinate 1,264 of JBFRWJ010000561.1, read as the reverse complement.
TAAATTGAGCATTGATTTTGATACTCGTTTGGGGAAGGCAGATTATGAAATTTTGGGACAAACTTACAATAATTTTCGACCGGACGATCGCAAAGACCAGCATTTTTTAGATTTACTTCATGGATTATACGTGCTGGAGTATCGCAATTCCGAACTTTGGTACGATATCCACCCTATTGTGGTGGGTTTATTGCAGCAGCGAGGGACAATCTAATGGTATTTCCATCTTTTAGCGATCGCACTCTCGATCTGGAGCAAAATAATGAGGACAATTACGACGATCTCATCGTGTCGATCCTGGCAAGTGCGGGGAAGTTTCATTTGTTAATTGGGGTGTGCGACTATGAAGAAGATCGCGAGGCAATTATTCGCCGTTATGAGGAGGAATTAACGCCGGAGTTTGCCTGTTATCGGGTTACTTTAGCACGGGGAGAACCGAGTTTGCGAGCGGCGATCGCGGAATTGACGGAAAAAGAAGAATCTTTACAACAACCCACTAAGGCAGTTGTGACGGTAACGGGGACGGAACAATTGTATTTTTTGCGTCACGAGGGAGAGCGATCGGAACAGGAGAAATTTTTCGGGTATTTGCAATGGACGCGAGAGGCATTACGTCAGTTTCAGTTTACCATTATTCTCTGGGTTACGCACCAGATGCAACGGAATTTGAGCAAGCGATCGCCGGATTTTTGGTCGTGGAATAAGGGGGTTTTTCATTTCCGGTTCCACAAGAAAAAAGCGGTTTCTGGGGGGGAAATTCTGCCGATACGGGAGATGTTTTGCGATCGCTGGATCGATGAGGAGATTGATGAGGAGGATCCCTATTTTCTCCCCATTGACGATCTTAAGGAATTGATTCGCTCGATTGAAAAAGAAAAAGGAAGAGACGATCCCAATTTAGCTAAATTTTACACGCAGTTGGGTAAAATCTATAAACGTCGGCTAGATAAGGGAGAGTGTGAAAATTATCGGGAAGAAAAAAATTTGGCCATTCAATATTTTCAGAAAGCGATCGGGTTTCAGAAAGTGTTGGGTTTAGAGTTAGATTTAGCAGATAATCTGAACAACCTAGCGAATTTATACGAATCACAAGGTAAATATAAAGCAGCCAAACCTCTCTATATGCAATCCTTAGAATTGAGGAAAAAACTCCTAGGAGAAGAGCATCCAGATGTAGCTACTTCTCTCAATAATCTGGCATTTTTATACCAGTCACAGAGGAAATATAAAGATGCCGAACCTCTCTATATGCAATCCTTAGAAT
>JBFRWJ010000560.1:0-3706 GCA_051439525.1 Spirulina sp. | reverse complement strand
TTTTAAGCGAAAATTCCCCTCATCTTTAACCCGTCCGATTTCCACAGAAATGCCCAAAAATAATTGACCGTCTCCCTGTTCGAGCCAGCCCAAATAATCGTCATATTTCCACTCGGGCAGGGGTTTTAACGGCGCGATCGCTTTGCCGAAATACTCTTCAACTTTCGCCTTAAACTTATCGACCCCCCAATCGTGGAGGAGATATTTCATTCTCGCATGACGGCGTTGCCCGCGATCGCCGTAGTCTCGTTGGGTGGCGACGATCGCTTTGAGCAGATCGTAGACATCTTCTTTGGCAACATAGCCGATCTCGTCCGCCATGCGCGCAAAGGTTTCTTCTTTATTATGGGTGCGTCCCATCCCCCCGCCAGCAAAGACGTTAAATCCTTGCAATTCCCCCGCTTCATCCGCGATAACCACTAAACTGACATCGTGGGTATAGAGGTCGATGGAATTATCCCCCGGCACCGTCACGCTGCATTTAAACTTACGGGGCATATAGTGCGTCCCGTAAATGGGTTCTTCTCGATCGGTAAAGATCGTCCCGTTTCCGTTGCGCTGTCGGGCTGCTTTGACTTCTGGGGCTTCTTCCCCACTAATAATTTTTTCTCCATCCAACCAAATTTCATAATACGCCCCGGTTTGCGGCGTTAAGAGATCGGCGATTCTGTTGGCATATTCTTGCGCCAAGAGATAGTCGGGGCGGTTTTTATAAGGGGCTGGCGGTGCCATGACGTTACGATTGAGATCGCCGCAAGCACCCAAAGTCGAGCCCATGCTGCGCGCGATCGCGGCGATGGTGGTTTTTAAATTCTTCTTAAGAATGCCGTGAACTTGAAACCCTTGGCGAGTGGTGACGCGCAGGGTGTGATTGCCGTATTCGTCCGCCAGGCGATCTAATGTCAAGTAAAGTTGTGGGGGAATGTAACCCCCGGGGCTGCGGGTTCGCAGCATCATTTGATAGTCTTTTTCTTGGCCTTTGACCCGATTGTCCCGATTATCTTGTTGGTAGGAGCCGTGAAATTTCAGGATTTGAATCGCATCTTCGGTAAAATGGGTGGAATCGTTTAACAGTTCCGTTGCTAGGGGTTCGCGTAAAAAATTACTGCGTTCTTTAATCCCTTCCAGTCGAGAAACTTTGGGGGGGGCGGTTGGTGTTTGAACCATAGGAAATTAAATTATTGCGATCGTTTTGATGGCGAAACGCCAGAAAACCTAGGAATTCTGGCGTTTTCGGAGTTTCTATTATACCAATCCCCCGAGCGCGCGATCGCACTTCATAGTTTACGAATCTTTAAGCTAAAATTTGTACCCCACGCCCCCTTGGAAACTGAGAGCATCGGCGGGACTATTTTGATAGGCATCGATTCCCCATTTGGTATCGCCATAAACGACAATACTCTCGCCAAATTGTGCTTCGCCGCCAACGGTGAGGACGACAGCATCGCGATTGCCTAATGGGGTTGGCTGTCCGTCAGCTTCAACGAAAGAATAGCCGCCGCCGACGTAAACATTGGCATTCTGGGTAATGGGAATATCGTAAGAAACCATGGGCATCAGAGCACTGGTTTCATTGCTAAACAGAATGGCTCCTCTGACAGAAACCGGGGTTTCGGGAATCGCAAAACGCCCTTGTAAATTGCCTCCAAAGGTGGCAGCATCTCCCGTTTGTCCCCCATTGGTCACTCCGGCAGCAATCCCCGCACCGATATAAGTCGCATCGGTTCCCCGTTGGGTTTCTTCCCCGGCAAAAGCTGTATTGGTAGAGAAAATGACAGCAGAGATGGCAGCGATCGCGATCGCGCCTTTTCTTAGGAGTTTTTGCATGGTTCAAACCCTCAATTGATTCGTGTTGCGTATTTCTTTTGTCGTTTCAAAGATGGAAAAGTTCCTACTTTGTGTTTGATTTTTAATTGATGTGACGCTTGCAAAAGATGCACAATTGTTTGTTTTTTTAAGAAATTAGAGTCTAATTTAATATCAGAATCCTATTTCTCCAATTGGTGATTCTATCCGGTTTAAATTAGCGATCGCGAGCGCTGTTGTTGTTCGCGATCGCTTTTCTCTGTGTTTGTGTTTTTTTATCGAGACAAGTATAATTTCGCTATCCGCCACCAGACAGAATCGATGAACCGGGTTGTATCTTTTCCTAAATTTATCTCTAAGGTATAACAAATGGAGGAAAAAATGAATACACCTAAAATCCCCTCAACCGATTCTATTGAAGAATTAGCTCAATTACTGAAAACCCTTGTTCCGTAAGGGTTTTAAAACCAATTTGGTGATTTCTCAGAGAGATTTCAGAAAACAGTGCAACTATCAGAATTAAATCACTGTTTTATCGAGCGCAATGTTTCATCCACGAGCAGAGATGCTTGTGACCTTTAATTTATTCACTTAGAGAAGCTATGTTTTTATTATCCAGACCCTCATCGATATTCGTTGCAATCCTAGGTCTAGGTCTAGTGATGAGCTGTGCTCCCTCTAACCCAGAATCCGTGTTGGATAAGCCGACTTCACAAGCTATGGCAGATGTTTCACCTTCAACCCGAGAAGCCCCTACTCATGAGGTTTCATCGTCTACTGCAGATGAACCAGCCTCTGTCTTTGCTGAGGGCAGCATTGCCATTCGTGGAGCAGATCCAGTAGCTTACTTTACACAAGGGACTTATGTAGCTGGTAGCCCCGAGTACACTTATGACTGGGGAGGAGCCACCTGGCAATTTGCCAATGCGGAACATCGCGATTTGTTTGTCAGTAACCCTACACAGTATGCACCTCAGTACGGTGGGTTCTGCGCTTGGGCAGTAAGCGAGGGATATATCGCCCCCGTCGATCCCACTGCCTGGGACATTGTAGATGGCAAGCTCTACCTTAACTTCAATGCTCGCATTCAAAGGCGATGGCAGCGAGATATTCCCGGTCACGTTGCGAGAGCCAATCAAAACTGGCCAGGAGTGCTCGACAGTAACAATCGTTGATTATAGATGACGTTCTCCCCCGACAAATCAACGGTTCTGTCGGGGGCTTCAGAAGAGACTGATTTTTCCAAGTCTGGAAAATTAAAAAGCTCAATTTATAAATAGAGGTGCGTTACGCTGCCGCTAACAGCACCCTACTTGGGAAGCGTATCTCAAGCCCATTCCTCCCACAGAACGGGATGATTTATTAACTGCCTATTATAAACGCTTGACAAATGACGATCTCGCGACTCGTCAAGAAGCGGCTAAAGCGTGGTCGGTTTGGGAAGCCAGTACCAATAAACTCCTCGTTTCCGACAACCTTAAAGAAAGATTTAGCGAGGATGGATTTGCCGATGCGTTTGCACGTATTGAATGTCATTATTTTGTCAATCAAGGCTTTTTGGAGTTGGAGAGTCAACTGTTCGATAACGTCGATCGCATTCGTCATATTCCCGCCGCGATCGTGCAGGGACGCTATGATGTGGTTTGTCCCATGATGATGGCTTGGAAACTGCATAAAGTTTGGCCGGAAGCGGAATTTAGAGTGATTCCCGATGCGGGACATTTCGTAACCGAACCGGGGATTCGCAGTGCTTTAATTGAAATTAGCGATCGCTTTCTTGCTCAGTAATCTACTAATTTCAAAAAATAGTTCTCCTCGATTATTAAATTCTCCTTATTTTGGCTTAATTTAAGTTTATAATGTCGAACGAGTATCGTCAATTCGTCTTTCTAGGTTTGAG
>JBFRWJ010000559.1:0-2863 GCA_051439525.1 Spirulina sp. | reverse complement strand
CTTGTTACAAGGACTGCCCCTCGGTTGGTCGCAAACCCGTCGGGGAGATTTGGGCGACTCGATCCGCTTCTGGTCGCAGGTATATCGCTGGAGTTTGGATCTGCTGGCGCGGGGTAAATTTTTGCCGGGTTTGCTGGAGGGGGAACGAGAGTGGCACAGTTGTTGGCAGCCCCTCCTCGATAGCGCCGTCGATCGCGATCGCCTTAATCAATTCGCTCGTTTAATGCCCGGTATTTGTCGCACTTACTCCCCCAACCCCCAACCCCCAATCCCCACTCCCCACTGGCGAGATGAGTGGGTGCAACCGCAAGCACTCCTACTCAATTTTTTGAGTCGGGTTGTCGAGACCCAGTTGCGCCAATGGTTGGAGGTGTCCCTTCCCCCTCGGGGAGACGCGATCGCCAAACCTTGGCTGCATTCTCTGATGCAATCCTCCTCGAGTTGGAAAGCCCCTACCGAGGGGTTGAAACGCTTGCGGGGTGCCACACAAATGTGGGAATCTCCCGTTCAAGATTATCTCGTGACCCCCGAGACGGAACAATTGGAAAACGAACAATTTCGCGTTTATTTTCATTTGCAGCCTCCCACGGAAGGGGAAATCGCTTGGGGACAATTGGATTGGAAATTAGAATACGGATTGCGATCGGCGCTGGATCCCGATTGCATGGTTACGGCAGAAACCATTTGGCAACATCCGGTTGATGTGTTGGTGGAGCAAGGTCAAGCGATCGAAAACCCCCAAGAAACCTTACTTAAAGGTTTAGGCTTGGCGGCACGATTGTACGCACCGATTAAAGAGAGCTTGAATCAAAATCAGCCAACTCGATGTGTTTTAAATCCTATTGAAGTTTATGAATTTGTCCGGGCCAGTGCGTGGCAGTTACAAGATAGCGGGTTTAGTACGATTTTCCCCCCCGGATTGGGTGCGCGATCGCAAGAAAAACGCTTGGGCATTAAAATTCAGGCTGAGGTCAAACCCAAACGGGGACAGCGTTTGGGGTTAAAAAGTCTCCTTCGGTATCAATTAGATTTGGCGGTAGGCGAGCAAAGTTTGTCGGCAGAAGATTTCGAGCAACTCCTCGCTCAACGCTCTCCTTTAGTTGAGGTCAATGGGGAATGGCTCGCCCTGCAACCCGCCGATGTTCGGGCGGCACAAGGGGTTTTATCTCCTGCGAAAAAAGAGGACTTGGCGCTAACGGTTGAAGATGCCTTGCGCTTGAGTACGGGAGATATGAAAACCCTAGCAAAATTACCCGTTATCGGTTTTTCTGCTTCGGGCATTCTTAAGGATTTAATTGCTAATTTAACAGAAAATCGAGGCATTAAACCCTTAAAAACTCCCAAAGATTTTCACGGGGAATTGCGACCCTATCAGGCACGAGGAGCGAGTTGGCTGGCATTATTAGAACAGTGGAGTTTGGGTGCTTGTTTGGCGGACGATATGGGGCTGGGAAAATGCGTGGCTGCCGATACATGGATTGCAGTTAACGGTAAGGAAAGAACGGCGGCAGAAATTTGGGAAATTTATGGGGGAATGACTGAGTTTGATGGAGAAGGACTCTGGACAAAACCCATGCAATCCCTACAAATTACAACGTTGGACGAGACAACGGGAGAATTGATTCAAGCACCGATCGCGAAGCTATATCGACAAAAAGTCCGGGAAAATCTCCGCAAAATTACCCTCGATAATGGTGGCAATATTACGATTACGTATCGTCACAAATTATTGACCCGTTTCGGCTGGAAAAATAATTTTCAAGTGGGAGACGCGATCGCCGTTCCCGCCGAAGCAGGAAAAGCAGTAGAATATCGGGAAGTTAAAGCGATCGAACCCGTTTTTTACGATGGTTGGGTGTACGATTTTGAGATTGAAAAATACCATAACTTTGTCGCTAATGGCATCGTTTGTCACAATACGATTCAAGCGATCGCGTTTTTCTTAAATCTGAAAGAACAAGGGGGATTAAATGCACCGATTTTATTGGTTTGTCCGACTTCAGTTCTGAATAATTGGCAGCGAGAGTTACAAAAGTTTTCGCCAACCATTTCTCAGTTTATTCACCACGGCGATAAGCGAAAAAAAGGGAAAGAGTTTGTTAAGTTTGTAAAAAATAAACATTTAATTTTAACCAGTTATTCTTTGGTTTACCGAGATATCAAAACTTTGGAAGCTGTTGAATGGGAAGGCGTAGTGTTAGATGAAGCACAAAACATTAAAAATTCTCAATCCAAGCAATCTCAAGCCGTCCGAACCCTCGATGCTGGATTTCGCATTGCCTTAACCGGAACCCCTGTCGAGAATCGCCTTGCGGAATTATGGTCGATTTTAGACTTTCTCAATCCCGGATTTTTAGGGAATAAACAGTTCTTTCAACGCCGCTTTGCCATTCCCATTGAAAAATACGGCGATCGCGACTCTCTCGGACAATTGCGATCGCTGGTGCAACCGTTCATTCTCCGCCGCTTAAAAACCGATAAAGAGATCGTGCAAGATTTACCGGAAAAACAAGAAATGAATGTTTTTTGCGGCTTATCCAGCGAACAGAAACAACTTTATCAAACCTTGGTCGATGAGTCTTTAATGAAAATTGAAGAAGCGGAAGGCATTCAACGTCATGGCTTGATTTTAACCCTTTTGATGAAACTCAAACAGGTTTGCAATCATCCCGCTCAATATTTGAAAGAAAAACAGCTCAAACGCGGCGATCGATCGGGCAAATTATTACGCTTGCAGGAGATGTTAGAAGAAGTCGTTTCCGAAGGCGATCGGGCGTTAATTTTCACGCAATTTGCCGAATGGGGGAAACTCCTCCAACCGTATTTAGAAGCCAAATTAGACACGGATGTGCTATTCCTTTAT
>JBFRWJ010000558.1:0-11433 GCA_051439525.1 Spirulina sp. | reverse complement strand
GGTTGTTGGTGTTGTTGCAGACGCTTCGGCAAAAATATCCACGTCTTCCCCTTCAACTTCATCGGAAATGGAAACATCTTCAAAAATATCTTCCACCAATCCGCCATCGGCATCGAGTTCTTCACTTTCTTCGCCAAAGGGAGAACTCTCGGGAACCTCGTCAAAAATATCTTCCACCAAGCCGCTATCGGCATCGAGTTCTTCACTGTCTTCGCCAAAGGGAGAACTCTCGGGAACCTCATCAAAAATATCTTCCACCAATCCGCCATCGGCATCGAGTTCTTCCCTTTCTTCGCCAAAGGGAGAATCATCGGGAGCTTCATCAAAAATATCTTCCACCAATCCTTCACCGACATCGAGTTCTTCCCTTTCTTCGACAAAAGGAGAACCATCGGGAGCTTCATCAAAAATATCTTCCACCAATCCTTCACCGACATCGAGTTCTTCCCGGTCCTCTTCCCGTTCGGTTTTCTGGATTTTCCCTTTGTCCTCTTCCTCATCAAACCACAATTTTTCGGTTTCTGCTTCCACTAAAGAAGAACCGGCCAGTTCGGAAAGTTCTTCTTTCTCTACCCACATATCTTCTGCCTCGACTTCTTCCGAAAGTGGAGGAGTCTCTTCTTCCATCCCGGCCAGCTCATCCATTGCTGATTCTTTGGCCAATTCTTCTGCACTGATGAGAAGCTCTTCGCTGTCGGCGATCGCGTCTAAACCTTCTTCGCGATCGCCGTTCGCGAAACCGACAGATTCGAGAAGCTCTTCCTCCGCTTCGATGCCCGCTTCCATCACTGCCGTTTCTGCTGCAAAAGACTCTGTTGGCGGCAGCTCTACAGATTCGAGGAGAGCTTCCCCTTCATCGGCGACGATCGCTTCCTCCGGTAAACGTTCCTCAATCGGGGCAACCTCTTCTTTCAACGCCATCGATTCCGTCGGCACGGTGGTTTCGGGAGGGGAAATCGCAGCAGCTCGGGCAGCGATCGGGATCTCTGAATCAAGGGTGGGGCAAAACTCGAAACTGATGCGGACTTTGCCTTTTTGCCAGTTTCCCGCCCCGTATCTCAGGACTTGACATTCGGCTCCCTCCGCCGTGAACCAACCCGATTTTTCTTCCGTCAGTCCGCCAATATTGTATTCGAGCAATTGAGCTTTAAGCGCATGGGCGAGCTCGTCTACTCTGAAGGTACTGTGTCCGATCAGAATTTGTACGGATTCCTCTACCGAGAGAACTTCTCCGCGATCGAGTGGCTCGAATTGCTTTTCCACGGTTGTTTCACCCCACCTTACTAATCATTGTGTTCCTGTTGCTGTCGAGGTTAAGTAATCTCCTCGCCCAACCCGGTTTGTTTTCGCTAAAATTGACATCTCCTCGCTTTCATAAAGACGGGGATTCTGTGGTTAACCCACCGAAAGCGGGCGGCGCTTTTAAAGGGCGGAAATAGTTCCGCCCACAGCACCTTGTTAAAACCGCGCTTTCTTTAAGCCTGTCAACAGACTCCTAAATCCCTTGGCTAAATATGGCTAAATAGCTGTGGATTTACGTTGCAGACTCCCAGAGTGGCTTTGTTCCGTACTTCCGAGTCGAATCGCTCCTTTGGGCTGCCTACTTGCCGCTTCTGTTCGTAGGAAAGCTCCCCGTCTACTGCTTGGCTGGAATTTCACCATACTAGCCCAATCTCAATGCGACAAACCTCATTGCGAGTAAACGCCTGCACGCTCTGTATTTTAACTTGAAGATGGGTTAAAACCCGTCTCGTTCGACGACCATTGATTATTTGCCCCCTCTGGGTCTCCCCTCTTGAGAGAGGCTGGGGGTGTGTTGGGTTAGGGGGTGGGTTTCAATGGCTAACTCTCACTTTCCATTTTTAGGTTTATTCTATTTTGGAGCGAGCGCTCTAGAAAAACCAGCCATAAGAATGCAATCCTTTCCCCAATAAGTTTACCCCGAGGTAGCATATCCACACGACGGCGAACCCGGTCGCGGCTAAAATAGCGGGCTTTCGACCCTGCCAACCGCGAGTGAGACGGGCGTGGAGATAAGCGGCAAAAACCAACCAAGTAATTAAGGCCCAAGTTTCTTTGGGATCCCAACTCCAATAGGATCCCCACGCTTCATTCGCCCAAACGCCCCCGGCAATGATGCCGATGGTTAACAAGGGGAAGCCTAAACCGATAATGCGATAGCTGATATTATCTAAAGTTTCGGCGAGGGTCAGGCGTTGGGGAGAAAGAAGGGGAGGAGTAGAGATTTCCGTTGCCACGCGATCGAGTACGGTCGTTTGACCCGTTGGGGGATTGGAAGAAGCAGGAGATGAGATGGCGGGTTCTTCTTCAACCCGAGGGGGGGATTGGAGGCGATAATCTCCCAAGCCGACGGAGCTGCCTTGTAATTGTACGTTTTGCCCTCGGGTGACCGCGAGAAAGGCGATCGCGAGGAGTGCCCCTACCATCAGCGTTGCATAACTTAACATCATGACGCTCACGTGCATCATCAGCCAATTGGATTTGAGGGCGGGGACGAGGGGGGCTGAGTTTTGCATGTCCGGGGGGAGGGAAAGGGCGGCAAAGGCGGTAATTCCCATGGCTAAGGGAGCGGTAAAGACTCCGGTCAAGGGCGAACTACTGGTGCGCTCGGCGATAAAATGAACCGTGGTGATGCCCCAAGCGAGGAAAAATAAGGATTCGTAGAGGTTGCTTAAGGGAAAATAACCGGCTTCGAGCCAACGCGCCCCCAGCAGGGCTACCATACAGAGATTGGCGATCGCCATCCCCGCACTTCCCAGACGGGGGAGAAGGGGGATTTCCCGAAAGGCTGCGCCGCTCCAATAGAGGAGCACGCTCAGAAAAAGAATGGCAAACGCGGTATTATCGAGGATGTTTTGTAAAACAATTAAATCCATAAGAGTTGATAAATAACGATTTTGGAGAAGGGTTGCAGTTGACGGATTCAACCGAACAATAATATCCTAGCGGTTCTGAGGGTATTCTTGTTGAGAGAATTTTAGGGGCTGAGATCGATTATCAATGAATAATTATCAATTATCAATGAACGAGGAGGAATAATTAAATGATGAATACTCCCGATCTGGCTTTGAGTGACGCTCGCCAATTACTCGACTCCTATAGCTGCGTCGCACCGAAAATTCCGGCTTCGGAAACAGAAGCAGAACGATTGCGTCAAGCCTTGCGTTTGGTGGTAGGGCGATCGGAGTCGGAAAATTTGGGGGTTTGTGCCGATAATTCTCTGGAGGGCTATCAAACTCTGGCGTATTATCTCGAGGCTTTAGGGTATCGGGTGCCTTTTGCGATCGCATCTGTGGAATCCGTCCAGTGCCCGGTTTATATCAAGTTTAATACGGCAAAGATGACCCACTATCTCGAGGCTTATGATGGAGACTATCGCGGGGTACTCATTGCTTGTCAATCGGAAGAAGAAGAAATTAACGGCACCTACGGACATTTTCCCCTCAATTTATTCGATCCGTCCTAATCAATTATCAATTATTTTTGGAGAACGGCAACTATGAATGAAAAACTCGATCGCATTGCAGATACTTTTATTTTAGGGTGTTGGCAACTGGACGATCGCAGTTGGAAGGCAACACCGGAAAGCGATCTCGAACGGGCGATCGATACTTATCTCGCATGGGGGGTGAAAACGTTTGATACGGCAGATATTTATGGACGCAGCGAACGCATTTTAGGAAAATGCCTGAAAGGGAGACCGGATTGCCAAATTTTTACCAAAGCTGTATTTTTTGACATGATTCCCTCTCCCCAACAAATTCAGAATAAGATTGAGAGTTCTTTGCGCAATTTACAGCGCGATCGCTTGGATTGCGTGCAAATTCACTGGCACGATCCCCGGCTCGATTTTACCTCCACTCTCGAAGAATTTACGAAGTATCTGGAGCGGGGAAAGATCGGTCGTTTGGGGGTGACGAACTTTAATACGCCGATGTTAAAAAAAGCGGTCAAAATTGCCCCAATTCAAAGCAATCAGGTTCAATATAGCCCGATCGATCGCCGTGTCGAACATTCTCTACAAGCGTTCTGTCTGGAGCGGTCAATTGAGATTTTCGCTTATGGTTCTCTGGCAGGAGGATTTTTATCCGATAAGTTTCTTAATGCTCGGGCAATTCCTGTGGAAGCCGAACACGCTCGCAGTTTTTACTACAGTAATATGATTCATAAACATGGGGGATGGAGTGCGGTTCAGGAAATGCTCCAAACTTTGGATAAAATTGCTCAAAAATATCAGATCGGGATTTCCCAAGTGGCGTTAAATTGGCTGAAGAATCAACCCGGTGTCAGAGCGATTATTACGGGATTGTCAGAGAATCGCCAGCAAATTCAAAGCAATATGGAAGCCTTAAACACGAGTATTGCTCCTGAAGATTTACAGTTTCTCTCCAAACGCTCTGAGGAATTATTCGAGCAATTTGGTGATATTTATTCCTACGAACGAGGAGTATAATTGGGGGATCTAGGAGGCGATCGGATCGCGAGTCTTTATTCAGCGTTGAAGGTACTTTCTTTGAGTCCATCCTTGCGGAAGTCAACAAATTTATGAGTTTGTGCGCCCTGCAACGGTTGAACTCCGGCACAGTGCCGACGAGCAATGGGAGCAAATCTTAAGAGCAGTTAAATATGTATCTCAGGTAGCCTTTTGTGGGAGCGCTTTGGGAGTAAATTGCGAGGAGAAACAAACTTCGAGACGCGATCGCACTATGCAAGGTCTGGACTGGATTGTAACGGAAACGGGGCAATGCCAACCCTGTTTAATTCCCAAAGCATGGCATTTATTGGAAGATCCCTATCGCTTTTATCGGTTTCTCACGGGGATCGAAGATGTTCTCCGCAAAGCAGCAGACGAAAAGAGTTGTTTGCCGGAACTTCATACGCTGGTGCGCAAACTCATTCTCAATTGTTACTGGGTCCAAACGCAAAAGCCAGAACCTTCTCAGGATGGTGGCATTACGGTTCTCAATCTTTATGATGAAATTGGCTTTCCCTTCACGGTACAAACGGTGACGTTTACTCCCCATTTTGTTTCTACCATTCACAATCACGGAACTTGGGGGGCTGTAGCGGTATTGAAAGGGCGAGAGAAAAATAAATTTTGGCGGCGGATTCCCCATGCCCATTCCGATAAAATTGAATGTGTGGGGGAGGTGATTTTAGAACCTGGAGATATTCTCAGTTTGACTCCCGATGCCATTCACAGCGTGGAAGCGATCGCCGAGGAACCGACAATAACGTTTAATATTTATGGGGAAACCTATCACAAGGCAAGGTTTGAGTTTGATGCGATCGCGGGTACGGCCAAAAATTATTGATTTTTGTTTTTGGTTCTGAGTTGTTCCCTGTTCCCTAACTGGTGAGGTGGTGAGGTGGTGACTGTTTTGTGGGTTGGCGATCGATTGCTAAACTGGTACACCAGAGTCAACACTGATTCGATCGATTGCTAAACTGTAGAACAGAGTCAACCCTTATTCTCAGGAGTCGTATCGTGTTGCGAGATATTATGAACCAATTTTTCAGAGTTTCGGATGATGCCGCGATCGATTCTCTGATTGAAAAGTGTAGTTATGCTGCGGCTGCTCTGACCATTATTCCCATTCCGGGCAGTGAAATTGTTGCGGTGATGCCCATTCATGTGGGCATGGTTATCGGGATCGCCCAAGCCAAGGGGGTTGATATTACCCGAGAGTCCGCGATCGAGTTGATTTTACAAATTTCTGCAACCGTGGGTCTGTCTTTGGTGGGAAGTCGTATTGCCACCACTGTTGCTAAAGTGATTTTGCCGGGCTTTGGCGGGATTATTTCGGCTCCTTTTATGTTTGCCTCAACGCTTGCCTTGGGGAATGTTGCGAAGGTCTATTTCGAGCGGGAGGGAAATATTGATAAAGATACCATGAAAGACATTTACAACAAAATGGTGAAGAGAGGGAAACAAAAGTTCAATCCCGATCGCATGGAGGAGAAAGAAATTCAAGATATGGCGAAAGCCGCTTCTCGAGAAGAAGAGAAGAAAGAGGAGGAAGGAACTCCCGCAGAACGTTTGGGCAAACTCAAGGAACTTCTCGATCTGGGGTTAATTTCTCAGGAGGAATTTGACGAAACCAAGCGCAAAATTCTCTCGGAAATTTGAGCCATGTTTTCCGATTGGATTTAATTTTTGTCAACAAATATTCTCATTCTCCTCAAGTAGAGGCGTTATGATCGGGTGAAGAAGGAATTTGACCGTTCGTTGCGTTGCTATTTTGATGAGAGTCTGGAGACTTGCGATCGCGACCGGACATGAGATCGGTGGTTGCTTCGTTGAGTGCCTTCGGATCCATAAAAAGAATTTTAGAATTGGGACTATTTCCTAATTTTTCATTGGCATCGACATAGCGTTGAGCAATCAAATAGCTGAGAACTTCTTGCGCATTCGGTTGTTGTTTTAAGGCTTCCGATAGCATTTGAATCGATTGTACCGTTCCTTGAGTTTTTAAGATGGCGGCTTTTTTATTACTTTCTGCGGCACGTTCGACTTCAAGAGATTCCATGACCGTTTTCGAGGGCGTAATTTCTTTGACTTCAATTCGCGTGACTTTCACCCCCCAATTTCCCGTTGCTTCATCTAACTGATGTAAGAGTTTGCGATTGATACTTTCCCGAGAAGAATAGGTTTCGTCTAAATCTAAGCGCCCAATTTCAGAACGTAACGTCGTTACCACTAAATTTTCAATCGCTGCTTGAATATCTTCAACTGCATAAAAGGCTTTTTCCAGATCGAGGATTTGCCAATAAATCACCGCATCAATTTTGAGAGACACGTTATCTCTACTAATGGCATTTTGCGGTTCGATTCCCAATACTTTTTCGCGAGTTGTTTCTTCTACAACAATTGAATCGAGAAAGGGAAAAACAAAATTAACCCCCGGACTGAGTTTTTTCTGGTATCGTCCCAGTCGTTCCACCAAAGCCTCATTTCCTTCATTGACAATTCGCATTGAAGTTAAAAGCATACTGGTACTGCCGACAATCAAGGAAATTGCAATATAAAAAAGAGATTCCATAATCCACGAATAATGAACAATGATCAAGGGTTATCCCGAGTATAGCGCTGAGGGTTGAAGGCGATCGCGATTTTGGTTTATATTAAAAAACGTAAAGTTTACAGAATGTTACGCCAACTGCCGCCAACATGAAATGTATTATCCACCGCCGAGCGCAGTTTTCTGCCAGCCATCGCTATTGGCTGCCAGAACTCACAGAAGCGGAAAATCGGGCAAAATTCGGCGCTTGCAGTCGTTTTCCCGGTCACGGTCATAACTATGTTCTCTATGTTTCCCTAGAAGGGGAACTCGATCGATATGGGATGGTACAAAATCTATCCGATGTGAAGAGAGCTATCAAACAATATGTTACCCAAGATTTGGAATTTTCTTACTTAAACGATGTTTGGGAAGAATTCCAGCAAACCCTACCGACAACGGAAAATCTGGCTCGAGTCATTTGGAACAGACTTTCCCCCCATCTCCCTCTCGTCAAAATTAAAGCGATCGAACACCCAGAACTTTGGGCTGAATATTACGGAAACAATATGGAAGCGTCATTAACGATTAGCACTCACTTTAGCGCCGCCCATCGGCTTGCTCTCGATAGTCTCAGCTATGCGGATAATTTGGAAACTTACGGCAAATGCGCTCGCCCTCACGGTCACGGGCATAATTATCATTTAGAGGTGAGCGTCGTCGGGGAACTCGATCCTCGCACGGGAATGATAGTAGATCTCGCGGAGTTTCAAAAAGTCGTAGACGATCGCATTGTCGAACCCTTCGATCATACTTTCCTCAACAAAGATATCCCTTATTTTGCCGAAGTCGTCCCCACGGCGGAAAATATTGCCCTCTACATCGCCCAAACCTTACAACAGCCCCTCGCGGAGTTGGGGGTTGAGTTGGATCGGGTGAAACTGATCGAAAGTCCCAATAATTCGGCAGAAATCTACTGTCGCACGGGAGGGACGCAAGCGCCCAGCGATCCCGCCAAAGAACCTGTTTTAGCTGCCTGCTAAGGGCGATCGCTCGCATGAAGTGTCTGGGGTGGGCTCGCCCACCTTTTTTCCCTTACCGTTCTTTTTTTGAGGTTGCGATGCTATCTTGCTTGAGCTTCATCGCTTGTAACTGCTGAAGGAGAACGTCAACTTCTGCTTCTAGGTGCAAGTATTTGATCTGTTGATTGGTGTTGTAAGACTGCATGAGCTTGCTGAGATGGAGATTCTGGGTTTCGGGTTTTGTTAAGGTCGCTAGACCGGAGTCAGTAGACATTGTTTTGTAAACTTAGTTATATATACTTAGCCAAATTCAGTTAAGTATTGTAAACGGCTGTGGGAAAATTATTGTAGCAAATCTAGCTTTTCTGGGGAGCAAGCGATCGCCGAGGGGCTGAAATCCCGATGACAGTAAGTCTTTGTATCTGATTAGAATTTCCTATCATATAGATATCATGTTAAATCGTCGTTCTTTTTTAGTGGGTTCTGGGGCGATCGCCCTCGGACAACTGTTGGAGGGATGCGGCGATCGCGCCCGAGAAGCCCTGAAGATTCAACTCCTCAACGGTTCTCTTCCCCGACAGTTGATTGGCGAGTTTCGTTCGACTGCTGCTGCGGGACAACCCGTAAAAGTTGCCCCGATCGCCCAGTTCAGAGATATTTTTCAACTGCTCCAAGATTGGCAGCAAATTGCCCGAGGGGAAAAATCTGCCGGAGGTTTTCCCAAGTGGGTGCCTTTTGTGGGCAATCCCATCCCACCTTCTGCGAATTTGGTATCTTTAGGGGATGCTTGGCTCGCCCCAGCCATTCGCGATCGCCTCATTCAACCCCTCACTCCCTCTCAACTTGAAGGGTGGTCGAATTTACCCGAATCCTTTGCCCGAGTCGTCAGGCGCAACGATGCCGGATTTGTAGACGAAGATGGAGAAGTATGGGGGGCGCCCTATCGTTGGGGAACCACTGTTATTGCTTATAATCGCGAGGTTTTTAAAAACTTGGATTGGACTCCGCAAGACTGGAAAGACTTATGGCGAGAGGAATTGCGCGATCGCATCTCCATGGTTTGGCAACCTCGGGAAATTATGGGGCTCGCGCTAAAAAAGCTCGGTTATTCCTACAATACCCAGGATTTGAGAGGGATTCAAAATCTGCGATCGCAATTAGAGGCGTTGCTCGCAGGAGTTAAATTTTACAGTTCGAGGTATTATTTAAAACCTTTAATTCTGAAAGATACTTGGGTTGCTGTGGGTTGGTCTACGGATATTTTACCGACGAGCAAACGCTATCCTCAAATTAAAATGGTCGTTCCCCCATCGGGTACGGCGTTATGGTGCGATCTTTGGGTTAAACCCGCATTTACCGATAAAAATGCGGCTTCTTCTTTAAGCGATCGCTGGATTGATTTCTGCTGGCAAGAACAATCTGCCCGCAAAATCTCCCAATTTACCGACGCTGTTTCTCCCATGCTTTTAAATGCAGCGCGATCGGCGTTACCCAAATCTTTACAAGAAAGTTCCCCCCTGTTTCCCGATCGCGCGATCGTGGAAAAAAGCGAATTTATTGAACCCCTTCCTCCCCTAATTTTAGGACAATATCAACACCTTTTTCAACAAGCAATGAGAGGCATGACGAGTTAAGTCGGGCTTTCTGAAAAGAGAGGAAATCCACAGGTGATGTCCGCATTATTGAGGGGCAAGCCATAACGCTAAATTTTTGATATAAGTTTGGATATCTTGCAGGGCTTTGGGGTTGTTTTTGAGCTTATCTCCGGGGGGTTCGTCAACAAAACTGGGACAGCCGCGATCGCAGTCAAAATTATAATCGACAAAGTGGTGAAACGTGGATTGAGCGACGACTCTTCCCAATTGATTCCCCTTGTCATCGGTTTCGGGTTCTGCGGCAACAACTAAATTAAAAGAACGTTGGCTAATCTGACTCGTTCCCGTGGCAATAACTCGAGCATAATTCGTATTAACAGGAACGCCGACACCCCCTTCATGGGGATGCGCGGGAAAATACTCGATTGGTTCTTCCGTTTCGGGATTTTTTAAGAGTTCGTGAATGGGAGCGATCGCGGTAATTTCTTGATAGTCCCCATTCCGTCCCGAATGATAGTTGGGAAAGGAAATATAAGAAGTCTCGGTATCATCGGGACAGCAGCGAGACTCGTCGGGATCTTGTTGTTGGGTATGAAAATAATGATAGCAACCGATCTCGGGCAAGGGACACATTGAAATGCCCATATCTTGATGATCTCGCGTGCTTAAAATGCCGCCACCTTGTTGATGAAACCGAACAATGCCTTGACAATCTTTCACGCTTAAACCCTCTCCGACATCTAAGGCAAAGAGCCAGAGTTCGTCAAAATTCTCGCGATCTAAATTGCTCAATACGGGATCGTTTCCACGGCTATCGGGTTCGCGATCGCGTGCGGTAACTTCACACAAGGGATTGCCTTCACTATTTTTGAGAGACGCTAAATAATCCCGCAAAATCGAAAAAGAGGCGATCGTCCAGTCATCTTCTGCTGTCGCTAAAAGCGTTGTTTGTAAGAGAATGCGAATAGGCATTTCAATGAACAATGAGCAATGAACAACAACTGCAACTTCAAGAAGAGGTTGGTCAATCTTGACAATTTTCCTTCGATCTTCTTCAAGTCAACAGTTGAGAGCAAGCAATCAACTATAGCGATTGCTAAGATTTAATCGTGACTTTATTGCGATAGAACGCAACATAACCTTCGATATGTTTGGCTCTTTCCTTGGTTTGGGGATAATACCAAGCTGCATCTTTAATTTCCTTGCCCTCAACAACGATGTTATAGTAGCTGGCTAAGCCCTTCCAAGGACAAGTGGTATGGGTATTGCTTTCAGTAAAATATTCTTGATTAATGGCATCGGGAGGAAAATAGTAGTTTCCTTCAACCTGTTCGCAGTTGTCGCTTTGAGCGAGAATCGTTCCGTTTAAGGTGACCGTAGGCATTTTGATAGTTGACCGTTTATAGTAGGGAAAAGAGTGTGGCGATCGCACAATCTCAATAACCTTCTTATTATCTCCCATCGCGCGCAAAATTGTAAAGAAAATGAAAAGAAAAAATTCCTGCGTCTTATTTTGGGCGATCGCCGTGCAATGGGTCTCTCTGTTGTTCGCGATCGGGGAGGTAAGAGCAGAAACGCAATCCGGCGATCGCACCCGACAACAATCTCATCAACACAAAGAATCTTGGCAGCAGGCAAAATTATTGTATACGCTTTCCGAGCATTCCGATTCGGTATGGAGTCTGGCGATCGATCCCGATGGGCGAATTTTAGCGAGTGGAAGTTTGGATGGTACGGTTAAATTGTGGAATTTACAAACCGGAGAGTTACTCGATACTTTAATCGGTCATCAAG
>JBFRWJ010000557.1:0-19135 GCA_051439525.1 Spirulina sp. | reverse complement strand
TTGGATGCGTTGGGTTTGGAAATGTTGGATTTTGAGAGTTGGGAGGATTTAACAGCTTGGTTGGCAAAAATTGAAGAACAAGCGGAGGAGGAGGATGGCGATCGCAGTGACGAAGAAGAATAGTTTTTGCTGGCGATCGCGTAAAATAAGAATGAGAAGCAAATAGGAGAAGAATGATGACAACCCCAATGCGTCAAAGAGTCATTCAGCTTATCGATCGCTTGCCTCCAGAAAGTTTACCCGAGGCGATCGCGTTCCTTGAATCTCTCTCGATTAAAGCGCAACCTCCCTCAAAAAATACGGAATTGGCGACTATTGTTGAGGAAAATGGCTTATTAGTTATTGATTCTCCAGCGATCGAGGGGATAGAAACAATCTTAGATGATACTCGGTTGGAACGCATTAATGAGTTATCCTCATGGTAAACGTTCTTTTTGATACTTCTATTTTGATTGCTGCTTTTGTCAAGGTACATCCAAAACACGCTCCTTATTCGGAATGGTGGCAAAAAGCTACAAGAGAAGAGATCGATGGAATTATTTGTACTCGCACTCTTGGCGAACTTTATTCGGTTTTAACCCGTCTTCCCATTCGTCCTCAAATTTCTCCAACTCTAGCGCAACAACTCATTCAGGAAAATTTAAAAACCTTTGAAGTCATTCCTTTAACTTCAGAGGATTACCAAATTGCGATCGCGCAAATGATTGAATTAAATTTAACGGGTGGTGGAATTTATGATGCTTTAATTGCTCGAGTCGCCGACAAAATCGAAATCGATCGCATATTAACGCTCAATCCTAACCATTTTACTCGTTTGAGCGAAGCAATTGCCAGACGAGTTAGCGTTCCGGAGTAAATACACTATTATTTTGCGATCGCTCCTTCCTCAATGGCAAAAAATGGCATAAATTGCCATAATAGATAAAATTCTCAGGAGAGTTATACCATGAAAACCATGAATGTCTCCCTTCCCGACACTATGCGGGATTACATCGAACAGCAAGTCAAAGCAGGAGGCTATGGAAGTGTTAGCGAATATATCCGAGATCTGATTCGTCAAGACCAAAAACAGAAAGCGAAAGAACAGATTGAAACCCTTTTACTGGAAGGATTGGACTCTGGAAATGCAACCCCAATGAGCGATCGCGACTGGAGGGAAATTCGTCAAGCGGTTCGAGACCAACTCGATCGCTAAGAACATGAGTGAAATTCGCAAACGTCCGCAGGTTATCCGCGATCTTATTGATATTGCGACTTATATTGCTGAAAACAATCTCGATCTTAGCGATCGCGAAGAAATATAAGCGATCGCACCTCCCAATCCCCCAAAACTCCGCTAAAATAGAACAAAAATTCCTTCTCATTTCCCCTCGGACAATGTGGAATCCTTTCAAAAAACGCCCCTCTCAACCCCCGCAACCCCAAAAACCGGAAACACCGGACTATCCAACTCTGTTTGAGGAACTGACGGAGATAGTGAAAGGGGGTGCGACGGGGGATGAGGTGGAAGTATGGATGAAGCGTCGCGGGGTGGATGAGTCGGGATTGGTGCGGTGGTTGGCGGGATATGTGGGAGAGGTGAAGCGATCGCGATCGGATGAGGGGAAAGTGCTGGAAGCGTTGCAGGGTTTGAGTGAGGTGGCGCGGGGGGATTTGGGACGGATGGCGCGAGAGTTTGCAACGTATTTACAAGGTTCTGAGACGGAGGTTGATTCTGAGGCGAGTGAGGAGGAGGAAGCGGGAGAGAGATCTAATCTGTCTGAAGTTCAGAAGTTTAACGAGTTATTGTCTCAAATGGGGACTTCTCAACCTGTTTCAACCAATTTTCAAGAATTGGATAGGAGAGGTTTGGAGATGCGATCGCTTTCTTATCAGGAGTGGTTTAATCTAGGGAATGCGCTATTGTATTTAGGAAGATTAAAAGAAGCACTTGACTCTTTTGATAAAGCCTTGCAAATTCAACCCGATGACCATGAGGCATGGAACAACCGAGGGTTTGCGCTATCTAATTTAGGCAGGTTAGAAGAAGCGATCGCCTCCTATGATAAAGCCTTGCAAATTCAACCCGACTTTCATCTGGCATGGTTCAACCGAGGGATTGCGCTAGGGAATTTAGGCAAGTTAGAAGAAGCGATCGCCTCCTATGACCAAGCCTTGCAAATTCAACCCGACAACCATCAGGTATGGGTCAACCGAGGGAATTCGATATAGAATTTAGGCAGGTTAGAAGAAGCGATCGTCTCCTATGATAAAGCCTTGCAAATTCAACCCGACAACCATCCGGCATGGTACAACCGAGGGATTGTGCTAAAGAATTTAGGCAGGTTAGAAGAAGCGATCGACTCCTATGATAAAGCCTTGCAAATTCAACCCGACGACCATGATGTATGGTTCAACCGAGGGCTTGCGCTAGAGAATTTAGGCAGGTTAGAAGAAGTGATCTCATCTTTTGACCAAGCCTTGCAAATTCAACCCGATGACCATGAGGCATGGAACGACCGAGGGACTGCGCTATTGTATTTAGGCAGGTTAGAAGAAGCGCTCGCCTCCTATGACCAAGCCTTGCAAATTCAACCCGACTTACATCAGGCATGGGTCAACCGAGGGAATGTGCTAGCTGATTTAGACAGGTTAGAAGAAGGGATTGCCTCCTTTGACCAAGCCTTGCAAATTCAACCTGACTTCCATGAGGCATGGCACAACCGAGGGATTGTGGCTGCAAGTTCCACTCAACATGATCCTAAGTTCCAACGTCACTTTTTATTTGATTTCCAAGGCAGTCTCAACCAATCCCATCAACGAATTTTCTCAGAGGAAACATCCCTACAACAATCCATTCAACGTTTCCTCTCTCCGGAAGTTGCCCGAGAAATCCAGCAAACCGCCCAAAAACATTTCTCTCTCGCACATCCAGAACTCAATCAGCGCGGCTATGAGGGAAAACTCAACAGTCTGCAATTCCCTCTCAATCAAAATATCATCTGCCAAGACACGCACCCCGAAGGATGGGGAGATATCCATCACCAAATTGGCAAAGCACACTACAATCGCGGGCGATTTCGTGCCAATCCCTATCCCTACTGGCGCAAAGCAGCAAACAGCTACAAAACAGCCCTAAAAACCCTCACCGCAAGCAATTATCCCGAACTGCACCTCGAAGTCCTCCAAGACCTCAGTAAAGTCCTCCTCGCCCTCAAAGAACCCGAAGAGGCGCGAGTTATCCTGCAAGACGGTACAGACCTCTTCAACCGAATGCTCAAAGAATTCAAAGGAGGAGATTACGCTAAACAGCAACTCGCCCGCAAATTCACCGCCTTTAACCAGCTTACCGTCAGCCTTGCCCTCCAATCCGGACATCCTCGCAACGCACTGACTCTCGCCGAAACAGGCAAAAACACCTGCTTGCGCTGGATTTGGAACTATGGCGAGATACCGGAACTCACCTATCCCCAAATCCGAGAACTCCTCGCAACCCCCGCCACCGCCCTCATTTACTGGCATCTGAGCCCCATATCTCTTAGCACCTTCTTACTCCTTCCCAACGACCCCGATCCGATTCTCATCTCTCCTCCTCCCCCAACCCAACCCGAAGACGAAAGAGAACCCGCCTTATTGCAAGTCCTTGCCTTTGAGGAGTGGGTCAAAAAATGGAACGAAGACTATGACAACTACGAGACCAAGAAAGACGAGGAAAATCCCTCTAAAATTGACGTGACATGGTACGAGGAACTGGAAACGCAACTCGCCCAACTGAAAACCCTCCTCAACATCGCCGCGATCGAACAACACCTAAAGACTCACGCGATTAACCATCTCATCCTCATTCCCCATCGCGATCTGCATCGTTTCCCCCTCCCCACCTTCTTCCCCGATCGCCCTTGCACCATCCTCCCCAGTGCCTATCTGGGAATGTCAGAAAATAATCCCCCAGATCCCGACATTGCAGCAGATATCCTCATCGTCGAAAATCCCCCCAGCAAACCCAAAATCGGCAACCAACCCAAACCCCTTCCCGGACTCCCCTTCGCGGAAGTCGAATCCGCCCTCATCCAACAGCAATTCCGCGATTCCGGCTCCCCCCTTACCAAGGGGGGCAGGGGGGGATTCCAATGCCTCCCCAACAATAACGCCACCAAAACCCGCGTCACCGAAGCCTTACAACAGTCCCATCACATCTTCCACTTCTGCGGACACGGGGCATATCACTCCCAAAACCCCGCCCTCTCCTCCCTCTACCTCAACGGCGAAGACACCCTCACCCTCAAAGATATCCTCAACCTCGATCTGCGAGAATACCGCCTCGTCGTCCTCTCTGCTTGCGAAACCGCCGTCACCGGAAACCAAACCATCACCGATGAATACGTGGGCTTAGTCAGTGGCTTTTTGCGGGCGGGTGCAACCCACGTTCTCAGTACCCTCTGGACTGTCCAATCTTTCGCCACAACCCTCCTCGTCGTCACTTTTTACCAAAATCTTCATTCGGGACAATCTCCCGCCACAGCCCTCAAAAACGCCCAATCCTGGCTCAAAACCGCCACGAAAACTGACCTGCAAACGTGGTTGGATGACGCGATCGCAACCCTCCAACAAGACTTCTCCTTCAAACGACTCCTAGAAATTCGGCGACAGAATATCGATACAATGGAAAGCGATCGCCCCTATGCCCATCCCTACTATTGGTCAGCCTTTACCCTATCCGGACGATGAAAGATTCTGAAACTTTATTTGTCAAAGCCTTCCTTTATGCTTTATCTCAACAGAAAACCCAACTTTCCGAAGAACTGCAAGCAGAGATCGGGGCAATTTTTGCCTCATTAGAAACCCGTTTTAGAGAACTTACCCATTTAGCTTTGGAAACTCCTTCTCTGAAAAATGCTTATCAAAATGCCGAATTGTGGCTCGATTCTACCGATGCAAAACACAGAGGGGGATTAAAATTTTTACCTCTTTACGATCCCCACGATGATGGCATGGGAGAGACGGCAAATATTACCGACGATCCGACAAAGGCGATCGCACAAATGGAAAAAGTCCTCGAAATCATCGATCGCGACTATGAAGACGCAGCACAAACCATATCCCAACCCAACCCGATCCAAACCCTGCAACAATTTATCGCCAACAGACTGAATCAATAACAAGGAGAAGCAAAATGAGCGATCGCTACATTGGCAGTGACTTCGATGACTTTTTACAAGAAGAAGGCTTGCTATCGGAAGTAAAAGCAACCGCAATTGAACGATTGATTGACAGGATTGAAAATCGAGAAGATATGTCAATCCTTCACCAAATTCTAACAGAATTGCAGAACGCTGGAGGACGACCCCAACAAGCCGGATGGTTATCTTGGGACGAAGTAAAAGATAAATGGGAAGAGGAGTAAAAGTACCGATACAAAAATAAAACCCCCACAGCGATCGCTAACAACTGATAACTGATAACTGATAACTGATAACTGAATTACATGGAATCTCTAGACTATCCCACCGTTGATTTATTTCTCTACGACCTTTATAGCGGTCTCGGAAAGAATGAAGCAGAGATCGATCGCGATCGCCGCCGCTTCTGGAGTCGGATCTACGACGAAACCTATATCGACCAAAATATCGCACACCTGAAAAAGAACGAGCAAAATTTTTCTCACTATATCGAACTCCTAGACGCGAGAATCCAACCCTTTGACGCACCTCTCGACGGCTATTATTACCCCGTCAAATTAGGAGATACCCTCGCCTTACAAATTGACTGCGCCGGACGCAATAATGACCCGGAGTGGGAACAACTTCCCCTCCCAGAAAAGCTACAAGAACTGCAAAAAATTGTTAAAATCGGTCGCGGTCATACCACCAAAATCCCTCCCCAACTCGGTCAAAGCTGGCTATTTTGGGGCAAACTCGCCACCGCCGAACAAAACCCCGAAGACATTGCTAAAATCTGCTACGAAACCCTAGAAATCTGCGATCGCGCCAACTGGAAACGGGACTTAAAAGGTCAAGGTCAATATCGCAGCGCGACTTTATACGAATTGGAACAACCCGACACCATTCTCGATGGGCAAAACCTCAGCCATCATCTCATTATCTGCTTGTTTCCCTACGATAAAACCGAACCAGAAATTAGTAAGATTATCGGTCAATTATACCGCGATCTCATTCCGCTCTTTCACTATCGCAGTAAAATTCTCTGGGTTTACGAAAAAAGTCGAGAACTTAAAGAAAGCTTGAAAAAAGCATCCGTGAAGATGCAAGCAATTATCGATTCTTTATCCGGACATCTCGATCGCACACAACTCGATCTCAAACTCATGCAAAAAGATATGGGAAATGCCTTGACAATTTCCCATTATTATGAAACCAACCTCGGGGATTTTCAAAAACAACAAGTTAATATTGAAACCAATACCCAAAACTATCACCAACGCTTGCAAACGATTCGCGATCGCGATCCTGCTTGTAACTTAGAATTCTTAGAAAAATTCGGCGAATCTGCTAGCGATAAAGTCCAACAAATCGTCATGGATAGTAAAGCCTTAAGCGCGGGACTCAAACCCCTCGATAGTTTTAGTCAAACCGTAGCGGGAATCATCGAAATCGAACGCACGCAAAACGAACGCACCCTTAATAATACCATTGCGATCGCGGGAGTGGGAATTAGCGTTGCTTCTTTAGTTGCATCGACCATCGGACAACAGGAAACGCGCGAGATGGTCGAACAAATGTTCGGCGTTCCCAACCGACCTTATTTTGAAATTGCTTTAACTTTTCTTCCTTTAGCAATTAGCGTTAGTTTTGGGGTATTTTTTGCTTTTGTTACACTTTTTTTGTTGCGCTGGTGGAAGAAATGAAAGTGAGAAAATATAACATTCATCTTATTTGTCTTTGTTGCTTATAATCATAATGTTCGTCATATTCAATTGTTCCGAATAAGTCCAAAATTTTGAGTTGTTTGCGACGTTGAATATATTCGCGTAAAGCAAATTCTACCAATAAACTTGCTGTCGAATTCTGACTTAAAGCAAGAGCTTCTTCTAAGAGTTGTTCGTCAATTTGCAAATCGATCGCCATGTATTTTGTCGAGAAAATAAAGTATAATACAACTATTATAGCCAAGGAACTGAGAGAGAGCGATCGTTTGGGGAACGAAATTGGATGAACTTAATAGAACATAATGCGCCGCAGAGCAAAGGACAAAACGGAAACCGCACAAACCATCGTGCTTTGTTCGAGGAAACGGCGAATGGAATATTGAAAAATTCCTTCTAATAAAACTCTCAACCCAGCATCAATGAAACCGAAAAGATGCAAACCGATTAAATAAGTAATCCCGACTGCGTGAATGGCAAAAAGGCCGCAAAAACAACTAAATGCCAAAGATTCTAGCTCGGGTTTGGCACGAAAAGCCAAAGAACCGCAAATCCATGCCCCCGGAATAAAACCCAATATATACCCAAAAGTGGGAGCAGTGAGGTATTCGAGGCCGCCGCCATGGGTAAAAAGGCGAAATTTCGTCCAAAATAATCCTAATAGAACATAAGCGACTTGCGAAAGCGCCCCCGCCTGTTTCCCTCCCAAACATCCTGCCAGCAAAACGGCTCCTACTTGAAAGGTTACATTTAAAGGATAGGTTTGCACGCCGCCATTTTCTTCCGTCCAAGCCCAAGGGGGAGTTGTCGCCGAAGGCACCAAAAACGTGCCGCCAATCGTCAAAAATAATCCCACCACCACCCAAAGGAGCTTGTAGGGAAGGGAAAGAGTAGGAGCATTGGACGGTTTACGGCGACGGGAACGACTGCGCCGAGTTCGTTTGCGAGGGGGTTTCGTACTCACCGGGTATGGGGGCTTCTCCACCTTCGAGTCCTAATGATTCTAACAGAGCGCGATCGCGTTCGGGGGGCTGTCCGAGGGTGGTGAGGTAATGACCGACCAACATGGCATTAATTCCCGCTTGCAAGCCCAAATGCTGCAATTCTCCCATGACCGCTTCCCGACCGCCAGCATACTTACTCATTTTTTACTCATTCCAGCATTGTTATTCTCTCTCATAGTCGATTTTAAATTAATACAAAGAAAATATATTTTTTTAAATTACTATCAGATTATCTTATGCTCCCCCTAAGCGATGCTTTATATTTTTTCGCCGCTCACCGTAAAACAGTTTTATCAGAGCGTTCTAGCGTTTTTGCGATCGCTAAACTCAGAGGGAGTCCATTCAGTGGACATCCTTTTATGCGAGCATGGGATATCGAGAGGGGGCTGACTTCATTTGTTTATTTTCCCTTATGATGTAAGCGTTTGAGGGTGCTGACTAACAAAATGGGTAAGGCGATCGCTAACTGCATAATCCCTATGAGTTCCATCCTGTGATGGGGAATGATTAAAAAGTCATTAATCATCTAAAAACGCTTGATATACAGGTATTCCAGAGAGTTAGTCAAACGTTTAGATATAAGAATGAGTTTCTAACTCCGAACTCTGCTTCACTTGTGGTTTGCTTTATAAAGTTGACACCTTCTATCCCTTTAATAGCAAGGAATTCGGCGGTTTTCATCGCTGGAAAGTTGACACTTTCAGACCTTGATTCGTGGAAATACCCTCATTTGAAATGAGAGTATTTTTTTACTCCAATCTATATCGGCAAATCGGGAAACATCGCATCAATCGGGTCGTGTTAAAAGTTTCCTAATAACTGGCAATGAACGCTCATCCCCCTTCTCAGATGGGGTTAATCCCCATTCAGTCACTTTGCGATCGCTGATTCTGAGGCATCAATGATGAATCATTCATCTCTTTAATTTTGACTGTACCATAACATAGTACAAAATGCTGTATGCCTTGTTTAGCAATGGATTCAAACCTATTCCAAGCTGCACTCGCGTATAATATATTTTATATATACACGAGTGCAGCTTGGAACAGCCCTCAAAACCAGTGAAATCAATAGCTTCAAGCACTTGTACTATGCCATAGTACACCCTCATGGAAATTAATACCATTCATCGATCTCAGAGTCATCTAGGAATGGGAGAGAAACTTCAAGAGTCGGGATTGCTTCAATCTCAGGTGGCATCGTTGCCCCCTCTTCAAGAACAAAAAAGCGATCGCCATTCGACAAACTAAAATCAGATTCCCAGTCAAAACGACTGATAGTTTCAAGATCGATTTTGTTGGGATATTTTTTGTTAACTCGCGCTGTATAGTATTCGACAACATCCCAACAGATTGAACTGCTTAACTTAAGATCAAATTTATCAGCAAGTGGAACATCCTTTCTTATGCTAAACCAATATCGATATTGAAAAACGTTACCGCTTATTTGCATCTTCCAATCACGCCAAAGTAACTCACCTTCATATTCAGAAATCACAAAAGATTCTCCCTCGACGGAAGGACGGTAACACGGATCGCCAATCCAGCGATCGGCACTTTCAGAGAGATTATGGGGAAAGATATCGAAGATTTCAGAAATGCTTAAATTAGGTCGTATAAGCTCGTTAAACACTTCAGAAGGGTAGTATTTAAAATTATCTTTTTTACGTTTTCTTCCCCGTTTATCATGAGTTTGTCTCATTTCCTCGCGGCGTTTCTCATTGCGCTTTATATGCAACGGCGTGATATTGTTTTTTTTGTCAATTGCAGTCAAAGCGGCAATCGCTTTCTCTCTGTCACCGCTCACCAAATGAGTATTCCATTTAGTAAATTGTTTGCGGGTTAAACTTTCTATTTTTGGCAATCTCTTATATTCTAAAAATTGCCGCATCCCCGCCAAAATGCGTTCATAATCATAGGAATTATCAGTAGGAGAAAGGTACTCTAAATTTTGATAATTACTCTTTTCACCACGATAAAATCCCGGTATTCTCATCGATCTTGTATCACTACATAAAGCGCTATCGCTTTCTAAGCAAATTGTTAATAACCGCATTAAAAACAAGCGACGCTCCCATTCAATATTCTCTGAAATCTTCCAATGAGCATGGATCGATTTTCCACCACTACCAACCAAGGCAGATATTTTTAACCCTGAAATTTCAGCGAATTCTTGATACTTTTCGATTTGTTTGTCACATGGAATATCGTCATATTCTGTGCTTAAAAAATTGCTTTCTCCTGTGTATTCACCCCCAATTGGAAATTTTTTATTTTTCGTCATCAAAAAGAAAGCACCTTCATTATTGTATTTACATTCATAAGTTAAGCGCTCGAAAGCATCAGGATATTTACAAATGTCATATCGAGATTTTTGCAATTTTTTTTCCTTCTTTTTTGTGTAGATTATCTCAAAACTGCTTTTATTAAAGAAACCATAAAAATATTTATATTGACCAATTTTAAGCCAAACTCGCTCCCCATTATCAAAAAATCGAGATAAAAAAGTGTGAAAATCAATGCGATTTTTATCGTTAGTGGTCATGGTTAAATTGCCTCTTTATTGTGTAAAAATTGTGCAATTTCTCGATCGAATTCATTGTCATTACGATCTAGTCTTTCGAGTCGTCGATCGGATAGATGAATTCTTAAATTTTCGTATTTTTCGAGAATCGATTTAGGGATTGATGAATCATTTTGTAATAGCTTATCTATGATGTAATCTATCTGTCGGTTCTTCAGTTTGCAATAGCGATTTTTCGCTATCGCGGTAGCAGTAATTGGTTGATTTTTTTGCATTAGCTTGCTCGCGATTTTTAGCACATTGTTGACATTTTTTAACCAGTTTGGTGATAAATCTGCACAAACATCAGAAACGTCAAGCAATTTTACATAAAATGGGCTAGGGAAATCAGATATAAAATACACTTTCAAATGACTATCAGGACGACGATCTGCTCGCAAACGACCAGTAGCTTGAACGATCTCGCAATTAGTTTTATATTGGCAAAAAGCGTTAAATTCAGGATCATTAAAAAACTCACGAAATCGAAATATAACTTTACCGTTAATTTTTTTTAATGGTATTTTTACGCGAGTTTTTTGAACATTAACAGGACGTTTCCAAAGGATCGAAAACTCAGTTATAAGATCGGATAGATTAAGATTTAAACGACCGCAAATTATCAGCACGTCATGATTTTTAAACTTATTAGATCCACGCGAATCCACTCCCCAGTAGCCGCTATCAGAGTCATTCAAGTCGATGAATTTGAGAAAATCTAGGACCCCAACTTTTTGATTTTTATGCTTGTTTTTTATCGCGTCAATTGTCCGATTAATGCGATTTTGTAAATTGTCGCGACGCTGCATCCCAAGATCGCCTAAACCCGTTATTTGGAAAAATTCAATATTTTTTGATGTCTCAATTTTTCGAGAGAAAACTTTGATTTTTTCATCTCTAATATCAAACTTTTTCCGGAGATATTCAAGATTCGGAGTTGCATCAAGCATCAAGATTTTCGCAAAACTTTTGATATTATCAATTAATTGATTGTTGCGTTTAGTAATCCTCAAAAAATATTTACCATCTCCATCGGGGACAATTGTTAAAGCACCGTTAATTCTCCGTTGGGCAATGTCAATAACATCCATCCAACAGCGCATATTCGCAATATCTTCAATCTTTTTTTTGCAAATCGCATCTATACCGTTTATTGATATGAGAGAGCGAATTTCGTCGTCAAATTGCGCCCGTATAGAATCGGTCAAAATGCAGCGATTGCTTGGTTCAAATTGAAGCAGACGATGGGATGCGTGTAAGCCGTAATGTGCTTCTTTACCCTCTAGTTTTTTAAAATTATCTGTATCTTTTTCGGTATATCCCCCGTGGATAATAATAGCAATTAGACGCTCTAAAAAATCCAACAAATCATCAGAAAACACTTCAGTAATTTTCAACTTAGTATAGTTAGCAAGTGACTGAGTATAGTTAGCCAGAGCGCAGCTACCGTGTATCTCTTGGTTCTCTAAAACATTGAACGTACCCGATTCTTC
Organism: Spirulina sp.; assembly: GCA_051439525.1. Taxonomy (GTDB): domain Bacteria; phylum Cyanobacteriota; class Cyanobacteriia; order Cyanobacteriales; family Spirulinaceae; genus CCY15215. The sequence goes on along the minus strand of JBFRWJ010000557.1, from coordinate 7,214 downwards.
AATCACACCAATCGCATTTTTATAACTCAAAATTGAGTTATCTTTTGGCAATAATGATTTGGGATGAATGCGGGAAAATTCATGTAATTGAGATCGATTCTTTTGGTGTAAATAGAAACGTTCATGGGTAGGACAAGTCTCAAGAAAAGTACACGCTCGGCAAATAGGATTTAGCTTATTTTCGTCTCCCGAATAGTCGAACGATCGCCCGCTTTGCTGCACAATATCAAAGGCTTCGATATTGGCGCAATTTGGAGGAGACCACCAGCTTTCATCAGCGTGGGGATGGTCGCGCAACTTTCGTATTTCGTGTTCGTATCGCTCCCTTTGACGGTTTTTTACACCCTCAAAATACGAATTGATGTTGAACCCAATAGCCTCTAAATCTTCTTTTTTAGCACGCCTAAATCTGTTGGTTTTTTCGTTATAAATTAAACCATAAGATCGAGCGCTTTCTTGATTCCATTCAGCTAAAGTCTCGCATGATGGATTCAAATAATTAGAGTCGATGTAACGAACATTAAATAAAGAATCATTTTCGATTCCCATCTCTTCATCTCGATTAACCAAATCATCAATTCCCTTGACACCTTCAGGTTTTTTAAGGATTTCAGCATCCCTCCATTCCCCTATCGAGTGGCTTTTCCCAGATCCCATTGGACTGCAATCTAGCGACCATTTTGCATCAGTTAAAAGAATGATTTTTAACTGATTTTTCCAATTTTCTAAAACCATTCACTCCTCTCATCTTATCTATTTAATCGTTAAATTTTTGCGTTTTTATGAAGGATGGAGTATAATGGAATCATATTTGAAAGTTTTATACTCCATCCCCGAATTCAATCCTTTTTCGCCATTGGATTGAATTCGTATTTTTTAAGTCAAAATAACTAGATCCTGCTCGGCTGTATAAACGTCTCGATGAAATCCAAAACTGTGCGGTGAGCATTCAGTGGATGTAGATTAGTTCTTAGAAGAATATTCCCGTATTCAATTAAGGGAAAATCGTCAGTTGTACCGATGCGGTCGAGAACTACATTACTCCGGCATGGCGTTATGTCAACACCCGCGATCCGATGCCTTAATTGCTTTTTAATCTTGTTAAGGTTCTGAACCTCACTGAGCAAAAACTGGAATTTATTTGGGTCAAAACATGGCGATTGTTCATTATTGAAAAAAAGATTAAGCAAATCGAAATCCCGTTTTGAGATGTTTTTTCGGTGTGATTTCTTCATGGGGTTATACCTCTAAGAGTGGATTGCTTAGAGTCACACCGTGCTATAATGACGATACAAAAGATATGATTAGGGTTGCCTGAGCGAGCAAGCAAGCATAGCACGGGTGACTCTATTTTTTTTACTGTTCGATAACATGGTGATTCTCCTCGATAAACTTATCGATTAGAGAATTTATTATGAACGTTCTTGACTTTCCCTCGCGTTTTTTTAACCGTTTACAAATAGCGTTCAGGCGATCGCGCGTGTGCTTGGGAATATGAAAATTTAATTGCACAAAATTTTCGGTTTTTGTTACTCTGTTTGGCATCGTTAAGGATTCCTTATCGAATTACATTACATCTATTATAAAATAGAAATCGTCTATTTGACAAGATTTTCTAATAAAAAATAAATTTTATATATGATATTTTTTCTCTTTTCGTTTAATCAGAAAATATCGTATTGAAAACACAATCAATGAAAACACCCCTAACATCTTGATTTTATTGAGCTTGGGGTGTTATAGTAATGAAAAGTGTTGTTATTAATGCTGTATTAATTTTTCGAGTGCCTTATGAAAATCGCTACAATGATCGGTGTTCGCAAGTAAGGCATAAATGATATTTTCTTCCGAAAAACCCGCATCGCGGAAAGATTTAAGGACATCCCCTAACATTTTATCGATAACTTCTTGCTTTGCAGATTCGATGTTGATTTTAATTTCTTTGGAAAATTGAGAGTCGAACATGATGATTTCTCCTTAATATTGTGTAGCGATATGTTGTGAATAATGATGTTGGCAATGAGGAAATTCAATTCCCCCTGTAGATGTCAGTCAGCGATCGCGATTTCTTTCTCTAAAATTGCGATCTGACAAGGTGATTTTTCTAAACCGAGGTAGTCCAGCAATCCCGTTGTATTGATGCGACCGTAATGGGTATGCTGCCAGTAGCCGTTACCGAGGTAACGAATTCCCTCTAATCCCGCTTTGGCTTCTTCCCATTCCTCAAACGTGCAGGTGGTCAAGCTCTGAACCGCGCTCTCGGCGGTTTTGTGTACGGTGATGTTGCTTTCGGTGATGGCAGTCCAGATGTAACCGTCGCGTCGGACTGTTCCCATGAACCGATGCTCGTCGGAGTAGAAGGATGCGGTAGCGGTAACGAAGTTCACATCGCTTTGGAAGGGACTATCGATCGCGGCTTCTACGATTTCCTGTTGCTCTTCGGAGAGTTGGCTTTTAGCTTTGAACTCGGCGATCTTGGCTTTGAAGGTTTCGGTGTCGATCGCGGTGGCGGTTTCGTTGGTGAAGTGCAAGAACACGATATTCTCGCGGATTTCAACAGACTCGATGTCGCTTGCGGTGTAAGTTTGGGTCTCGAAACAATCCCAGTTGGCGACCTTTGCTGTGAGTTGCAGTTCTTGGGGGTTGAGGGTTAAAGTGGTCATTAGAAAGCTCCTTTTTAGGGGTTGAACTTGAGAGGGCGATCGCCGTCAGTCAATTAGCAGCACTTTTACAGTTCCTCACCAAGAACGCATCAAGAAGCCTTAAACCCTTTATGGGCAAGGATTTCCAGTTCCTCAAAGTACGCTCTGAGATTAACCCTAAACCCGTCAACTGTCTACACAGACCTAAAACAGTCGTCAAAACGAATTCTCAAAGTATTCAAGCAATCATTTGGGGTTCTGCCTTTAAGAGCCAAAAATTAGCTGAAAGCCTTGCACAACAAGGATTTAAGGCTTCTGCCTTGATACAATAATCATTTGGGGTTCTGCGTTTGCCAGTAAAAAAATAGCTGAAAGTCTTATACAGCAAGGATTTAAGGCTTCTGCCTTGACACAGTAATCATTTGGGGTGCTGACTTTAAGAGTCAAAAATTGGCTGTAAGGCTTATATAACAAGGATTTAAGCCTGCTGACCAAAGGGTAGGAGTTCAATTCCTACCCTTTGGTTGACAAAAAAACTGCCACTCTATCTCACGATGTTAGTCAAAGCCTAATAGAGTTGTTGGTTTACTATCGATGAGTTGTTGCGATCGTCGGGTTGTTTGTTGCGATCCTCTATTTATTATATATACGGATTTGTAACACCTGAAAATAGTTGACATACAAGGGATACAGAGATTTTCAGAAGTTTTGGTCAACTCCTGTTGTGATGATTGATATTCTTGTCAACAAATAACGCCCCGACACGCCCCGAACTATGGCGGATAATGGGGGTGTCGTGGTTGTGTGGAAGCGATGAGAGCAAGAGAGGTTCTGCAACGCTATGCAGCAGGAGAGCGCAATTTTCAGCGAATGAACCTGCGAGGTCTTTCTTTTTCAGGGAAAGACTTGTCGGGAGCAGATTTTAGCGAGGCAGATATTCGGGGAACGAATTTTAGTCGTGCGAATTTGACAGGGGCAAAGTTTCGAGGTGCAAAAGCAGGATTGCAAAGGCGATGGGTTGTTATCTTGCTTGCTATTTCGTGGCTATTGGCTGCACTATCAGGATTTTTATCACAAAATATACTAAATTATTTCTCTTTACTAGCTAGTAAGTTTGAGGTCGTAACAGATCAGGTTTTTTATAATGCCCTACTTCTCTGTTTTACTTTAATTTGGTCTTCTATAATAATAGAAATCTATCCAATAAATTTAAAGAAGATTTTTGATTTTTGTTTAAAAATAATACCTGCTCACTATATTTTTATTATTTTTGGAGTTGTTTTTGTTGCCATTATCGGTGTTTTTAGAATTTTCGCTATTGCTATTATTTTTGTTAGTATTTTATATTTTGTTTTGAATATCATTTTTACTTGTATTATTACTTGTATTGTTGAGGTTTTCAATAGAGGCACTTTTGTTTACTCTAATAGATTTTTTGCGATTATAATTGCCATCTTTTTTACTTACTTTATTATCGGTAACAATGCAAATGAAGCTAATATTATTTTTTTTAATTTTGTAATATTAGGAGGATTATTCAACCAGATGTTTATCTATCTTTCGATATACAATTGGAGATATTTTGTTGGGATTCATAATGTTGCTATTGCGTTTGCTGCTATAGGTGGAACGAATTTTCATCGAGCAAATCTCAGTAATGCTGACTTTAGCAAAGCAACGCTCAAGAGCACCGATCTACGAGGAGCTATTTTAATTCGTACTTGTTGGCGAGATACTGAAAAACTCGATCGAATCCAGCTTGGAATCAGCATCCTCAGACAACCTCAAATAAGAGAATTACTCAAAACGGGCAACGGTTATGGTAAATTCTTCCTGAAAGCTAATCTATGGAGTGCAAACTTACAAAGAGCAAACCTAGAAAATGCCAATCTCAAACAATCCAATCTTAGTAATGCTACATTATGTGATACAAATCTTACAAATGCCAACCTCAGTGAAGCTCAACTCTGGAATACTGATTTCAGCAACGCCAGCCTTGTTGAAGCCAATCTTAGAGATGCCAATCTCAGCGAAGCTAATCTTAGTAATGCTAACCTTGCCATAACTACGGCACTCAATACCAATTTTGAGAGTGTAACTCTAACGGGCGCTTGCATTCATGATTGGAATATTAACAGCAACACTAAATTTGATAATGTGATTTGTGAATATATATTTTTAGGAATTGGATTCACCGATCGCCGTCCCTCCGACCTCAACACAATCTTTGAACCCGGAGACTTTGCCCGACTCTTCCAAAAACTGCACGAAACCGCCGATCTCATCTTCCGAGACGGTATCAACTGGCAAGCATTCTCAACCTCGTTTCAAGCCCTCAAAGCCGAGCAAGTCAAGGTAGAGGGAGACGATCGCGCTTTTTCGGTCAGAGCCATAGAAAATCTAGACGACGGCTCGTTTGTCGTTCGCATCAACACCCCCAAAGGAGCGGATAAAGCCGAGATAGAGCGCTTGTTTCAGGAGAAGTATGAGGGGGAATTGAAGCGGTTAGAGGGAGTGTATCGGGAGCGATTGCAGGCAAAAGACGAGCAGATAGAGCAATACAAGCGAGAAAATACAAACCTGTGGGAGTTAGCTAAACTAGGAGCAGCACGACCGATTAACGTGGAGAATAAAGCAGTGGCAGACCAATCTAAGAGCGATCGCTCCATCCATATCAAAGCTAATGAATTCAAAGGCGCGGCTAATGTTGAAAAAATCGAAGGAGGAGCGGTTTATAACGAAGGGTATAACATCTACAATGCCAACGCCCCAGAAAAACAGACTCTCGCCGAAACGGCTAAAGAAATTCAAGACCTCCTCAAACAACTCGAAGAATCCAACCCCACAACAACGAAGACAGAAGAGATGTTAGTTGCCGCCGAAGCCATTAAAGAGATTGAAAGTAAACCCACTCTCAAACAAAAAGCGATTAACGCGGCTAAAGGGGGTGCGTTGGAAGTCCTCAAACAAAATCCGATCGGTGCATTCGTCGCAGGTGCCATTGAAGGCTGGACGAATGAAGGCTAACTAGGGTTTTTCAAAGTCCATCGCCGCGAAATGCTCTTGAACGGTTTTGTGGATGAAACGGAAGCGACCGCCGACTTGTTGCAATAAGAGACAGTCAGAGCAACTGGTGAGGAAACGGGCGTAGCTCCACGGGGCAAAACCGTTGGCGTGGAGGACTTGGCGTAAGACGAAGTGTTTGAGGCAAGTGTTAAACCCGAACCTCAGCCCGACAATCACCCCGACAATCACCCCGACAATTAGCGCGGCATTCAGCCCTAAAATCCGCCCCACCATCAGAGATTCAAGCAGCCATCCAATCGGATGTTGTCCCGTTATCACTCCAATCACCCCGACACTTATCACTCCAATCACCCCGACAATCACCGTGTAAATCAGCCAGAAATTGACCCCGAAAATCAACCCTCCACCCAGCCCGGCAATTATCGGAACTTGCCATCGATACGATCGCTCTAGCTTTTTACTCCGCAACCAACTCGGTTGCATTTTCTCCACCAAAAACTCGGTTTGCTTTTCGATTTCCATCTGCTTTGCCAACCACACTAACCAAAGTCTCATTTGCCTAGATGAATAAGAGCCTAATCTCTCAATTCTTTGGTTTAATCTCTTTCTTTTTTCTTTGCTGAGTCTCCTCTTTTTTTCTCTTTTCAATTCTTCTCTTTCTGATTCTAATCTTTGTAGCATTCGTCTGATGTAAAGATCGATTAGGAGAGATTGAACATCGTCTGACTCCTGTAAATTTTGAAGTTCTTTGGAGTCTACAAAAACTATCATGCTCAAAAACAAAGGAGCGCGGACTAAATCTCTAAGAGTCTCATTGTTGTCGATTAAATTCCAAAGATGCGATCGTTCAACTGATTCTAAATATACCCGAATTTGTCGATCTGAAAGTTCCGTCAAACAGATCGCTCCGTTCATCTGAAGCCTCGTTCCCAGTTGCTCGTACTCTTCAATACGACTGCAAACCACAAATTGTCCCGGCGATGAATAATCTTCATCGTCGCCAGCAATCCAGCGATTGAGTGCTTCAACACAAGCACGTTGACGATCGCTTTTTACCTCATCCAGTCCATCTAGCAAAGGCAGGAATTTTTGTTCTTGCAACCACTTCTTCCCAATATCTGCATGAACGCCATACTTACTCTTGAGTTCTTCCACCAGCCACTCTGGGATTGATTGCGGTTTGCTTGCCCATGAAGAAAGCCCGAATAAAACTGGGATGGGTTCTTTTGGGTCTTGCGCTCGTTCTAGGAGTTCCTTGGCTAGATCGAGCATTGTTGTAGTTTTCCCAGAACCCGGTTTTCCCAAAATGAGCAAGCGCCCTCCAATGTCCGAGCGATCGAAGACTGCAATGATCGCTGTATCAGAAGATAATTTTTCCTTGTCTTTAGAACCCACTTTTACCTCATAATCCCAAGGTCGTTTGACTTGTTGCGGTTGGCTTTCCTTGGCAAGATTGATAAAGATTTGATTATGAAGCGATTGTCTCAGACGACTGGCTATCTCAACTCCCACTTGCTGAAGGAGAATTTTCTCGGACTTCGGACG
>JBFRWJ010000556.1:0-3153 GCA_051439525.1 Spirulina sp. | reverse complement strand
GTATTATGGATGCAGCAATGGTCATTGAAGCATCGGGAATTATGACCTTTGGCGATAAAGGAAACATGACTAAAGAAGAACTCGATCGCGTTGCAGAAATTCTCATTGAACAAAAGAAAAATGGTCAATTCCGTGCTTTCTGGAAAACCTTTGACGAATCTGTTAATTTAATGGCATCGGGAGAGGTTGTTTTACAATCAATGTGGTCGCCTGCGGAAACGGCTGTACGGGCGAGAGGGATAGACTGTACGTACTGTCCCTTAAAGGAAGGATATCGCGGTTGGGGAGGCGGTATTGGTCTATCTCGCAATCTTTCCGGAATTGAATTAGATGCCGCTTACGAGTACCTGAATTGGATGTTAGATGGTTGGTTGGGGGCATTCCTCGGACGACAGGGATATTACAGTGCAGCACCGGAAAATGCCAAGAAGTTTATGAAACCTTTTGAATGGGATTTCTGGTATGAAGGAAAACCTGCTGCTGAGGATATTGTCGATCCTTTTGGGAAGAAAATTGCTAGTAAAGATGCCGTTCGCGATGGGGGATCTTTTAACGAACGCATGGGGAATGTCGTCTGTTGGAATTCCGTCATGGACGAACAAACCTATCTCGTGCAAAAATGGAATGAATTTATTGCAGCCTAAAACAATGAACAATGAACAATGAACAATAAACAATGAACAATGAACAATGAACAGCAATCGAGTAACCAGTAACCAACAACAAATAACCAACAACAAATAACAACTAACAAGTAACAAATAACAAATAACCAACAACAAATCCTTAAATTCGCTGGCATAAAATCCAGCGAAACTCGATGAGAGATTCCGCTTGTACGAGAAATAAATCTTTTCCCGATGCCCAATTCTTCAATCCTTCTGGAAGGTGATTGTCTCCTTCCAGAAAAGACTCGTCGGATAACAATTTTAAGGGTAAATCCGTCATTGCTTCTTGGAGTTGCGATCGCGTCAGGAGATAACAACCTCGGACTTGTGACAATTCTTGGACGCGATCGCAAGGTTCGTATCCTTCCAAGGCCAAAAATGCTCCTAAAATCATTAAACCGCCACTTTTAACCCCGTCACAAAGTTTGGCCAGCAAGAGGCGAATGTCTTCGCTATTTCGACAGCAAACCGGAATAAAATCCGACGCGATCGCCAAGTCAAACGCAGCAGGACGAACTCGCAGCATTGGATCGAGGAGATTTCCTGCTTTTACACTCACAAATAACTCTTCTTTCTTGGAGATTTCTTGTAACTCCTCGACGAATTCCGGGACGAGTTCCACTATTTCTACTCGATAACCCGATCGCCCTAAAGCTAACCCATTTCTGCCTCCCCCAACTTCTAAAATCGAGGCAGGTTTTTCTAAAGAACTCACGATCGCGATTATCTTGCGATCGGGGCGATCGTTCCATTCTCGACGGCGTTTTAGCCAATTTTGATAACCCACCTCAAAACTCGGAGAAACTGTCTTAATATCGAAGCACAACCCAGTTTCGGGGGGTTCGTTAGGGCAATATTCAACGATTAATTGAGAAAGAGGAGAGTTCGCAAATCCTTTATTGATTAATTCTGCCATTCCTTCACGCAAGCAATCTTTATCTTCTCGCGATAATGGCATCCCAAAACTGGCCACGAGATTCGCGATCGCCTGCAAACATTCCTCGACCATCGAAGGAACACAAGGAAAACAGATCCGTCCTTCCACCGCAACCAAAGAATTAAAAATATTGGTTATTAGTTGTTGGTTATTAGTTATTGGTTGTTGGTTGCTGGTTAGTCGATCGCTGTTCATTGCTCATTGATAATTGTTCATTGAAAGGACAAATATCCGCCAAAGCACAATTTTGACAATCGGGTTTGCGTGCTTTACAAACCGCACGACCGTGATAAATGAGGCGAATTGACCAATTTTCCCAATCTACTCGGGGGATCAGTCGCATTAAATCTCGTTCGATCTTGAGGGGATCGCTATGTTCTGTCAATCCCAAACGATTGCTCAATCGTTTAACATGAGTGTCTACCGTTACGCCGATATTTTTCCCAAAACCGTGGGCGAGAACAACATTTGCTGTTTTTCTCGCGACTCCCGGAAGTTTAACCAATTTATCCATATAGGGAGGCACTTCGCTATTAAATTCCGCGACCAGTTTCTGACAAGCGCCTTGAATATTTTTCGCCTTGTTGCGATAAAATCCTGTCGAGCGAATGAGCGTTTCTAATTCTTCGCGATCGCTTTCAGCAAATGCCCGGGCATCAGGAAAACGGGCAAATAATGCTGGAGTTACTTTATTCACTCGTTCGTCGGTGCATTGTGCGGAAAGCATGGTCGCGACGAGAAGTTGAACGGTGGTTTCATAGTTGAGACTACAGGTTGCATCGGGATAAAGACGCTTGAGACGCACGAGAATTTCCTGCGCCCTTTGTTGATTACTTGCCCACCTACGATTTAACTTCACTGTATTTTTGGGAATTGGGAATTGGGAATTGGTAAAAATAAACGATAAAAACGAGAAAAGCAATTGAATGACGATTGCCGATTACCTGTTACCCATTACCCATTGCCGAATCTACTGAAACAAATTTTGAATGACTTCAAGATTCGCAGTATCGCGGACGATGAGGAATACGCCCAAACCTAAGAGCAATACGAATCCCGTTTGCATAATACTGTCTTGAAGGCGATCGGGGAGAGGTTTGCCTCGCAATCCTTCTACGAGTAAAAATGCCAAGTGTCCGCCATCTAATACGGGTAAAGGCAAAATATTGATAATCGCTAAGTTAATGCTAATTAAAGCGCCAAATTGGAATAAATTTCCCGCATTGGAACGGGCGAGATTTGCTCCAATTTCGACGATTTTTACAGGTCCGGCAACTTGTCCGGCAGTTTCGCTAAAGTTGCTAATGAGATGGACAAATCCTTGGAAAGTCAGGATGCTGAGGTGTTGAAATTCATTAGCCCCTGCACTTAATACCTCAATGAGATTTTTGGCGCGGATGAGTTGGCGATTCGGGTCGAGCATTACTCCAATTTTGCCCTCACCATCTACCAATTCTGGTGTAATTTGGAGGGATACACTTTCTTCCCCACGCTTGATTTCTAAATTGAGGGGACGATTGGGGGATTCTTGGATTTTTTCCATTAACT
>JBFRWJ010000555.1:0-4817 GCA_051439525.1 Spirulina sp. | reverse complement strand
AGGGTAGATTTGCCCACACCTCCCACTCCATCAATGCCAATTAACTTCACCTCGGGATTATCTAAATATTGATGAATTTGGGTGATTTCCTCCTCTCGTCCCTGCCAGTGCGCGAGACTTTTATAGGGATCGCCCAAATTTTTTGTATCTTGAGTAGCGGTTCTATCATACGGGACAGAACCGCCCATTAAAAATTTATATCTCTCGCTTTTTGAACAGTAACAACGTTTTCAACATCTCTATTTGTTTGCTTCTTGATGTTTGTTTGCTCCTCAATGTTTATTTGTTCTTCAATATTGGTTTGAGTTTGAATATTGGTAATTTGCTGTGCGATCGCTTGCAACTCTTCCGCAAACTCGCGATCGCTCTTCATTTCCGCTTCCAAAGGACTCACGATCTCAGCCTCCAAAATCTCGTAAGATTGCTCTGTTTCTGCTTGTTCTAGCGCCTTTTTCAACTGCGATCGCCCCTGAAAGCGTGCCTTAATCATATCCCAAAGGGTTTTCGCCTGCGCGATCGCTCCTTCCGTTGCTTTTGTCGCACCCGTTGCGATCGCGGTTTCAAAGACCAGTTTAATAATTTCTGCGGCGGTGAGAGGTAACATAATCAATTGTCAAAATCTTCCTCAGTTGTAGCGCAAATTTTACCCGATCGCCAAGGAATCTTGAGGTTTGATACCAAATCCAGTTACCACAGACCATGTTAACGCGATCGCCTGAAACCTAGTAGAGACAAGGCATGCCTTGTCTCTACAGAAGGACGGGAAAACCTCCTCAGTAAAGCGGATTTAGTATGATATTTGGATCGGGAAAATATTCCGAGTAGAACTCACCTATAGCGATCGGGAATTCTCAAGTTTTTTTGTCGTGCTGAATGTAGGTTTTAGCATAATTCCCGAGAATCCTCCCAGCAAAATCTTTGATTTTCAAAAAAATTCAATAAACTTAGCAACAAACCAAGCATAAAAAATCAGAAATAACCATCCTTCCCATTGCGTCACTTTCTTATCTTGAGTCACGAAGAAAAGTAACAGAGAAGCGCAAACCATAACCGGAATTCCTAATTTAATGACCTCCATCGGCATCGTAAAATCACCGAATAACCTCGGAATTCCCATCACTAAAAAAGAGTTAAAAATGTTCGATCCCAAAACGTTGCCTACCGCCATTTCCGGCTTCCCTTTTCTAGCCGCACTAATGGTGACTAACAATTCCGGCAGCGAAGTCCCGATCGCGACAGCACTAATCGCCATTACTTCTTTGCCAACGCCTAAAATTCCTGAAATATCACTAATAGATTGAATCGTATAATGTGCACCCCCAAAGATAAAAACAGAGCTAATGACTAAAATGGAAATTTCTTTAATTAAAGAATCTTTTTTCTTAATTTCTCCTGTATCTTCTTCATCTTCGCGGTTAATCCCTCCACTGTTTTCAATCGCATAAAAGATATAAAAAAGATACCCGATAATCATTAATATTGCTTCATACAGAGAAAACTGAAGATCCCAAACAATGAGACTGAGTAGAAAAGCAGAACCAATAAATAAAGGGAGATCGACACTCACCAGATCGTAATCAATTAATAGACTCCGGGTACTGATAATCGACGCAATGCCAATAATCAGAAAAATATTAGCAACATTAGAACCAATGACATTACCAATGACAATTTCCGAGGAATTTTGACTCACGGCAACGAGAGAAGAAACCAATTCCGGAATCGAGGTTCCCACAGCCACAATCGTTACCCCAATAATAAAATGAGGTAAACCCGCCATGAGTCCAACCTTTTCCGCAGCATCAGTAAAAAAATCAGATGCCTTAATCAGAACCGCCAAACTCACCACAAAAATCAGAATCGAAATTGCTAATCCATCCATATTCTTAATTGATAATTGGTAATTGGTAATTGGTAATTGGTAATTGGTAATTGGTAATTGATAATTGATTTATCGAGGTTTGTGGGTTTTGACGAGGACATTATCGCTGGTGTAGATTTCGAGAGGAATGCCAGCATTATCGCTAATTTTTTCTAAAGCTTGTTCGAGGGCAAAAATATGGTCCATCACATCCGCTTGAGCGTCAATATCATTTTGCGCCCGAGCCGCGATCGCGGTTTCGCGAATGCGTTCGATGTAACTGGGAGTCAAGCGCACGGAAATGGTAGAATCGCTAATGGAGTAGATGCAAAAGATCATCTCGCCATTACAAAGTTCGTCGAGATCGAGGCGAGCTTGACGCACTTGAATACTCTCCTCTAAACTATTCTCCGCTTTTGTAAGGGCATCGCCATACTCCTTAATCAGAGGTTGTGCCTTGCCATAACTAAAGGCATCGCTAGGAACTTGTCTAATATAATTGACCGCACTTTGCCAATGCCCCACTGCTTCCGTCCAGCGATTGCGCCGTTGGGCCGATCGCGCTTTTTCGGCCGATCGCGTGGCTTGGTTATAGGACTCCGTGGCAAAAAATTCGTGATTTTTGCGATCCTCCGACTCCTTTAATTTCGGCAAAAATGCCGCCAATTCCGTTTGGGCGGTATCATAGGAGGTCGTCCCTTCGGGAACGGATTCGAGACGGTCGATCGCGGTTTGCCATGTCGCGTAAGCCAAACGTAAATCCTCTAAAGATTGAGCAATGCCCTGACGCACCTGGGCAATTTTAGCCGCTTCTCTCGCCCCTTCGAGACTTTCCAAGGCGTTTTGTTCGGTTTCCCAACGCTGGTTGATAATATCGAGATTGGCGCGGTATTCGCCGATTTTTTTCCGGGCAAAGCGGTAAAATTCGCTCTGGGGAGAAATTTCTTCCAACCCCGCGATCGCTTTCTCCCAAGTTTGCTTGGCGGCGGCCCACTTCGCGGCAGGTAAGGGAGGATTTTGGCTCAACTCGCCAGCATGAGAGGCAATTTGCAGGGCCGCAATGAGCTCCTTGAGTCCCTCCTTTGTCCCTTGATAGGCTACTAATAAATTTTCGGCTTCCCCACGTTTTCGCGACCAAGCCGGGATGGATTCCAATAAAGCGATCGATTGTTGAATTTGCTGTTGCGCTTGCAGGATGGCGCGACCCGAGGGGGGGGGATCTTGAAAAGTTTGCAAGGCATTATTCGCCAATTCTGCCGCCACTTCCATCGTTTCGCAAGACCCCAACACGCAGGGGCGAGTTAAAGCATATAAAGTCCCGAAAAACCCCGCGATCGCCACCAGAACCCCCATACCGATAACACCAGCCCAAATTTTCTCGAGATAGGGAGAAAGTTCGATCGCTTTCGCTTCACTAGGCTGCATCCACGCATTCGGATCTTCTTCCTCCTCCACAGCCGAGAAAGGAAAATCGCGATCGGGGTTCGTCACTTCCCCATCAGGATAATCCGCAAACGCCTCTTCTTCTCTTCCCCTCTTCTCCTCTTCTCCCTTTCCTAACTGGTGACTGGTGACTGGTGACTGTTTAACTGGTGACCCTTCGGGGCAGTGCTTCTTAAAGCCGGACTCAGGTTCCGGCTTAAGCACTGCCTGGTGACGGGTGACTGGTGACTGTTTAAGACTGGTGACGGGTGACTGGTGACTGACTGTTCCCTGTTCCCCGATCGGCGGAAAAACGCGCTGGCGTTCGGCAATGCCTGCGGGGGTATTGGCCTTGACCCGTTCGGCGATATCATTTTTCAGGGCTTCTTGGGTACAGGGGGCAAAAGCATAAGGGCGATCGCGGCCTTGAACTTTCAGACACATCAAACCCCGATAGCGCCATTGTAAATTTTGCTCCCGAAACACGGCTTCCATGAGGCGAAATGCCCGTTTGGGGTGGGTGAGGGTCGGCATCGGATGTTGTACGGCCATTAATAGCGCATTATTTTTGAGAAAACACTTGACTTGCAAAGGCGAAATCTCGACCAACGTTGCTTGTAAACGCTGTTGGATTTGGGTTTCGAGTTGAGTCAGATTGAGGGGATGTACTGGAGTTTTAGCCATCATAGCCGCAGGGGGGGATGAAATTCTCCGAGGAAAGCTAGTAATGTTAGTGTATGCGATCCCAGTAAAAACCAAATCGGGTGTTGTCGGAAATTTTTTCAGAATGGATTTACTCGAGTACCAAGCTAAAGCCTTATTTCGCGAAGTGGGAATTCCCGTTCTCCCTTCCCAGTTGATTGACGAACCCAGAGAACTCAAGCAATTACAAGTGCCTTATCCTGTCGTTTTGAAGTCCCAAGTGCGGGCGGGGGGACGGGGGAAAGCTGGAGGCATTCGCTTTGTTGAGAATACCATCGACGCGATCGCGGCAGCACAAGCGATTTTACATCTCCCCATTGCCGGAGAATATCCCCAATTACTGTTAGCGGAAGCCCGCTATCAGGCGCAAACGGAGTTATTCTTAGCCGTCGCTTTCGATTATCGCCGGCAACGTCCGATTTTATTGGGATCGAAACGAGGGGGAATGGAAATCGATGCCCTTTTGGCGGGAATGCAAAAGGTGGTAGTGGAAGACGATTTTTCCTCATTTTACGCCAGGCGCTTGGCGGTACAAATTGGCTTGCAAGGGGAACTGGTGTCTCAAGTGAGTGGCATTGTCGAGAAAATGTACGGTCTGGCCATTGTCAAAGATTTGGATAGCATTGAAATCAATCCCTTGGCGATCGCGGAAAATGGGGAGATCATGGCCTTGGATGGTAAGGTCACGGTGAACGATCGCGCGGCGATCTATCATCCCGATCTTTTCGATCTCACGCAATTGCGGAACAATGGGAGATATCGGGGCGTTCTCTTGGCGCGGCAACCCCTAACATGGCAAGATCCCCAAGGCAACAGCGCCAATCTTTGCGAT
>JBFRWJ010000554.1:0-4084 GCA_051439525.1 Spirulina sp. | reverse complement strand
TTCAGTCCCGCGAACGGGATTCATTTGATGGAAAGTTTTTCTTTTCGTTTTTTTCTGAGTTCTGCAATCTTGTGTTTCAGTCCCGCGAACGGGATTCATTTGATGGAAAGCTTCTATGTCAGTTGTAAAAGCTATAGCTGTGAAGATGTTTCAGTCCCGCGAACGGGATTCATTTGATGGAAAGACCGCCAGCTAGAACCCTTGTCAGGTGGGAATTTTGGAATAGGTTTTGGCAAACCTCGGAAAAACACTCCCAAAATCTTGCTCAACCGACTCCCAACCCCCTCTAACAAAATCTCGAAACTATTTGACTGTCAAGGTTCTGAGCATTTTGGCGAACCCCCCGGGGTTTTCGCCCCCACTTCGGTTTGCCAAAAATTTGCTTATTTCCATCATAGGATCGGAGTGTGCTCTTGTCGAGAAAATTTACAATTGATTTGCACAAATTCCCGCACCCAACAACCCCACTTGCGGATTTAAAATCACGCGAATGGGGACTCGATCCAGAACTGGACTCACGCGACCTTTGGTTTTAAAAGCCGTCATAAACTTTCCTTCTTGGAGGACGGGAAGAATTTTGGCCGCAATCCCCCCGGCAATATACAATCCCCCATAAGGCAATAATTTTAAGGCTAAATTTCCGGCTTCTGCCCCATAAGCCTCGATAAATAAATTTAAGGCTTCTTTGCATAAAAGATCCCCCCCCTCCGTTGCCCCTCGAGAAACAATGGCTCCAATATCGGCATCCTCTTGCGCGATCGCTGCCCCAATTTCCGGCGACTCGGGAATCTCTCCCAAAGACTTTAAAAACTCGTAAATTGCGGCAATTCCCATGCCAGAAACCACCCGTTCCACCGAAACGCGCTGCAATTGTCGCACCTCGTGAAAATATTGTAATAACTTAAACTCCCGTTCGTTGCGAGGGGCAAAATCCGCGTGTCCGCCTTCCGATGCAAAGACCCGATAGCCTTGTCCTTGGGGAATAACAAACCCTTCCCCCAGACCCGTCCCCGCTCCAATAATGGCAATAGGCGCATTCTCATCCGCCGGAACATCTTGTAAACTGTGAATGTCCTCGGGCTTGAGTCCGAAAATACCATAACCGATCGCGGCAAAATCGTTAATCAACCTCACTTTAGGAATGCCGAGTTCCGTTTCCAAACGTCGCCCGTCCAAAATCCAATGGAGATTGGTTAAAGTGCATCGATCGCTCTCCACCGGGCCCGCGATGGCAAAACAAGCTTTTTCCGGCTGTAATTCCTTCCCCAGTTCTCCTGCGGCACTGGCTAGGAATTCTCGAGCGATCGGCACGAGATCGGGATAATCCTGACTGGGATACTTGGCCTCAAAAATCGGCTTCAGTCCTGCCTCAGTTGCTTCCACAGCTTGTAAAATCGTCTTTGTACCGCCGATATCGCCTGCTAGGAGTAGAGTCATCGTTACCCGCCTTCCTTTGGATTCTGTTGCTTACCAAGGGATAATAATACCTCATAGCCCTTCAGTTATCAGCAAAAAACTGATAACTGATAACTGATAACCGATCGCTGAAAAGATGCGTTTTGATATTGTCACTCTCTTTCCTGAATTCTTTACCTCTCCCCTAAAAACGAGCTTGTTGGGGAGAGCCTTAGACAAACAAATTGCCACGGTTCATTTCATCAATCCCCGAGACTTTGCCCCGGATAAACACAAGCGCGTCGATGACGAACCCTATGGGGGAGGAGTGGGGATGTTACTCAAACCCGAACCCATTTTTGCGGCAGTAGAATCCTTGCCCATTTTACCCCGACGGGAAATTATTCTCATGTCTCCCCAAGGTCAACCCCTCAACCAAGAAACCCTCCTCGAATTGTCGCAAAATTACGACCAATTGATTGCAATCTGCGGACATTATGAAGGGGTAGACGATCGCGTTCGCCAGCATCTCATCAACCGCGAGATTTCCTTGGGAGATTTCGTTCTCACCTGCGGAGAAATCCCCGCGCTTGCCTTACTGAATGGCGTGATTCGCCTGCTTCCGGGAACCGTAGGCAAAGAAGAATCCTTAAAAGCCGAAAGTTTTGAGGAAGGATTGCTCGACTATCCCCAATATACTCGCCCCGCCGTTTTCCGAGAGTGGGAAGTCCCTGAAGTCTTGCGATCGGGAAATCACGCCGCGATCGCTCAATGGCGCAAAGCACAACAAATTGAGAAAACTCGCACTTCTCGTCCCGATCTTTGGACGCTTTGGCAGAAAAACAATGAGACCGATTCTTCCTCGGGGGCTTCAAATTTGGAGAACAAATCATTAAGATAAACGTCAAGGCAGCCATTCAACCCCAGCACCAATTCCCGCGTTCGATCTGTTGGGAAAATCCCTATTTTTTCTACGAACCGAGCAATTTACTGTTTACTGTTTACCGATTATTGTTTATGAAATTCTTGCACAAACTCACGACAACGCTGACCGCAGCGGCTCTGTTATCTTGCGGTTTCCTCGCTCCCGCCCGAGCCTATACCTTTGGAAAAGTGGAGGTGGATCAGCGCCGCTTTGTGGCGATCGCGACCCCGTTTGGGGTCGGTCGGCGCTACTACAATCTCATTATCATGGAGCAAAAGTCCAACCGTCGCGCTTGTTGGCGAGAGTACGGGAACAGTCCCACCTTTATCGAACCGAGTTGGGAACAATTTGATTTTACGGGCATTTGCGGGCGCAGTACCGATAGTAATGGTTACTCCATCCGAGTCAATGATAATGATTTGGGGGCGCGCTTTATTCTCAGTGTCGTCCGACGCGGAAACGAACTGGTTTTAATGGCTAATTCCCTGCGCGAGCGGGCTGGTGTTGAAATCGGTCGGACGCGGGGGATCGATAACGGCGATCGCTACCTGAAAATTCACCTCGATCCCGGTTGGCGTTTTACCAAGCGATCGTATAACGGACGCATGCTCGGTCACGTTTATCTCACTTCCGATAGTAACACGGCCAATATTCCCCCCGCCCGAGATCCCATCAGTAACCCGCCATCTGCGACCCCTTTACCGCCTGCCGATCGCGAGTTAATCTTTACCCCCGAGTCCAATTCTCGACCTTCGACTCCTCCTCCTCCTCGCCGACCGATTCAAATTAACTCTCGTCCCACTTCTCCCCGTCCAACCTCAGAGCGCGCGATTCCTACGTTTGAGTAATCGAGCCCGTCTTTCTCATTCTCAATAAGCCAAGGGATCGCACCCTTGGCTTATTATTGAAGAGGATGTCAACGCGGGCAGGGGAGACCAAGAGATGCCGGTGCTGGAACCGTTGCTGTTCCGTCGATAACGGCTGTTTTCAAGAAGCAACCATATTGGGATTTAACCTCATCGAGTTGAGAAAAAATCGTGTGGGGGTCAGCAATGCCATCACCTTCGTACTGAACGATCGCACCGGTATAATCTTGTCCATTCGTTGAGGTGAGATTATTCGTAACCGGGTAGGAAATAAGGCCATCTAAGCCAATGACTCCAAGAGATGTCTGCATCGACGGCCAAAGCAGGTCTCCTGCTTGTTGAAGTTCGGTCGCCACCGCTAGGGCATCAAAAATCGGTAGCGGGTTTTCCGTGTCTCCCAAACCAACGGGTTTATAAACCGAACGCGCTTGATGACCAGCCAAGGGGCGGACGGCGAGATGGGGCATATAAGCCATCGGTTCTGCAGCCTCCCAAGCCGTTTGCAACAACTGAAGACCGGGATGCAGGTAGTGAATGGGTTGGTCTGTCCCGAGTAGCGTCCCCGCAAGCGGTGCGAGGTTGCCAATGGCCACATAGAGCGACCAAAAAGCTCCAGAACCTGTCGGGACGACAGCGACAACCCGGGGTTCGATCGCGCCAAACATATTGGCGTATTGCGCGCCGTGAGACTGTCCGAGGGCACCAATTTTTTCGGTTTGAAAGCGAAAATGGGTCGCACCCGGGGGAAGCGATGGACCCGAACACCCCGCTAATGTACTGGGAGAGATCCTTGACTGCTCCCCCTCCTCCGCGTTGCTAAAGGAGGGGGATTATTAAGCAATCCAAAAATGAACTCTTAAAGGCGTAGTCAAATCGCCGCTACTGACTCCATTGAGAG
>JBFRWJ010000553.1:0-5234 GCA_051439525.1 Spirulina sp. | reverse complement strand
CCAGTCACCAGTCACCAGTCACCAGTGGGGAGACAGTTACCAGTTAACAATTATGGGTTAGCAGTTATCGGTTAAGAGAATATTTCGGGTATTATGGGCTGGCGTAATTTTTGTTACGACTAATATTTTGGCTTGAAAAATGCGATTGCTTTTAATTCTTACTTAAAAGCAAAAACTGTCCTATTATCCCATTAAGGAGAAAGTTTGCCGCGATCGCAACCTTTTTTGACCTCCCCCTTGACCGACTGGTCGGTCAATATTTAAACTAAAAAAGAAGATCCCCAGCCGTTCCCCTAACTCGTTAAGATTAAAAAAAGTAAAAAAACATTAAGATTTTTTTTAAGATTCTCGTTCTCCACCCCCCTCCATGTTTAAATCGTCTTCCCCCTTGCAGTGGCTCACCGACAAACTCCCCGTCTTCATCGGGATCGGGATCGGTCTGGCGATCGCCATTATTTTCGGGCAATTCATCGCGCCTTCAGCATCAGAATCGCAAACCGCATCGAATTCAACAGAAGCCCCCGCGAAGCGATCGCGGGGCAAGGCTCAAAGCATCACCGCAACCGAAGCCCAACTCGCCCCCGTCAATCGCACCCTCGAGGCAACGGGAACCGTCAATGCCTTTGAACTCATTCCCGTCCTTTCTCAAGCCACCGGACGGCAAATCGTACAAGTTTTAGTCGAGGAAGGAGTTAGCGTTAAAGCCGGACAACCCCTCGCTATCCTCGATAGTACCGTCCTGAGAGCGCAATTAACCCAAGCTCGAGCCAGCGCCGCCCAAGCCGAAGCGCGTTTGGCAGAATTACGGGCGGGCAGTCGGGCGGAAGAACTGGCACGAGGTCGAGAAGGCGTGCGCATCGCCGAAGCGGGAGTCACTCAGGCTCAATCGGATTTAGACTTAATCAAACGGCGAGTCGAACGGAATAAATTCTTAGAAACCGAAGGAGCGATCGCCCGCGATCGCCTCGATGAAATCTTAAACCAAGAAAAAATTGCCGAAGCCAATTTAGCCCAAGCCAAAGCCCGCTTGCAGGATGCCAAAGCCACTCTGACGGAATTACAACGAGGCCCCCGTCCTGAAGTCATTACTCAGGCACAAGCGCAACTCCTACAGGCACAGGGACAGGTACAACTCATTTCCGCCCAACTCAAAGATACCCGCGTGGTTGCCCCCCGTAGCGGCATCGTTGCGGAAAGAAACGCCCGGGTCGGAGATATTACCTCCTCCTCCGCTCGCCTCTTCACCATCATCGAAAACGGTCGGTTAGAACTCCTCCTAAACGTTCCCGAAACCCAGATCGGGCAAATTCAATCCAATCAACCCGTCCGCATCACCTCCGATGCCAACCCCGACCTGCGTTTAATCGGACGAGTGCGCACCCTCGATCCCCTTGTAGACGAACAATCTCGCCAAGCCACCGTCAAAGTCGATTTGCCGAGAACGAAGGGATTAAAACCCGGTATGTTCCTGCGGGGGGCGATCGTCACCTCCGCCGAGTCGGGAGTCACCATTCCCTCGGGAGCCGCTCTTCCCCAAAATGACGGCAGTGCCTTGGTTTTCCTCATCCAAAGCGATGACAGCGTTATCTCCCAACCCGTGACCCTCGGAGCCGTCTTATCCGACGATCGCGTTGAAGTGGTCACCGGCTTAACCCCCGGCGATCGCGTTGCCGTTAAAGGCGCGCCCTACCTCAAAGACGGCGATGTTGTTGAGGTAATGGGTAATTGGTAATCGGTAATTGGTAATTGAGCCAGCAAAGGTACATCAAGACCATAACAGATTGCCAATTTTATTCCTATTACCCCCATTACCGATCGCCCATTACCCATTACCCATTACCCAAACAATGTCTTTCCACGTTTCTTCTTGGTCGATCAAAAATCCCGTTCCCACCCTCGTCATGTTTCTCATTTTGAGCCTCGTGGGACTATTCTGCTTTTTTGGCTTGGGGATCGACTCCGAACCCAATATTGATTTTCCCATGGTGCAAGTCACCGTCACCCAACAGGGGGCGGGACCGGTAGAAATGGAAACGCAAGTCACCAAAAAAGTGGAAGATGCCGTAGCGGGATTGGGGGATATCGACCAAATTCAATCCGTCGTCACCGACGGGCGATCGACCACCACCATTCAATTCCTCCTCGGTACTGATAGCGATCGCGCCACCAACGACGTGCGCAATGCCGTCACGCAAATTCGTTCCGATCTGCCCCAAGATATTAACGAACCTATTGTAGAGCGCTTGGAATTTATCGGCGGCTCGATTATGACCTACACCGTGTCTTCCGATAAGCGCAGTGTAGAAGAGTTGAGCGATCTCGTCGATCGCCGCGTCGATCGCGCCCTTTCCAGCGTCCAAGGGGTGGCTCAAATCGAACGGTTGGGGGGAGTCGATCGCGAAATTCGGGTGAATTTAAGCGATCGCCGCTTGCAAGCCTATGGTATTACCGCAACCGAAGTCAATCAGCAAATTCGTCGCTTTAATATCAACTTACCCGGCGGGCGATCGGAAGTGGCAGGAGGGGAACAAAATATTCGCACCCTCGGCAGTGCCAAAACCGTTGAAGATTTAAGAAACTATCGCATCGTTCTTCCCGATGGGTCTACCGTTGCCCTCTCCAGTTTGGGGGAAGTGGTGGATGGATTTTCCGATCCGAGACAGGCGGCATTTTTAAACAATCAACCCGTGGTTGCCTTTTCTGTCTTGCGGAGTACGGGGACGACCTTGGTTACGGTAGAACAAGGAGTCATTAAAGAATTAGAAAAGTTAAAGAAAGTTCTCCCGGAAGATATTCAATTTCACCTTAACTTTACCCGAGGGGACGAGATTCGCGTTTCCTATAATTCCACGTTTAGCGCTTTAATTATCGGTTCGATTTTAACCGTCGTGGTGGTGGGAATCTTCTTGAAAAATTGGCGGATGACTTTTATCACCGCTTTAGCGCTTCCCCTCTCCATCATTCCCACCTTTTTGGTCATGCAGTTCTTGAATTATACCCTCAACGGCATGACCCTGCTGGCATTGGCCTTGGCAATGGGAAACTTAGTGGATGATGCCATCTGCATGATCGAAAACATCGACCAGCATTTGCAAATGGGGAAAACGCCCTTTAAAGCTGCCACCGATGGGGCGCGAGAAATTGGTTTGGCGGTTATTACCACCACGGCGACCATTGTTGCTGTTTTCCTTCCCGTGGCATTTATGGGCGGTATTCCGGGACAATTTTTCCAACCTTTCGGCGTGACTGTCGCTGTTTCTACCATGTTTTCGACCTTGGTGGCGACGACGATGACCCCCATGTTGAGTGCTTATTTGTTAAAACCAAAAAAGGCAACAGGGAAAAGTCAGTCACCAGTAGGGACGTTGCATGCAACGTCCGTACACCAGTCACCAGTAGGGAATGGGAATGGGAATGGGAATGGGAAATTGACCAATCTGCGATCGCTCGAACCCTATCGTCAGGAATTGCAAGAGGCGATTTCTCTCCCCTCTTGGGAGGGGTCGGGGGTGGGTTTCCCCAAACGCCGCCGCATTTATCGCAGTATGTTAACTTGGGCACTGCGCCATCGCATTACCACTTTACTGATCGCTTGTGCCTTTTTTATTGGCAGCTTGCAACTCGTCCCTTTTATTCCCAAAGGGTTATTTAGCGGTGCAGATATGGGATTGAGTCTCATTTCGGTGGAGTTACCCCCCGGATCGACCTTGGACGAAACTTCCGCAGTGTTGAAAAAAACGACGGATCTTTTGTTAGAAAATCCGGCGGTGGATAATGTTTTAGCCAATGCTACGGATGTCAATTCCGGTATTGCCTACGTCAATTTAGTGCCGAAATCAGAACGGATTCACCGCTTTACTTTCGAGCAAGAAATGCGGCAAATCTTCCAAAAAATACCCGGGGCGCGGGTTTCTTTTCAGTCTCAAGGAGCGGCGGGAAGCACTAAGGATTTATCAATTCTCTTAAAGAGCGAAAATCCGGAAAGTTTGGCGCAAACGGCGGAAGCCTTAGAAAGACAAATGCGGGAGATTCCCGGATTGGTGGAAGTGACTTCCAGTCTCAGTTTAGTGAAACCGGAAATCGTCATCGAACCGCATCCCGATCGCGCGGCAGATTTGGGGGTTTCCGTGCAAGCGATCGCGCAAACCGCTTCTCTGGCTCTGATTGGGGATACCGAGTCCAATTTAGCCAAGTTTAACTTAAGCGATCGCCAGATTCCCATCCGGGTACAAATCGACTCGGATCGGCGCAAGGATCTCGAAACCCTAAAAAATCTGCGGGTTCCCAGTTCTAACGGTCAACTCGTCCCCTTATCGGCGGTTGCCACCATCCGTTGGGGAAGCGGACCGGCGGAAATCAACCGTTTCGATCGCAGTCGTCAGGTATCCGTAGAAGCGAATTTAGAGGGATTGGCGTTAGGAAATGCCGTCGAAAAAGTGAGGGCATTACCGGCGATGCAACTCCCTCCCGATGTTACGGAAGAACCCTTTGGGGATGCGGAGATCATGCGGGATGTTTTCTCTCGTTTCTTAGCAGCATTATTTTTGGCAGTTCTTTCGATCTATGCCATTTTGGTCTTGCTTTATAACAATTTCCTCTATCCTTTTGCCATCTTGGCAGCATTGCCCCTATCCTTTGGCGGTGCCTTTTTAGGATTGTTGGTAACGCAAAAGGAATTGGGTCTCTTTGCCTTAATCGGGATCGTTCTCTTAATGGGATTGGTGACCAAAAATGCCATCTTGTTAGTCGATTTTACCTTAGATGCCATGCAGCAAGGCAAACCCCGCTTTAAGGCACTGATCGAGTCGGGGGTTTCTCGCTTCCGTCCCATTGTTATGACTTCTCTTTCTACCGTAGCGGGGATGACTCCCATCGCCCTCGAGTTTGGGGGAGATGGAGAGGTGAGGAGTCCCATGGCGATCGCGGTGATCGGCGGGTTTACGACTTCGACCCTGTTAACCTTGGTGGTGGTTCCGGTAATCTTCACCTATGTTGATAATGTCGTCCAGTTTATCATGGGTTTCTTTGGACGAGATAAAACCTCGGATTCTTCGGAAGATTTACCCGAGGAAGATCGGGAAGCCGCGATCGCGAGCAACAATTAATTTCTTGTTTTTCGGAGCGATCGATCCGGTTGATTTGACTGTCAAGAACCGCATTGCCAATTATCTTGAAGCCAAAAATCAGTAGGACTTACGCACCTTGCCCCCTAAATCCCCCAATCCCCCTCCCAT
>JBFRWJ010000552.1:0-2794 GCA_051439525.1 Spirulina sp. | reverse complement strand
TTCCTAGTCCTTGCTGCTCTCCTCCCAATAAAATCGTACCGCCGCCATCAGTTCCCGAAGCGTCGATAATGCCAGAAATTGCCCCGACGCGATCGCCAAACACATTCACCCGTCCCCCTCTTTCTCCCGATACATCGATCGATCCCGAGGCGATCGCGGTTCCCATCCCCGCCGGCAATTCCGCACCTCGAACCCTCACCCGATCGCCGGCAACTTCTACCCCCGTTTCTACATTGTTGCCCGTTAAAAGTTCCGGCAATTCTAGGGGTGAAAACGGCAAAATTTCCCCTTCTTTATTTCTGGGGGGAAAAAACTCCAAACTGAGGATATTGCCCTCGCGAGATAATTTGACTAAATGCGTCCCGGGAACGGCAGTGAGATTAATCGTTCCTTCTGGCGCGCTCAACGTCCCGGTATTGAGGGTATTTCCTGCCAGTAACGTTAAAGATTGCCCCGTATTAACCGCCAGATTGCCCGCATTAATAATCGATCCCGAATGTACCAGATCGAAGGCAAAGCGATCGGGATCGCCAACTAAATTTTTGTAGTGATTACTCCCTATTGCTTCAAACCAATTCTCTTCACCAAAGCCAATGCCCGTTGCCGTCGTCGCTAAAAAATCCCCCGGTACATTGAGTTGGGCATTTTGACCGAAAACGATCCCCGCCGGATTCATCAAAAATAAATGAGAATTTCCTCCCGTGATTTGAATTAAACCATTAATCAAGGAAGCATTTCCTCCGACAACTCTTGCTAAAATATTATTGATTTCCGGTGCAGAAAGAAAATTGGCAACTTCGCCAGCAGAGATGCCAAATTCCTCGAAACTGTGGAATAAATTGCCTCCATCCGGCGATCGCGTTCCTCCTTGAATATCAAATTGATTCCCATTTTGTCTGACGCTCGTTCCCGTTCCATCGGTTGCAGGGATAATGGGTTGAGCCAATACAGAACTTGCTAAAAAGAATGGGAGTAACATCCCAGAAGCCACTAAACGAGAAACTCCCGTGACAATAGTAATGGATTTCATAGTAGGGAGTTGGCTGAATTTCATGGTGCGATCGCCTTCTACAAACCTCTTAAAAATTGCTCCCTTGATTCCATGATACCATTGTTTCCGGTAACCAGCCGTGAATTTTTTGAATTAAGTTTTGCTAAGATAGGAGCAATTTTTTTAGCCAAAAAATAAAAATATTTGAGGGAATTGATGAATTTATTATAGGACAAATAGAAATTTTAAAAAATGGTTTTTTGTGAAATTAAGGTGAAATGTTTTAAATTGTTAATGAAGTTAAGGTAAAGGCAGTAGCCCGTATAGCCCGTAGATCTCTTGGGATGGCGTGGGCGAATTCCCGGCGATTAAGTGCAAAATGGGATAATTGCGGTTTCGGAATCCACGTAACATCCCAAAATTCTGCCAAAATACCTTATTACGATCGCTGAATTCAATTGATAGATCGATAAATCTTGATTAAAAGTCAAGGATTTTTGCGATTTAAACGGATTCTCGCTCTAAATCTCGAATCAAACGTTCTAAATGAAAGCGATCGGCTTGGTAGACTTCTCGGCAAAAATGACAAGTTGCTTCTGCCCCATTGTCTTTTTCAATCATGTCTTGTAATTCGTCCGCACCGAACATTTTTAACGCCCCGAGAACGCGATCGAAGGTACAACCGCAATGAAATTGAATCATTTGCACTTCCGGTAAAATCGTTAGTCCCATATCTCCCAAAAGTTCCTGAAAAATTTCCGGTAGCGTCCGGCGCGATCGCAACAACGGAGTAAACCCGGACAATTGAGAGACTCGCGATTCCAAAGTTTGCACCAATGCCTCATCTCGCGCTGCTTTGGGCATAATTTGTAACAGAAGTCCCCCGGAAGCCGTCACGCCTCCCGCTCCTACAAA
The DNA here is from genome assembly GCA_051439525.1 of Spirulina sp. Classification (GTDB taxonomy): domain Bacteria; phylum Cyanobacteriota; class Cyanobacteriia; order Cyanobacteriales; family Spirulinaceae; genus CCY15215. The sequence goes on along the minus strand of JBFRWJ010000552.1, from coordinate 888 downwards.
AACCCCCACCAATAAGGCAGAAGGGGTTTGTTCGGACGTAACGAGATAGCTGGTGACATCATCGCCAATTTCCCCGGAAACGAGCTTCACCGTACTGGAATAGGGATAGCCATACCCCACATCCCGCACCACGTAAAGATAGCCGTCGCGCCCCACGGCTCCCCCAACATCGAGTTTGCCTTTGCTATTGGGAGGAAGTTCCACGTGAGGATTATCCACATATCCTCGCACCGTCCCATCCAACCCCGCATCTACCAATAAACCCCCCAAAGGACCATTGCCTCGAATGCGCAGGTTGACCCGCGAGCCTTCCTTTTTCATGCTCGAAACCAAGAGCAGCGCCGAAGACATAGCACGACCGAGGGCGGCCGTGGCAACATAAGACATATTGTGGCGCTGTCTGGCATATTCCGTCAAACGGGTGGTAATAACGCCTACAGCTCGAATTCCTCCCTCGGCAGCCGTGGCGCGGATCAGTCGATCGCTCATTCAAATCTCCTCTCATTCGCTTAAAATATCTTAACGAAATTTGCCGCCCCCGGATCTTGTTCCTCGGGGGAGAGAATTACGACGATCGCGCGATCGCGATCGATCGCGAAGAAATTCAGAGGATTGCGCGATCGCATTGAGGTCAAAGGTTCGATCGCGATCGCGGTAAATCCCCAAGAAATTCAATAGGATCGGAACAGAAATGGGTGCTCTGCGATCGTGAATACTACTGAAGTTCGCCCATAAGGAGAAAGTTTTCAACTATGAATTGTTTGAACAAAATGTCGAGCGCAGTCCCCACCTAAAATCTAGGATTTAGGTGGGGTTAGCGAGACCAACAACGAAAATCGCGAAGCGTCCACTTGGGAGTATAATAAAATTGTTCTAGAGAGATGGTCT
>JBFRWJ010000551.1:0-5181 GCA_051439525.1 Spirulina sp. | reverse complement strand
GCTTTGAATGCGTTGGGTGAGTTGACTAAAATCAACCTCACAAACAGTGCTGCTGCGCTTCGCGACGGGAGTTACGCCGCCTTTGCTAACTTGAATGCGGAAGCGTTTGCCCGTGTTGTCGTAAGCTCCGGAAGTGCCAGCAGGCAAGCCGATTTTGGTCGGAAGATTGCCGGCGAGATCGCCCGTTAAAATAGCTTTGGTGCTGCGATCGCTGCCCGCATAACCGCTCATTAAGGCAAAAGTCCGATTGTAAGCGGAGTTTTTCATGCCCGTTTGCGTGCTGGTGCTGCAAGGATAGGGAACGACATTTTCGCCGAACTTGCTAGTGTATTCGTCGCTATCGATGTAAGAATCGATATCGGCTTCGTACCCTTCGGTAATATAGCGTTGGACGTGTTCGGAAATTTCCCCTTGGTCTTGGGGCGCGCGTCCCAAGAAGTGCTTGCAGTTGAGTTCGATAAAGCGATACTGAGAAGAGGCTTCAAAAAACAAAGAACGGTATAAATCCGATTGTCCCACCATGCGCACGAAACCCCGCACGCTAATTTCGCCGTTGCGGAGCATGGATTCTGCATTCTCGAGGCGATCGCCTTCTAAAATGTGCTGGTTGCCTAAAACTTGCTTGTAAACGGCGCGGATGACAATTTGCAAGTCATCCTCGGTAAAATTCGGGCGCAACTCTACGGTTTCGGTATCGGTAACGCAAAACATCGTTTCAAATTCTCCCAATGCTTGACTTTTTTAAAGGTTTATCTGGCTCTTTGCAGTGCAAAAAATCTTTTTAAAAACAGCGTTAAATATTGATTTGAGTTCTTAGTTTTCCCGAGGCAGCATTTGTACCCCCAAGCAACTAAGAACTCAAAAAGCTCTAGTTGATTTCGGTGATGCTGACGATGGTGCCGCTACTGCGATTGATTCGCTGAATTTGCGGGGTCATCTTGCTCCCGGAAACAATATATTCGGTGGTACTGCGACGACGGCGCTTGCAGTCGAATTTACTGCCTGTAACCACGATTTTGAACATTTTTTCCGTGGCATCTTTATAACCGCCCAAACGTCCGCCCGAGAGGGGAGGAACGATTTTGCTGGTGGCGTTGGTGGCAACTTCTTGCACCAGTTGGGCAGACTTGGTGGCATAATCGGCTTCTGCGGGTCCCCGGAAGAGGGAGAAGATGCGATTGTAGCTCACTTGCTTCCAACCCACTTTGCTGCTGGTGGCGATGTTGTAAGGGACGATATTCTCGCCAAAATTGGTGGCATATTCTTCGCTATCGATGTAAGAATCGATTTCGGCATCGTAGCCTTCTTCGACGCAACGGCAGATATGCTCGGAAAGCTCGGCTTGGCTGAGGGGAGCGCGTCCCAACAGGTGCTTGAAGTTCAACTCGACAAAGCGATAGGGAGCAGAAGTCGAGAAGAAGCGATCGCGGTACATATCGGATTTAGCCACGGCGCGGACAAATTCCCGCACGCTGTAACTGCCATCGCACAGTTGAGATTCAGCATTGGTCAAACGCTCGCTTTCCATCATGTGGGGGTTGCCCAAAACTTGACGATAAACGGCGCGAATGACGGCTTGCTTGTCCTCGGCATCGCTCGTCGGCCAGAGTTCCACCGGTCCATCAGCCAGAGCATCGATCCCGAATTTAACGGCTGGTGCTGTACTAACCATTCTTGTTTGTCCTTACTTTTTTTTAAGATTTGCGCTGGTAAACAATTTTTTACAACGGGGTAATGCTGGAAATTACGCCACCCTGCCGATGAATGCGCTGATACTCTTGGGAGAGTTTTTCAAACGGCACGATATAGACTTGGTTGCTGCGGCGGAATTGAGAAACGCGGTTCACGGTTTTAGCGCGATAGCCGGTGACTTCAATGCGGTACACTTTACCTTCCGCACTGGCTCCAACGCCGTGACGGGTGCGAGCGCCCACGGGGGTATCTTGGAAAGACCAACCGGCAGTTCCTCCAGAAGGGGGAATAACGGCAACGGGGGTTTCCTGAATGACCAGTTTGTTGAGGACGGGACTCTTTCCGGCTAAGCTGCCTTTAAAGTCGCTGCTGGACGCGCCGCGCAGCATTTTAAACATGTGGGTAAAGCCCACCATTTTCTTCCCGGTTTGGGTTTTGTACCCTTGATAGAAAGGTACGGTATCTTCCCCAAAGGTTTCTTGATACTCGTCGCTGTCGAGATAAGAATCGATGTCAGCTTCAAATCCTTCTTCGTCGAGGATTTTGCTGTGAGCCTTCATTTCTTCAAATCCATCGGGAGCGCGCCCGAGGAGGTGTTTGAAGTTTAATTCTACGGAACGATAGCGGGGGCAGGTATCGAAGAAGCGAGACCGATAGAGCTCGGATTTGGCCACGCGGCGCACGAATTCCCGCACGCTGATTTCGCCGCGCTTGAGTTGAGACTCGGGAACTACCAAACGTTCGCTTTCCATCACGTAAGCATTGCCCAACACTTGCCGATAAACAGCTTTAATGGCTGTTTCCGCGTCTTCATTAGAGCGTCCGGGCCACCACTCGCAAGGGGGAGTATCCTCATATAAAGCAACCCCGAGTTGGGATGCCGGTCCAAAAACCATTCAAATTCTCTCCTAAATTAATTTAAGCAATTCACTCGATCGCAGAGATCGAAAGAAGTTGGGGCTGAATTACCCCGACTATACCGCTTTGCGGTATAGTCGGGGTAATTCCAGTTGGCAAAATTCAACTGTTGAAAACACAACTTTTCCGCCTTCGCGATCGCTCGTCATCATTGCCGAAAAACCGCACAAAACGGGCTTTCCGAAGATCATCATAGGAATAAATCGTGACAAAATGAGAAAAGTTAACGATTTGTAAAGTTTGGGGATTCCTTGACGACGCTTTGATAAGTCAGCATTGCGATCGCGTTTTCTCCCGGTTTAGAGCGAAATAATTCCCCAAGCGGCAAGAGCGACCGCAATAATTCCCAAGCCCAAAACTCCCGCACAGGCATAGGTAATAAGCGCCGCAATTTTCGTCACGATCTCGGGGGGGGTATAAGGTTCGGAGGGCGTATATTGGAAATAGCCCATGGCTTCCAGTTGGGCGCGATGGTCGGCACCGTAACGGGGCATATGGGCAAAGGTGACATCTCCGAGGGGGCGTTGAGGCAAAATCCGCCGCCGTTGGTAGGGGACGGTATTATCGCCAAAATTCTCTAAATATTCGTTGCTGTCGATTAACGCATCGATAAAGCCTTTCAGTCCTTTGGTGGCGATGACGATCGACCAAGCCAATTTTTCGCGATCGTCGTAAACGTCGCGACCCAAGAAACGCTGCACGCACATTTGTGCGAAACGATAGTTATTATTGCACTCATAGTTGCGGGTGCGGAAGTTTTCCGAGAGGGCCAGTCCCCGCACGAATTCCCGCACGGTGATTTGACCGAAGCGCAATTGAGATTCTAAGCCAATTTGACGATTGCTGGCAATGACTTGCTGTTCGTTGTAAATCTGACGGTATGCCGCTTGAATTAAGCGATCGAGTTCGTCGTTGGAAGGTAATGTTTCCAGCGAATAGATTTTTGCTTGCTCGTCTCCGGGGACTTCATAGCTCGCAACTCGTTGATTTTGAGTTTTTGGAGCATACTCCAATAAAGGAATTGCCATGTTGTATCCTTCAGTATTCTTTTTTGTATTAAACAAATGTTGTCAAAACAGTTTTAGGAGCAATCCCTCGCGATCGAGGGTTGGCAAATATACCTACTCCGTCAACTTGGAAACACCATATCAACATGGGGGCAATACTTTCGGGTTCAGTCACAAAGTGTAAAATTAATTAAATAATTCGTAATAATTCTCAGTAAGGGAGAAGGGAAAGCAGTAATTTGCGATCGGAAACTGAGAATTTGTTGTTACTTTGGCAAACAATCTTCTGAATTTTTTTGTTAATGTAAAGTTATATTACAAATTCTTGCCGAGGCAGATCGATGGAACTAGAAGAGATCAAAACCCAACTCGAGAGCGAAAATCCCCAAGATCGACTGAGAGCCTTGACTGCATTGAGGCAATGGGATCCTGAAACCGCCGTTCCCTTGCTGCAAAGTCGGTTGCACGATCCGGTGTTTGTAGTGCGCTCCTTCGTGGCAATGGGGTTGGGAAATAAGCAAAACGAGACGGCTTACCATTGCCTGCTCGAGACGATCGCGAATGACAAAGACTATAATGTGAGAGCCGAAGCAGCGAATTCTTTAGCGAGATATGGAGAAAAAGCGACACCTCATCTCATTAAAATATTTCGTCAAGATACCCATTGGTTAGTGCGACGCAGCATTTTAGCCGTATTAGTCGAACTGTCCGACTCGGAAGCGATTTACGAAATTTGCACGATGGGACTGGCAGATAAAGATCCGACCGTGCGAGAATCGGCGATGTCTTGTTTGGGACTGCTGGCCGGATCGAATCGAGAGGAAGAAGCGCTCGAAAAACTCCTCACCTTTGTAGATGCAGAATTGTGGCGCACCCGTTACTATGCGGCTCGCACCTTAAATGCTTTCGAGGGTTCTCGCGCCGAAACCGCACGCGATCGCCTCCGTCAAGATCGAGATCCGCGCGTCGTCGGTGCGGTTTTGGAAAAATTATTACAGTAACATCGACTTTTCAGACAATATAAGGGGAAGAGAGGGCGCTCATTTTCTCTTGATGAACCAACACCTGATGAATAGCCGCCGCCGCTTCCGCCCGGGTTGCATTTTGTTTGGGGAGGAGGCGATCGCGATCGGGATAATTAACAATTAAGCGCGATCGCGTCGCCGCCGCCACCGCACTGCGGGCATAAGCGGGAATCTCCTGACGATCGCTGTAGCGACTCAAGACACTCTCATCCCCTCCCGATAAACCCAACCCCCCCGCCAAGGAGACCCAAAGATGCAGGCGTTGCAACTGTTGGTCGGGGTGAAAGGTGCGATCGGGAAAGCCAGAAATAAATCCCCCCTGATAGGCGCGATCGATCGCTTCCAGCCCCCAAAAATTCTCCCCGACATCGAGAAACTGTGCCGCCGGACGAATGGCGGGGGGGTTAAGGGATTTCACCAAAAGAGCGGCATATTGGGCGCGGTTGATGGGGGCATCGGGCTTAAAACTGCCATCCCCAACCCCACTGATTAACTCTACACTGGCAAGGCGACGAATAAAACCTTGCGCCCAATGATCC
>JBFRWJ010000550.1:0-4172 GCA_051439525.1 Spirulina sp. | reverse complement strand
TTTGTTAAATAAAGAAACTAATTAATTTTTTTTAAGTCGTTGATGTTTTCTAATCCATTAACTTTGTGATTTTGTTTCAAATTGATAATTAACGAACGCCTAACTTCGTAGTCACAGATATCCGACGTTACAACCCTAACACTTCTCGCAAGTAAAGAATACAACCATCTCGTACATTCATCAACTTCTAGAGAAGAGTTAGGATTAGAAAGTAAACCTAATATTCCGCTATCTAAAAAAACTATCATCGATCGCGATCATTCTTCGGAAAATAATTTTTGTCCCACGGGACGATAGCGATCGATTGTTTCATAAACCCGTCGCCAAAACTCCCAATCTTCATCCGTTGGTTTTCTACTTTGGTTGCGATCTATCATTGCTTGAAGAAATTTCATAGCTTTTTGATTTTTTCTGAGTTGTTCTTCTCGATCCCATCCCGAATCTAAAGCGCGATCGCGAGTTTCTTGAGATTCTTGGGATGCAAGAGTTGAGTTATCCATAAATTCCTCCCTCAACTTATCAAGCGGCTCTGCCAATATTTTACCATACTTCCAGCGATCGCATCTCCACCCATCAATAATAAAACTGATAAAACAAATACTCATCCTGAAACGAATGTTCGTCGGTAACGTGGTGAATAATACCCCGCTTGCGAAGATGTTCCCCGATCGCGATCGCTTCTTCCCGACTGCACTCTTCTCGCATCATCAACCAATCCACCAATTCCGCACCAATAAAACAGCGAGGATAGGTTTTCAAACGATAGCGGCGATCCTTAATTTCAATGCCTTCAGAACCTTTTATTTCTTTAACCAAGGCTTCTAAATCCAACTGATTGAGATTCTTAGCGGTAATTGCTTTCATATCCTTTTCTTCAATGGTCATGGCAACATTTTTCAGGGAAAAATCTCCCTTATTTTCTGCTGCAACTTCTTGCGGATCTACCGATACGGGTGGATATTGCTGCTGCAGCGATTGAACCAACTGTTGTAACTCTGGAGAGCGCACGTTTAAATCCCGTTGGGGGAAAGGCATTTCAATATTATAACGAGTCAAATTCGCATCGATCCGATAATTCAAATCACTTTTAATGCGAGATTGTTGCCTCGGATCTGCCGTCCAAACTCGCAACTCAAAATTAAGCGAACTCTCGCCAAATTCTAGAAACCAAACTTGCGGTTTCGGTCGCAATAATACCTCCGGATGACTGGTGGCAACTTCTAATAATGCCTTGCGAACTAAAGAGACATCAGAACCATAAGCAACCCCGATCGCAATTTTCAAACGAGACACGGGATCTCCATAACTGCGATTGATCGTTTCCGAATCTAAAAATCGAGAATTCGGGACAACAATAGTCACGCGATCGAGGGTACGAATAATCGTACTGCGAGAGCCAATTCTTTCCACCGTTCCTTCCAACCCCGCAACCGTCACAAAATCCCCCACTTTAATCGGACGTTCGAGGGCAATAATCAAACCACTGACGAAATTATTAACAATATTTTGTACCCCAAACCCAATCCCTACTCCGAGGAAGCTGGCAAGGATAGCGAGAGAGGCTAAATCTAAGCCCCACAAGGGCAGTAAAATCAAAAAAGCAATACCGATTAAGGCATAGCGAATTAAAACCGCTATCACCTCATAATTCCCCGAATCTTGCCCCGCTTGCTTGCAAATATAACCTTGCAATACACGAGAAATTAAACTAATAAAAAACCACAGTCCCAAACTCATCAAAACTAAAGCGACAACATCTTGAATGGATTTTGCATCCGTTTGGCTGATCCGAATAATCGGTTCGGACAGAAACCCGAAAAATCGATAGCGTAAAATCCGAGTTTGGGGCAAGCGATCGCTAATCCAATAAAAGACCCCCAAACAGATGCCAACATCGAGAATAAACCAAATCACCTGCAACAAAAACTTAGCGGGTTGCTTCCAAGAATAGAGGGGATGATCGGGATTGCCGATCCACTGGAAAACTTTGTTCGAGGTAAATCGAACGATAAGACGTAAAACAATAATAAAAACAATCGACCCCAGCAAATAAGACACCATCGAAATTATGGCTTTTCGTTGGTATTCTGGGGTGCGCTGTTCTTTCGCTTCCTCGATGGCAATGTCAATGGTATCGCGCCATAATTCTCCTTGTTGAAACGCTGTCGATGCAGACAGGAGATCGTTTTCCGTTAGAGTGAGGAGATAGCGATCGCCAATTTGCAAAATAACGTGTCCGTTTTCTCGCAGGACTCGAACCTCTTCGGCGCTTGGAGACTCGACCTCCGTTTTTAACCTCTGGTTAATAAATTTAGCGCGTTCTTGAGGAGAAAAGTTGCCAAACCCTCCGACTTCAAATAACGCCTTCCCATCGACGACAACAGGGGCTTTTTCCATTAAATTGGCTGGCATTTGTGCGTTGAGGATGGCGGGATGGGTCGCCACCAAAAGCGTTAAAATACTGAAAATCAGCCATTTACCGAAATGTTTTAGCACTTTAGACCGTTGCATGGTACACATCAGCGAACAGTAAACAGTTAATAGGTATCAGCGAACGGTTATCGGAAGATCGGGGAAGGGTTTGCGAACTTGGCAATCCAGAGATTGGCTCGGCTCGAGACGGACTCAGAAACCAGTATAAATTTTCTTGCGTCAGAACAATGAACGAGAAAAAAATTTCTCAGGTAACTTTCAGGTTTCGCCTACAATATCTAAAAAGGCAAATCCATAACTTTTCCTGAAATTTCTCTAAATTCCGTTTTGGTGAGGACTGTAATAATGATGGCATGGGTCAGAAATCAGCGCATTGCCCGCAGCTTAATGGTTGTGGTTTCCAGCTTGGCCGTTTTGGCGATCGCTCCACAAGGACCAGCGATCGCGTCGGAGGATTCCGTTTCCGAATTCGATATTCCCAGTTTGGCTTCTCTCGAAGTTCCCCCTCTCGGTAGCGGCGATCGCTACCTTCCCGAAACCGCCGTAACTCACTTGCGTTTGGATTTAAGCGATCGCAGAGTTTATGTGGAACGGGGAGACGAAACGATCGCCAGTTATCCGGTGGCCATCGGGAAAGCGCAAACCCCTACCCCCACGGGAACCTATCAGGTTTTCCAAATGATCGAAAATCCCATCTGGCAAAGTCCTTGGACGGGACGGGTGACTCCACCGGGAGCCAATAGTGCTTTAGGATTGCGGTGGATCGGTTTTGCACAAATGTCTAATGGTATTATCGGCTTTCACGGCACCCCGACGGTTTCTTCCATTGGCAAAGCAGCCTCTAATGGGTGCGTGAGGATGTATAACAAAGATGTCGTTGCCATGTTCGAGCAAGTAGAAATGGGAACGACGGTGATCGTCCAAAATTAAGCAAAATGATTTTTAGGGTGGGCACGGCCCACCTTATTTTATGATGATACAACGCGATCGCAACCAACAGTATTTTTGGATTTTGGGGCTGGGTTTATGCTTATTGGGACTGCATAGCCCAGTTTTGGCATCTCCCCTAGAAGACATTACGCGATCGCAATTTACATCTTTATTGGCAATTCCCCCTTTAGGGAATGCCGATAAATTTTTACCCGAAGTTCGCGAATATCGTTTAATTTTGCGCCTGAGCGATCGCCGGGTTTATTATTACGAAGGTGAGGAATTAATCGTCAGCTATCCTGTCGCGATCGGTCGCAAAGGTTGGGAAACCCCAACGGGTAATTTTCAGGTTTTTCAAAAGGTGGTTAATCCCACCTGGCAGCATCCCTTTACCCAAGAAATTGTCCCTCCCGGTAAGGATAATCCCCTCGGAGTGCGTTGGATTGGGTTTTGGAGCGATGGAAACAATGCGATCGGCTTTCACGGCACTCCCAATGAAGAATTAATCGGTCAAGCGGTTTCCCATGGATGCGTGAGGATGCGCAATGCGGATATTGTGGCCTTGTTTGAGAAAGTGGAGATGGGAACTGTAGTCATTGTGGAAAATTGAAGGCGATCGCGTCCGATTTTCAAGCGTTAAACTAGAGACAAAACAGTGATGAGAGAATTAAACGGAAAACCTGCGATCGTGCGAACCGAGAGAGGATTAACAATATCGGGAACGCGCATTACTCTTTACGATCTCATGGATTATCTACGAGATGGGTATCCTATCAAGTTTATTCGCGGCATTTTTAGTTTAACAGAAG
>JBFRWJ010000549.1:0-9213 GCA_051439525.1 Spirulina sp. | reverse complement strand
GTTGTTAAGGGGGTTAATTTTGTCGATCTGCAAGATGCCGGGGATCCCGTTGAATTGGCCCGCGCTTACAATGAAGCGGGAGCTGATGAGTTGGTCTTTCTCGATATTACTGCCACCCACGAGGAGCGGGACATTATTTTAGATGTGGTCTACCGCACGGCAGAACAGGTGTTCATCCCCTTAACCGTTGGCGGCGGCATCAATTCCTTAGAAAATATTAAAAAATTGTTAAGAGCCGGGGCGGATAAAGTGAGCATTAATTCTGCCGCCGTGAGAAACCCAGATTTTGTCAATGCAGCGAGCGATCGCTTTGGCAACCAGTGTATCGTCGTGGCAATCGATGCCAAGCGCAGAAAGGATTCCGAGAATTTGGGTTGGGACGTTTACGTGCGAGGCGGTCGGGAAAATACTGGACTCGATGCCCTTGAATGGGCTAAGGAAGTCGCGCAACGGGGGGCGGGGGAGCTATTAGTCACCAGTATGGATGCGGACGGAACCCAAGCCGGGTACGATTTAGAACTGACTCGAGCGATCGCAGATGCGGTAGAAATCCCCACGATCGCGTCGGGGGGAGCAGGGACGGTGCATCATATTTACGAAGCCTTTGACGAAGGGAAAGCCGAAGCCGCTCTCTTGGCTTCACTCCTGCATTATGGGCAATTAACGATCGCAGAAATTAAAGAATATTTACATAAACAGCGCGTTCCCGTTCGCAATCCGTAATATTGCCTACATTTTTTTGCCAGATTTCCTGCATCTCTGAGAAAATTGTGTATTAGAATAGAGAAAAGTTTACAAATTGTAAGAATATGCTGATTCCTATTTTAATCTTTGATGTGGCTCTGGTGGCATGGTCGTTGCATCTGATGCAGGAATCTTTTCACAAGCGCGAATTTTCCTTGCTGTTGGCGGGACTCTTGGTTTCCCTATCTGCCGGAGCGTTAATGGTTGTTTATTTTTTAATGAACCACTGCATGAGCTCCTTAGCCCAAATGGGTTGATCCTCTTACATTTTGAAGACTTGAATGTCAAGGAGACTCAAATTAAAGATTAAATTTTGTCAGAAGGGTTGACAAAAACTCAGTCTTTGTGAGAAGATGGTAAATACGCTTAGATGAATAGACGTTACGGGGTTATAGCTCAGCTGGTAGAGCACCTCAATGGCATTGAGGGGGTCAGCGGTTCAAGTCCGCTTAGCTCCATAAATTCGGAAACAGCTTCCAAGAAGTTTACTGTAACTTTACCCATAACTTTGCCGCAATGGCAGGCTTATGGTTCAAAACAAGGGTGGCAAGATTATGATTCAATTCCCAGATTGCGTCTTGGATCTTGTAAAGGGGTATGGAAGGAATACGGATACTGCTGGCGAAAGTAATCTTTGTGTGCTTCAAATGAAATACAAATGGGCTGGAAGGAAAAGAGAATGTGAATCCCTCAACACGGAGAGTGTGACTTCAAAGATACTAATCGCTCGAAACGAGAAAATCGAGTTGAGGCTAGAGGCATATCGGGGGTGGCTTTGCGATCGCTTTTCTCCTTAAAAGCCTTCATAACGACACGACTTTCCACTTCAGTCACGGTAACAATCAGAACATCGGTTTCAGAGGTCATTTCAGTTATCAGTTATCAGTAGGATTTACGCCCCTTGCCCCCTAAATCCCCCAATCCCCCTCCCGTCCAAAGCCAAAGGATACTTCGCTTTTCAAGGATGGGGCTAGGGGGGCGCAATCTCGTAAGTCCCGATCGGTACCTCCGGCTCGAGCTGGAGGCTAGAAACCCGATTTTTGGGGTCATCGGATTTCCTCGACACGATAGGATACAAATTTAAACACCCATTATCCCTTCATTATGCTCTCAAATCCCGCTTTTTCCGTCGCAGAACTCACCGACTACATCAAAGACCTCCTCGAAGAAGACAACTATTTACAACAAATTTGGGTCATTGGAGAAGTCACGAGCGCCCGAGATTATCAAAGCGGCTTATTTTTCACATTAAGCGATCGCGAGGGGAGCGCCTCCATTCGTGGTGTAGTTTGGGGCAAATTACGGGGGAAATTAGTGCAAACTCCGACACCGGGAGAACAAGTCGTGGCTTTGGGAAGCGTGCGACTCTACCCCAAACGCGGAGAATACCAACTCAACGTCGTACAAGTGCTGCCAGCAGGGGAAGGACTGCAAGCCTTACAATACAAACAACTGCGATCGCGTCTCGAAAGTGAAGGACTTTTCGACCCGGATAGAAAGCGTCCCTTACCCGCCCATCCCCGCATCGTCGCCGTGGTTACCTCCTCCACCGCCGCCGCTTGGGGAGACATTCAACGCACCCTCAAACACCGCTATCCGAGCCTGCAAGTGTTGTTATCCCCCGCCATCGTACAGGGGGATTTAGCGCCGCCCTCGATCGCGAGAGCCTTACAACGGGTGGAAAGAGACGATCGCGCCGAACTCATCGTTTTAGCCCGGGGCGGGGGGGCGACGGAGGATCTAAGCTGTTTTAATGACGAACGAGTCGTCAGAGCGATCGCGAACTGCCAGCGCCCCGTCGTCACGGGGATCGGACACCAGAGGGACGAGTCCCTCGCGGATCTCGCGGCGGATTTTAGCGCCCATACCCCTACGGCTGCAGCCGAAGCGATCGTCCCGGACTCCAAGCAATTGCAAGAAGACCTGTATCGCTGCAAAATGGCACTATTCGCCTCGGTACGGGAGAGATGGGATACGGAACGAAAACAGCAGCAACAGCGCCGAGAAGCCTTTTTAAGTGCCATTGAGAGAAGATTTACCGAGGAGAGCGATCGCCTGCAAAAGTTAAAACAATACCTCACCGTTTTTCCCGATCGCGCTTTAATCTTACAAAAGGCATTTTCCCGCCAAGACCTCTTGCGAGAAAAACTCGCAGCCCTCGATCCGCAAGCCGTCCTCGATCGCGGCTATGCCGTAATTAGAAACTCACAAGGAAAAATTATTCGTCACCCTCGGGATTTAGACGGCGAGACAGAATTTACCGTACAATTGGCGACAGGACAACTTAAAGTAAAAGTGACCGAAATTCTCCAAGCGAATGATTGATAAACCCGAATGGAACTACGAAGAAGCGGTAGCAGAAATCGAAGCGATCGCGGCAAAAATTGAGTCGGGGGCGTTACCCCTTGAAGAAGTCTTCGACCAATTTGAAGTCGCCGTCAAACAATTGCATCAGTGCGAAACTTTCCTAAATGAAGGCAAAGAACGCATGGATTTATTAATTGAAACCTTGGAAGATGACCCCGAATTTTAACAGTTATCCGTTATCCGTTAACCGTCAGTTCGATAGAGCAACTGGTTTAAAACTTGCTGTCCGTTGGGAGTATAAACTTGCAAGCGAATAACATTGCGATCGGCGGGTTGCCAACTGACTTGATACCGATAACCGCTATTATTCCACGTATAAATAGAGCGGTTGCTATTTCCCGATATCGCAGCACCGCTTAATTCTAACCAATCTCCCGTTTGTTTGTTCGCACCAACATAATAATAGGAATTATTGTAGTAACTAATTGTTACCGTCCATTCACTATTCCCAAATGTCCCGAGAGGAGCAGGTTGAGCAACAGCACTGGGTGCGATCGCGATGTTGGCGATCGCGGGAGCAGACAAACCAATAATTGAAGCCAAAAGAAATGCTTTAACGTTCATTTTGTTTGAAATTGAGCGCAACTCATATATTTTCAATATAGCGATCGTTTTCAGAAAGTGACAAAAAATGTAAGAAAAAATTACAAGTTCTTTTCGATTGAACATCGTTCCGATCTTCCTGCCCTTGGCGATCGCGTAACCGGACTGTTTGCAGCAAGTATTCTATCAAAAAATCCTCTCTAAAAAGAGAGGATTTTCTGTCCAAAAAAGTTTGGAATTAATTTAAGCGATCGTTTCAGATCGACGATTTTACAGAAAACCGCCTTTACATATCTCCTTTGTTGAGAGCCAACAAAAAGATAACGATGGGACCCGAAATCAAAATCAAGCCGACAAACAAGAGTTGAAAAATGACTTCAAAGTTAATATTTGCTAAGATGTCTGTTAAAATGTCCATATTTTTTATGTTGTTAGTCAACCCAATGTGAGAAAAGAAACCAAAAATTCACTGTATATCATAACCGGAAGGCGGCCGATTTTCATGAACGATACAAAACTACACAATTTGTAAAACTCTGGGATGCGTCGTTAAGGATTGGGGTGTACAATATAGGGTTTGGATGTTATCAAGGGGAACTTAGGGGGATAGGAATGGATGTTTGGCGTTGCGTAAAACAGTGCGGTGCTTGCTGTCACCTCGATCCGGCAGATCGTCCCGAGCTGGAAGAATATCTTTCTCCCGAGGAACTCGATCGCTATCTGAGCATGGTGGGAGAAGGAGGGTGGTGCATTCATTACGATCGCCAGACGCGAGAATGCCGCATTTACGAACAACGTCCCCGTTTTTGTCGCGTGCGATCGGACACCTTCGAGTCAATGTTTGGCGTCTCGCCCCAAGACTTTAACGATTTTGCCATCGATTGCTGTCGCCAGCAAATTACTGGCGTGTACGGCGCTCTCAGTCCAGAAATGAATCGCTACAATGAATCAGTGAACAGCGAACAGTAAACAGTTATCAGTAAACGGGGAACAGTTATCTGTAGGCAGCAAACAGTGAACGACCAACAACCAACAACTAACAACCAACAACTAACAAGAATCCAGCATAATTGGTCGCCGACAGAAGAAGAAGCTGAGCAAATACAAGCAGACTTGCGCGATCGCGTGATTAAAAGCGATCGCTTTACAGAAGTGCGCTATGTTGCTGGAGTGGACGCGGGGTTTGAGAAAGACGACTCGACCACAAAAGCTGCTGTTGTTGTGCTAAGTTTTCCCGATTTAAAACCCGTCGATCGCGCTTCAGTTAAAATTCCCACCAATTTTCCCTATATTCCCGGATTTCTGTCCTTTCGCGAAATTCCCGCCCTAATCGAAGCCCTGCAAAAACTTACCACAATGCCGGATCTGATTCTCTGTGACGGTCAGGGATACGCCCATCCGCGCCGTTTTGGGTTAGCCTGTCATTTAGGGGTCTTACTCGATATTCCCACCATTGGAGTCGCCAAAACCCGCTTTATTGGCGAATATGAAGAGGTGCCTGTAGAGCGAGGCAGTTGGCAACCTTTGCGAGATGGGGGGGAGATTATTGGGGCGGTACTGCGATCGCAGACCCATGTTACACCCCTCTATATTTCCATCGGTCATAAAATTAGTTTACCCACGGCGATCGATTACGTCCTGCGCTGCACCCCTCGCTATCGACTCCCCGAAACAACGCGCCTCGCCGATCGCATCAGCAAACAGGGATAGGGAATTTTCAGTCACCAGTCACCAGTCTTTTCAGTCACCAGTCACCAGTCAGTGCTTAAGCCGGAACCTGCGTCCGGCTGTAAGAAGCACTGCCCCGAAGGGTCACCAGTGAGGGAACGACCAACAACCAATAACCAATAACCAATAACCCAGTCAAATATCTTCTACAATCCACTCTGAAGCTCTTTCTCCGAGATCGAGGGGAAAGCTGACGGCTTTTCCCAAACGCGGGCGTTCTGTTGTTGTTTCGATGTATTCTCGAACCTGAGACTCGCCTCCCCAAGCATTGAGATAAGCCGTTACCCCTTGTAAATGCTCTAAATACTCCGCCTCGCTCAGAGGAAAAGACTGCTGTTCTAAATATTTCCACATCACCTGCAGATAAATCGTTCCCTTGGTTTGCCGCAAGCGCACGTCGTAAGAGCGTCCCCATTTTCTCAGCAATAATGCCCTGAGTTCCTCTGCCGTCATAATTCTCCCGATTTTTTCCTTAATTCTTAGAACGATCGCGGGGTGGAAGCCTGTAATTACCCCTTTTCTGTAATAATTTAAAGCAGAGTGTTAACGTTTCTAAACTTTCTTACGGCTAAAAAGTCTGAACAGACTTGCTTTAGCCCGACTGCGCTCGATTCTGAAACTTTCTTCAGGATTGTTTACAAAAACCAAATTCTGGCATTTTGATATGGCACAATCTTCCATCCCTTCAGATGTTCCCGATATCGGTCGTCGGCAATTTATGAACTTGCTGACGTTTGGGACGATTACGGGAACCGCCCTCGGGGCGCTCTATCCCGTTGTAAAATATTTTATTCCCCCTTCGAGTGGTGGTGCTGGCGGTGGCGTGACGGCGAAAGATGCTTTAGGCAATGATATCCTTGCTAGCGAATTTCTGGCTGCCCATCCCATCCCCGGCGATCGCGCCCTCTCCCAAGGGTTAAAAGGCGATCCCACCTATTTGATTGTCAACGAGGAGAATTCTTTGCGCGATTATGGTTTAAACGCCATTTGCACTCATTTGGGTTGTGTCGTGCCTTGGAATCAGGCAGAAAATAAATTCAAATGTCCCTGTCACGGATCCCAATACAACACGGAAGGGAAAGTGATTCGCGGTCCGGCACCGCTTTCTCTGGCTTTGGCTCATGCGACAGTGACCGAAGATGACAAAGTAGAATTTACCCCTTGGACGGAAACCGATTTTCGTACCGATGAAGATCCTTGGTGGGCTTAATGCCTTCGGGGATCGATCTTTATTCGAGCAAATTTTAAAGGTTTTAGCGATCGAGATGAGAACACCCTTTGTACATTTGTGGCAAACGAGCAAGCAAATTACCCTGAAAATTGCGGTTTTGCTCCTTGCTACCCTAGCAATCTTTTTTACCAGCGATGCGATCGCACCGCAAACGGCTGCGGCTTATCCCTTTTGGGCCCAAGAAACCGCCCCGGAAACCCCGCGAGAGGCAACGGGTCGTCTCGCTTGTGCGAACTGTCATTTAGGGGAAAAACCCGTAGAAATCGAACTCCCTCAGTCGGTTACGCCGGATACGGTATTTGAGGCGGTGGTGAGCATTCCTTACGATTTGGATTCCCAACAAGTCTTGGGAGATGGCTCAAAAGGGGGTTTGAATGTCGGTGCGGTCTTAATGTTACCGGAAGGCTTTACCATTGCACCTCCCGAACGCCTTTCTGAAGAGTTACAGGAAAAGGTCAGCGGCCTTTATTTCCAACCTTATCGGGAAGACCAAGATAACGTTTATATTATCGGTCCGTTGCCTGGCGACCAATATCAGGAACTCACTTTCCCGATTCTGTCTCCCGACCCCAAAACCAATAAAGATGTCCACTTCGGTAAATTCCCCATTCACTTAGGCGGAAATCGCGGTCGCGGACAGGTTTATCCGGCAGGAAATAAAAGCAATAATAATGTCTTTACTGCTTCTGCTGCGGGAACCATTACCGCGATCGGTCAACCCGACGGTTTTAATTACAACGTAACCATTCAAACTCCCGAGGGCGAATCTGTTGTAGACGAGTTTCCTCCGGGTCCGGAATTGATTGTTTCTGAAGGTCAAGAAGTTGCGGCTGGAGAAGCATTAACCTCGGATCCGAATGTCGGTGGTTTCGGTCAAGAAGACGCGGAAATCGTCCTGCAAGATCCCGTCCGTATCGGTTGGTTATTGCTCTTCTTTGCAGCTATTGCACTTTCGCAAACTTTCCTCGTTTTGAAGAAGAAACAAATCGAACGAGTTCAAGCCGCAGAAATCGAGTTCTAATCCCGATTTTCAGTTAAGAAATAGAATGAAAAGGGCGTGCCTTGGTACGCTCTTTTTACTGGGTAGTGGGAAATTGGGAATGGGTAATGGGAGGGACAACAATCTTTTTGTTACAATGGTCGGATGTAGCGCGTCTGTAGCTGCTGCAACCCGCACGTCATTTCTGAGAAGGATTAGGAGGGGTTATGTTTTTAAAACGAGTTCAAGTCCCAGATTTTCGCGTCTTACAAGATGTTGATATTACCTTCGAGCCAGATTTCTTTCCTAAGATTTTTCCTCTCGGTAGTTTGAATGGTGGTGGGAAAAGTACATTATTACAGTTGATTTTTGTTTTATTACATTGTTCTGGCGATCCAAATCGGATAGAGTTTTTAAAGAATCTTCTTTTCAAATTTAAAGTTAAAGAGAATAATCATAAAAGAATATTAGCAACTTTTGAGATACTGCATCAGAATCAATCTATAACTTTAGAGTTTTTGGTCTCGCAGAATTCATCTTTTTATGAATTATTGGGCTTAGAAAGAGAAGAAAGCAATAAAAATCTAAATTTTTCGATACACGTAGAATTAGAGAAAATAAAGAGTTCTCAAATATCTAAAAATAATTATATAAAAAATTTAGAGTCAAATCTTAAGAATCTTGAACGAATTAAACAGATTGAAGATAATGAAAATAAACAAATTCGTTTTCAACAAGAATGTAGCAAAATCGGGATGATTCCCGGATTAACTGAAAACCTAAATAATTTATCAATTGAGGAAGTTCATAAAGCACTAGAAGAATTGATAAAGTCGCAAAAAATAGAACTTTCATCTTTTGATGAAAAATATAAAATTTTTGAAAGCAAGATACTAGAAGCTCGAACATATTTAGATTCTCAAAATTTAATATATATTTGCAATTATTCAAGTAATGATGATAAGTTTGAACAAGATGTTTTATTATGCCATATTAAAGACATAGATTTATCACAAGGTAAATCTTTTTTAAATGAAGTCTCTAAAAAGATATTTCTGACTGCTCCTATCACACAAATTTTTCTCTTTCTTAATTTGCAAATCCGACAATCTTTGTTTGACACAAGGAGTTATTTTGGCAATTACAATATAGCAATAAAATCTGCACAGTCTAAATTATCCAATTTTTTTGCTTATGATTTTTTTGCTCTCGATCTTTTACTTAAATCACTAATAGAGGCTCGCGATCGCGACTTTCAAGAAATGACAGAAAAAGGAGAATATGGAAACAGCTATAAAAATCTTTTACAAGACCTAAATTCAATGTTAGCTAATAAAAGAATCAATATTAAAGACAATTTTGATGAAGTCAATTTCAAATTAATTCAAGATAATGAAGAAATAGAACTTTATCCAGAAGACTTAAGTCACGGCGAACTCAAACGACTTAGTATCTATATGTGGTTAAGATATTATAATATAGAAGATGCAATTGTTTTAATGGATGAAATTGAGATTGCTTTACATCCAGATTGGCAATATAAAGTTGTTTCCGATCTTAAGAAATGGGCATCAAGCAATCAGTATATTCTTGCGACTCATTCTTATGAACTCCTTCAAGC